>JAPVWO010000164.1 GCA_027493375.1 Candidatus Multivorans thiocomprendens | reverse complement strand
TCGAGCCGGTCGCGGCATCCGGCGCGTCGCCGCTCGGAGGCTTGGGCGATGCGTAGAGCTTGCAGTCGAAGTCCCGGTTCATCCCCGTCAGCTTGACGCTGAGCTTCCCCGCGTGGTCCAGGCGGATCCGGTAGCTCCGCGATGACGCGGCCGCGGCCGTGATGACGACCGGGTCCTTCCCGTCACCGCCGACGCGGAGATACTCCCTCGGCACGCATTCGAGTTCCCCGTCGCCATCCGTGTCCTCAAACTTGCCCCAGCAGACCTTGTACGTGACGTCCCCGCATCGCGGGTCGCCCGGGAACAGCGTGCAGTCCGCCGGGCAGTCCCGGTGGAACGGGTTCAGGTCGCAGTAGCCGGGGCAGCCCGGCTTGGGGAAGGCGCATGCGTCGGTCTCGTCATCGCCGTCGTCGCGACCGGGACGGCAACCACCTGCATCGGTTCCAGCGCAGTCGATGTCGGGGTTGCCGCCGCCGCCCCCGTCGTCGTCGTCATCATCATCATCGTCGTCGGTGCAGTCTTCGTGGTCCGGCGTCTCGGCGCAGTCGACCGGATGGTCATCGCGCAGGAACTCGTGCGCGAACTTGCAGTCGACCTCCTCCGACAACTCTCGGACGTCCAGAGAGACGTCCGTCATCATCGCCTTCGTCGCCCGACACGCTTGGGCGTTTGCGTAGTCGGGATGTTCGGGTCCGACTTCGGTGATGTGATGCAGACCGATGGTGTGGCCCATCTCGTGCATCAGGCTCTTGTGCAGGTACTCGCCATTCTCGCCGCAGATGTTCGTCGGCGCATCCTGGTAGACGCGGATCGTTCGCGGTTGTCCGTACTCAGTATCGCTGCAACGATTCCTCTTATCGAGATCGACCTTGAAGTAGTCGTAGGTACCTCTCACGATGGTCCAGAGTCGCGCTCCCTCGGGCGCCGGATTCGCTTTCGTGGCGTGGTGCATCATCGGCGTCGATGCCTTGCACCCGTTCCACCCGTTGACCGCTTGCTCGATCCTGCTGCCCGCTATCGAGTGATCGCTGTCGTCGGACGACTTGTAGTAAATGTTCTCGGGTATCGGCCCTCGGTTCTGGTCCCTCTTGAGGGTGCATTGCGTCGTCTCCTGGGCTTGAGCCCCGGCTGTCGGCTAGAGAATGGGAGCGATGAGAGCTACGAGAATCGCCCGAGCGATCAAGGCTCGATCTCGCAGCCGACGGTGGCGTCGCCGTTGCGGCTGATGACCGCCGGCTCGCAGCCACGCTCAACCGCACGCGCCCACGCCTGCCCGAAACGCACCCGCTCCATAGACTGCTGATCGGCTCTCGCCAAGTGGTCCGTCTGCGCAAACAAACCTCCAGCCTCAAGCTCGAATACGAGCTTCGTCACGTCTTCGAGCGTCATCCTCGCGTGACCTCCGAACCCACCGAACCTCCACTCGAGAACGCCATTGTTCAACTCCGCATACCAGGCGTCCGATGCCCCCAGGAACACGGTGCCGTCTCGCCAGCGTCCGATCAGGACGATCTCCGAACCGACCCGTGGCTGATACGGGCCTCGGAAGTCCCCCGTCCCGATCTGTCCCCGATCTCCACAGAACACATGGCCACCGGCCACCAGTTGCCCGATCGGAAACACCGCGTATTCGGGCGACGGCGAGCGGTTCGTCAGGGGCTCGACGTCCTTGAGGCGTACAAGGGCCTTTGGGTAAAACCCGGTGCCGAACCCGAGTGCGACCGAGTCGATCGTCGCCTTCACCGCCACCTCGGACAGAAGCAGGATGGACCCCAGATTCTCCGCGATCTTGTCGCCCCAGCCGATCGAGCCCTTGGGCGGACAGAACTTCTTCGGCGCTACGGTTCCTTCCTCGAGTCCATGCTCGGCGGTAGAGCCGAACAGTCGCTTGAAGTCCGCGGTCTGCTCCTCGAACTTCTCGCGGGAGTTGTCGGGGATCTGAGACGACACGCTGCCGTCAAGGTTCAACGCCACCGACACGGACATCCACTCATGCCCCCAATCGGGCCAGTAGCGGCCCCACGTCTCCGGAAGCGGTGGTTTCTCCTGGCCCGTCGCGGCCGGTCCGAATGCGAGCGTCAAGGCGGTGATCAGAACGAGGTGTCTCAAGCGCGCTACTCCCGTCGTGTCGTTGGTGAGGTACGTGATCGGGCTTCGCCCGTCGGCTCGCCAGCGGCTTCAACCTGCCAGACGGCGACCGGCTCGTCAACCAGGCGGCACAACCTACGCGCCTTGGACTCATGCTGGGCTCCTCGGCGCAGTCACGTTGAAGGCTCCAGCCGCCGTCGGACAACTCCGTCGCGGCCAAGGGGCGACCCGGCGGGTTCGAGCGAAGTCCGGCTGCTAACCTCGCCGCCCAGCGATGGCGCAGCACGACCACGGGAAACACGGCGGCACGAGCTACTGGCTCGACAGGAAAGGAAACGTCGCCAAGGTCTTCTACGCGCTGATCGCCGTCGACGTGCTCTGGCTGGCGGCGGATTTCTTCTACAAGAAGAAGGCGGAGTTCGACGCCTGGGGCGGCTGGGCCGACGGCGGATTCGGGTTCTACCCGGTCTACGGCTTCGTCGGCGCCTTCCTGCTGGTGCTGGCGGCGAAGCAGATGCGGCGCGTGCTGATGCGGTCCGAGGACTACTACGAGCGACGCCGCGACGGCGGAGCCTCCTGAGTCCCGGATGGCGGAACTCCTGCTGTCGCCGCCGCTGCTGCTCATGCTCGGCAGCGTCGTCCTGGCCGCGGCGCCGCGCAACGTGCTTCCGCGCACCGTGCTGCGGGCGCTGCTCCTGGCCCTGCCGGTCTACTCCCTCTGGCGTTTCTGGGGCCTCGACTTGGGCGACTACGCCCAGTTCGAGCTCTTCGGCCAGACCCTGACGCTCGTCCGGATCGATCCGCTGAGCCGGATCTTCGTCGTCATCTTCCACCTCGCGGCGCTTATCGGCAGCATCTATTCGTTCTACGTCAAGGACAACTTCCAGCCGCTCGTGGGCGTCTTCTACGCCGGGTCGGCGCTGGGGGTCGTGCTGGCGGGCGACCTCTGGACGCTGTTCCTGTTCTGGGAGGTCGCCGCGGTGTCGTCGGCGCTGCTGGTCTGGGTCAGGAGGAGCGGGCGGGCGGCCGGCGCCGGCCTTCGCTACCTCGGGATGCAGATGGTCTCGGGCGTCCTTCTGCTCGCCGGCATCGTGCTGCTCCGCCACGAAGTCGGCGCCGCTCCCGGCTGGGCGGAGTTCCGCAACCTGACCGGCTTCCTCGAAGACGGCGGGCTCGGCTTCTCGAACCTGGCGGCGACCCTCATCTTCCTCGCCTTCGGACTCAAGGCGGCCTTCCCGCTGCTGCACAGTTGGCTGATCGACGCGTACCCCGAGTCGACCCCGGCCGGCGCCGTGTTCCTGTCGGCCTTCACGACCAAGTTCGCGATCTACGCCCTGGCGCGGGCCTTCCCCGGCCAGTCCGAGCTGATCTGGATCGGCGCGCTGATGACCGCGTTCCCGATCTTCTTCGCCGTGATCGAGAACGACCTGCGCCGGGTGCTCGCCTACAGCATGACGAACCAGCTCGGCTTCATGGTCGTGGGCATCGGCATCGGCACCGAGCTGGCGATCAACGGCGCCGTCGCCCACGCCTTCGCCGACATCCTCTTCAAGGGCCTCCTGTTCATGGCGATGGGGGCGGTGCTCTATCGGGTCGGCCACGTGAACGGCTCGGACCTGGGCGGCCTCTACAAGTCGATGCCGATCACGACCGGGTTGTGCATCGTCGGCGCCGCGTCCATCTCCGCCTTCCCGCTGTTCTCCGCCTTCGCGACGAAGTCGCTGATCATGAGCGCGGCCGTGTACAAGGAGTACTTCTGGCTCTGGCTCGTGCTCCTGTTCGCCTCCGCCGGCGTCTTCCACCACGCCGGGATCAAGATCCCGTTCTTCGCCTTCTTCCACCACGACTCGGGGATCCGCTGCAAGGAGGCGCCGCGTTCGATGATCGTCGCGATGGTCCTGGCGGCCGCCGCGAGCATGGCGATCGGCCTGTTCCCGCTGGCCGAGATGTGGTTCGGCGTCGCGAACCCGTTCTACGAGCTGCTTCCCTACCCGGTCGACTACGCGGTCTACACGAAGACCCACGTCATCACCCAGAGCCAGCTCCTCTTCTTCTCGGCCCTCGCCTTCGCGACGCTCATGCGCACCGGCCTCTATCCTCCGGAGTTGCGCTCGGTGAATCTGGACGCGGACTGGCTCTACCGCCGGGTCGGTCTTCGCATCTGGGACGGAGTCGCGACCGCTTTCGTGGCTCTTCACCGCACAGGCTACGCCGCGGCCGGCCGGCTCGCCGCCGCCGCGCTCGAAACGGCACAGCGTCACCTGGGCCCGCAGGGGTTCCTCGGACGTTCCTGGCTCACGGCGTCGATGGCGCTGTGGGTCGCCGTACTGCTCGCGGCCTATCTCGTCGTCTTCTACTGGCGATTGGCGTAGGCGCCCTAACATCAGCTTCGCTAATGCTCTGTGGTTGCTCCATGAGATCAACCTAATGTAAGATCCCGCCCTTACGATGCAAGGGCTCAGGATCTTCTGCGATGTCGCGGACTTGCGCAGCTTCAGCCGCGCAGCCGAGCTTCACGGGATCACCCAGTCGGCGGTCAGCCAACGCATCCAGCACCTGGAAGAGCTCTTCGGCACGCGGCTCCTCGACCGCTCGAAGCGGCCCTTCGTGCTGACTCCCGTCGGCGACCTCGTGTCCCGCGAGGGGCGCGAACTCGTCGCCCGCTACGACGCCCTGGCGCGCAGTGTCTCCCGCCTCGATCCGGAGCGGGGCGGGACGGTGCGGGTCCACGCGATCTACTCGGCGGGCATCGCGCTCCTCAACCAGTTGCGGGCCGAGTTCCAGCTCCAGCGTCCGGAACTCGACGTGCAGATCGAGTACGAGCCGCCGGCCGCGGTCGCCGAGGCGGCGCGAACCGGCCGCTGTGACTTCGGCATCGTCTCCTATCCGGAGCAGTGGCCCGGCCTGCGGTCGCGCCCGCTGCGGGAGGAGCGGATGTGCCTGGCCTGCGGGGTGAACCACGAACTGGCCGGCGCCGAGCGCGTGCTCGCCGGGGACCTCGACGGCCGCGAGCTGATCCACTTCACCCACGAACTCCCCGCCGCGCGTCACATTCGCAGCTACCTGGTCGAGAACGGCGCGGAAGCGGTGTTCGCCCAGCGGCTCGACAACATCGACACGTTCAAGAGCATGCTGCAGGCGACCGACTACGCGGCGATCCTGCCGCTCAGGACGTTCCTCGCCGAGGTGCGCGCCGGGCTGCTCGCCGCGGCGCCGCTCGAACCGAAGCTCGAGCGGCCGATGGGCATCGTCTACGCCCGCGGCCGCCTCCGCCAGGCCGCCGAGGAGTTCGCCGCGTTCCTGACCGAGAACGCCGGGCCGATGCCGGCGGAGGACGAGGCAAGAGCAGAGCGCGGAGAAGCCGCATGAAACTCCGTCCCGGCACAAGAGCAACGGCCGGACTCCAGACCGACCCACCAGTCGGGACGTCTCGCCGAGAACGGCAGATGGGGGCACGATGAAGCTCCGTCCCGGCAAGGTCGGTCTCTACGACCCGGCCTACGAGCACGACGCCTGCGGGGTCGGCTTCATCGCCCATGTGCGCGGCGAGCGCAGCCACCGGCTGATGCAGCAGGCCGCCCACATGCTGACGCAGATGGACCACCGGGGCGCGTGTGGCTGCGAGCCGAACACCGGCGACGGCGCCGGCATGCTGACCGCGCTGCCTCACGCCCTGCTGCGGCGAGTGGCCGCCGACGAGTTCGGCGCCGAACTGGGGGCGCCCGGCACCTTCTCCGCCGGCGTCTTCTTCCTGCCCCAGGACGACGATGAACGGGAGCTGTGCCGGCGGGTCGTGGAGGAGGTCGTAGCAAGCCGCGGCCAGCAGCTCATCGGCTGGCGCAAGGTGCCGACCCGCCCCGAGGTCGCGGACATCGGCGCCACGGCAATCGACTCGATGCCGGTCATCGAGCAGCTCTTCATCCGGGCGGCCGACGGGCTCGACCAGGACGCCTTCGAGCGCGAGCTCTACCTGATCCGCAAGCAGGCGACGATCCGTCTGCGCGGCAACGAAGCCCTCGCCGAGGCGCAGATGTTCTACGTCTGCTCGCTGTCGACGCGGGTGATCATCTACAAGGGCATGCTGACCTCGGGCCAGCTCGTGCCGTTCTTCCCGGACCTCGCGGCGCCGGACTACGAGTCCCACCTGGCGATGGTCCACTCGCGCTTCGCCACGAACACGTTTCCGTCCTGGGACCGCGCGCAGCCGAACCGCTTCATGAGCCACAACGGCGAGATCAACACGCTGCGCGGCAACATGAACTGGATGCACGCTCGCGAAGGCGTGCTGCGAAGCGACCTGTTCGGTGACGATCTCCCCCTCGCCTTCCCGGTCGTCGAGCCCGACTGCTCCGACTCGGGCAGCTTCGACAACGTGCTCGAGTTCCTGCTGCTCACGGGCCGCACCCTCCAGGAGGCGGTCATGATGATGATCCCGGAGGCGTGGCAGAACGACCCGCACATGGATGCCACGAAGAAGGCGTTCTACGACTACCACTCCTGCCTGATGGAGCCCTGGGACGGGCCGGCATCGATCGCCTTTACCGACGGCCGGTACATCGGCGCGGTTCTCGACCGCAACGGCCTGCGCCCGAGCCGCTACTACGTCACCGACGACGATCTGGTCATCATGGCCTCGGAGGCCGGCGTGGTCCCGGTCGAGCCGGAGCGGGTGCTGCGCAAGGGGCGGCTCAAGCCCGGCCGGATGTTCCTGGTCGACTTCGACCTCGGCCGCATCGTCGCCGACGAAGAGCTGAAGAGCGGCATCGCCTCGCAGCGGCCGTACGCGGAGTGGCTCGAACGCCGCACCGACCTGGCCGACCTGGTAGCCCACGCCCGGAACAAGGGCAACACGGGCAACGGCAACGCCCCCGCGAACCAGGCGGCGATGGACGACGACACGCTGACGCGGAGCCTCCAGGCCTTCGGCTACACCGGCGAGACGATGCGCTTCATGCTGCGGCCCCTGATCGAAGAGCAGCGCGATCCGATCGGCTCGATGGGCAACGACACCGCCCTCGCCTTCCTCTCCGACCAGGACCGCCCGGCCTACGACTACTTCAAGCAACTCTTCGCGCAGGTCACGAACCCGGCGATCGACTCGATCCGCGAGGAGGTCGTCATGTCGGTCGACTGCACGATCGGACCCGAGCGGAACCTGCTCGAGACAACCGCCGACCACTGCCTGCGCGTCCGGCTGCCCCATCCGATTCTGAGCAACCGGGAGTTCGCGGCGCTCGCCGACGCCGGGGACGCCGGCTTCGCCTGCCGCACCCTCGACGCCACCTGGCCCCTCGAAGAGGGCGCCGCGGGGCTCGGCAACGCGCTCGACCGCCTGTGCCGGGAAGCCGAGCAGGCAGTCGACGACGGCTGCGCCTTCGTCGCCCTCTCCGACCGGGCGGCCGGACCCGACCGCGTCCCGGTGCCGACGCTGCTCGCCTGCGGCGCCGTCCACCATCACCTGCTGCGCACGATCAAGCGCACCCGGGTCGGACTCCTGCTCGAAACCGGCGAGGCCCGCGAGGTCCACCACCACTGCCTGCTTGTCGGCTACGGCGCGGACGCCATCAACCCCTACCTGACCTTCGAGGCGCTCTGGCAGGCCCGCCGCCAGGGCCGGCTGCCCGCCGCGGCCGACGACCAGGCCGTCGTCGACCGCTACCGCAAGGGCGTCAGGAAGGGGATGCTCAAGGTGATGGCCAAGATGGGCATCTCGACGCTCCAGAGCTACAAGGGCGCCCAGATCTTCGAGGCCGTCGGGCTGTCCAC
>JAPVWO010000163.1 GCA_027493375.1 Candidatus Multivorans thiocomprendens | reverse complement strand
CCGGTGTTGACACCGCTGGTCGAGCGCTTCTGACTCGAGCCCGGGAACCGGCCTCACACTGGGTGCGCCGGCGTCCTCGCCGGCTTGTGGGAAAGACGCGCCGCAAAGCGGCGACCTTTCGGGTGCTCTTGTTCGTTGGCTTGGCCCTGGTTGCCATCGCTGCACTCGACATGGCGAGGCCGCCGGAGAACCAGGTCGCGGCCCGCGCTGCCGACGCACTGATCGGCGCCTACCAGGCGACCGTTTCGCCACTGCTCTCGCGCGCGGGAGTCCGCTGCCGCTTCCAGCCAACCTGCAGCGCGTACACGCGGACGACCATCCGGGATCGCGGACTGGCAGCGGGCAGTCTGCGAGGTTTGGCCCGGCTTGTCCGCTGCGGCCCGTGGACGCCGGCCGGCACGGTAGATCTGCCGACCGTGGCAGCGGCTGCCGGCGCGCCGGCCCTCCGGCCGGCTTCCGAGTGACATGACCACCTGGCCTACCGAAGTCCGCCGGGACCACGAGGCGCGCCTGCTGCGCGTGCTCTGGCAGGACGGCCACCGAAGCGACTACGAGTACGACGTCCTGCGCGGCTACTGCCCCTGCGCCATGTGCCAGGGCCACAACGCCGGCCCGCTACGGTTTCAGCCGCCCCCGCGGCCGGTGACGGCGCAGACGGTTTCCCAAGTCGGCAACTACGCGCTCAGCATCGCCTGGTCGGACGGTCACTGGACCGGCATCTACCGCTTCGACTTCCTGCGGAGCCTCTGCCCCTGCGAGGAATGCCGCGAGCGCCGATCAGCCGCCGGCGCGCCGGCTGTGCCGGGCTGACTCCCGCTCGACCAGCCGGCGGGCCCGCTCCCAATCGGCGGCAGTGTTCACGTTCAGCAGGACGTCATCCGGGTCTCCGAACCGACCCGCGTCAACCGGCTCGACCCGCAAGCCGGCGTATCTGGTGAGCGGGTAGAGACGGTTGTCGCCCTCTTCGACCCGCGCCGCCAGCCGTTCGAGGGCCGGCGGCGTCCAGAGCGCGCAGGTGGGGTTCATGGATCGTGCGTCGCCGGGGTCGGTAGCCGCCGCCGCCAGATCGGCCGCCGAGGCGGCGAGGTCGCTGAGCAGGTCGACCGGCACCAGCGGCAGGTCGCAGGCGAGGACAAGGAGGTGCCGGCCGGGCCGTGCCCGGGCCGCGCCGAGCACCCCGGCTGCGGGACCCGAACCGGGTCCGTCCGGTGCTACCGAGACGCGGAGACCGCGGTCGACCGGGTCGACTTCTGTGCCGCTGTTTCCGACGGCTACGACGATCTCCTCGACCGCGGCGACGGCGGCAAGCCGGGTGACCGTCCAGTCGACCAGGGTCGGCCCCGACGCCCCGGCTTGCGAGCCCGGCAGGCGCAGACCGGGCTTGCTGCGACCAAGCCGGCTCCCCTTGCCGCCCGCGAGGACCACGCCCACGATCGGCGCGAGGCTTGCCTCCGGACTGCTAGCGCCCCGAAACCCCTCGCGGGCCCGGTGTTTCGGCCCATCCCGTCCTGGCCCGGGAACTTCCGCCGCAGACTTGCTACGCTGCGTCCCGCGGCGCAAGCTCTCGGGCTGCCCGCGCTTTGCGCCCTCGGCATCCGGCCGGGGCGGTTTCATCTCTGGAGATCGACCAGATGCACAGTTCACTTACCGGACCCTGGAGTCGTTTCTTGATCTACGTCGCTTCGACCGTCTTGCTGGCCGCGCCGAGCCTCGGCCAGGACACGCCCCCGAGGGTAGCCCTCGAAACGAGCCACGGCACGATCGTGCTGGAACTGAACCCGGAGAAGGCGCCGATCACGGTCGAGAACTTCCTCGACTACGTGGATCGCGGATGGTACGACGGCACGATCTTCCACCGTGTGATCGAGGACTTCATGATCCAGGGCGGCGGCTTCACGTCGGATCTTCAGCGGAAGATCACCCGCCCGGAGATAGAGAACGAGTCGAAGAACGGTCTCTCGAACGAGCGCGGCACGATCTCGATGGCGCGGACCGGCGATCCGCACAGCGCCACGGCGCAGTTCTTCATCAACCACGTGGACAACGACGGCCTGGACGGGGCGGCCAACAGTTGGGGTTACGCGGTCTTCGGCAAGGTCGTCGAGGGCATCGAAGTTGTGGACTCCATCGCGAAGGTCGAGACCGCCGTGAAGAACGGCATGGGCGACGTGCCGGTCGAGACCGTCTCCATCAAGAGCGCCAAGCGCCAGTAGGGCGGCCGCCGCGGTCGGGGGCCGGCTGCGCCGGTCACGCCGCGTCGCGTGTTCTCGGAGGGTGGTGCCGAAGGCCGGACTCGAACCGGCACGGGTTGCCCCACACGGCCCTCAACCGTGCGCGTCTACCAATTCCGCCACTTCGGCTCTGGCCACGTCGTTCTCTCGGTCAGCCCGCTCATGACCGATGAGGTGTCCTGCTTCTGCAGGAAGCCGATCGAGAGGGTGGTCAGGATGAAGAGGACGAAGCAGCCGACGGTCAGCTTGTGCAGAAGCGTGGCCGCGCCGCGGGCGCCGAAGGCGGCCTGGGACGCGCCGCCGCCGAACACGGACAGGTCGGCCCCCTTGCCCTGCTGCAGCAGGACGACGAGGACCAGAAACAGCGAAACCGTCACGTGGACGGCATACAGCACGAAGATCAAGTCAATCTCCCCTCTTGAGTATCCGCAACGGGAGCACGGCTGCTAGAAGCCGCTGGCGGAACCCGTGGAAAGACGAATGATACGCAGGAACGAGGCAGGATCAAGACTTGCGCCGCCGATGAGAAAGCCGTCGATGTCTGGCCGGCCGATCAGATCCCGGCAGTTGTCGGCGTTCACCGAGCCGCCGTAGAGGATCCGGGTCGAGTCGCCGAGTCCGGTCTGGTGGCCGTTCAGCCGGCCCCGCAGGTGGCCGTGAACGGAGGCGGCGACCTCGGGCGAGGCGCTGAGGCCGGTGCCGATCGCCCACACCGGTTCGTAGGCGACGACGGCGCCGACTCCGGCGCCGGCGGCAGCGGCCAGCACTTCCAGGACGGCTCCCAACTGGGCGTCGAGGATCGCCTCCGTCTCGTCCCGCTGGCGTTGTTCCAGGGTTTCGCCCACGCAGATGACCGGGACCAGCCCGGCGTCGAGGGCCCGCCGGGCCTTGCTCGCCACATCGTCGTCGGAATCGCCGTGGTACTCGCGCCGTTCCGAGTGGCCGGCCAGCGCCCAGGAAGCGCCGGCATCGACGATCTGCGCGGCGGCGACGTCGCCGGTGTAGGCGCCGCCGTTCTCGGCGTGGACGTCCTGGGCGCCGACGGCGACCCAGTCGGGCATGGCCGTCACGGCGAGGCCGAGGTAGACGGACGTCGGGAAGAGGACGACGTCGACCTTGTCGTTGGGGACCTGCGCGCCGGGCAGGCCGGCGGCCGCGAGCGCCTCGGCGTAGGCCGCGACGTCCGCGCGGAGCAGGTTCATCTTCCAGTTGCCGGCGACGATGGCTCGACGTTTCACTTGTTCTCTCCTGAACGCCAGCCAGAGCCGCGCTTGGCGACGATTGGTGTGCGCGTCATGTTTCCTCCCTGCGGCGCGCGAGGAGTGCCTCGACGGCCGGCAGTTCCTCGCCCGCCAGCAGCGCCAGGGAAGCGCCGCCGCCGGTCGAGACGTGGTCGATTCTTCCGGACAGGTTCTCCCGCCTGACCGCGGCGACCGTCTCCCCGCCGCCGATCGCGGTGAAGCCGTCGCAGGCGGCGACGGCTTGCGCCACCGCGAGGCTGCCGGCATCGAAGGGCGGTGTCTCGAAGACACCCATCGGACCGTTCCAGAACAGGGTCGCGGCGCCGGCGACCGCGGCTTCGAACGCGGCTCGGGTCTCCGGCCCGATGTCGACCGCGAGCCATCCGGCCGGCACGCCGTCCTCTACCGGCAGCGTGCGGATCCCCCTCTCCGAAGGCGCTGCCCCGAGCGAGTCCGTGACCACGACGTCGGCCGGCAGGAGCAGCCCGGCGCCGCCGGCCGCGGTCTCGGCCTCGATCTCCCGCGCCAGGTCGAAGCTCTCCGTCTCGACCAGCGAGGAACCGAGTTCGGCGCCGCGGGCGGCCAGGAACGTGTTCGACATGCCGCCGCCAACCAGAACACGGTCGACCAGCGGCAGCAGGCGCCGCAGGGCGCCGATCTTGCCCCGGATCTTCGCGCCCCCGACAACAAGCACGAACGGCCGCGGCGGGTCGTCGAGAAGCCGCCCGAGCTGCCGCAGTTCGCGGTCGAGCAGCAGCCCGCTGAAGGCCTGCTTCACCAGGCCGCAGATGGCGGCGGTGGAGGCATGGGCGCGGTGGGCGGTGCCGAAAGCGTCGTTGACGTAGACCTCGCCCAGGGCGGCCAGCCCGGCGGCGAAGGCCGGATCGTTCGCTTCCTCGCCGGCGTGGAAGCGGAGGTTCTCGCACAGCAGGACGCCCCCGTCGTCGAGTGCGGCGGCGGCGTTCCGGGCGGTCGGGCCGACGCAGTCCGCGGCGAAGGCGACGGGCCGTCCGAGGATGGCGGACAGGGCGCCGGCGACCTGACGCAGGCTGAGCCCCGGGTCGGCCTTGCCCCGTGGCCGGCCGCGGTGGGACAGCAGGACGACGCGGGCGCCCGCGCCGCAGAGAGTGTCGATCGTGGGCGCCGCTTCCCGCAGACGGGTCGCGTCGAGCACCTCCTCGCCCGCCATCGGTACGTTGAAGTCGACCCGGACGATGACCCGGCGGCTCCGCAGCGCGAGTGAGCCGTCACGGAAGCTCGGTGGGAAGATCAAGGTCGCGATCTCGGTGGGCCGCCGTGCCAGCCGGCGCCGGTGAGGGGGAGGATAACGTCGCCGGCATGTCCACGGCCAACGGAGCGGCCACCCCGTTCGAGGGCTTCGTCCTCGGCATCGAGACGTCCTGCGACGACACCGCTTGCGCGGTGCTCGACGCGGGGGGCCGAGTGCTTTCGTCCGTCGTGTCGAGCCAACTGGACGTGCACCGTCCGTTCGGCGGCGTGGTACCCGAGGCGGCGTCTCGGGAACACCTCCGCAACTGGCCCGGGGTGTCGGCGGCGGCGCTTCAGGAGGCCGGCGTGGACTGGTCCGACGTCGGCGCCGTCGCGGCGACCCGCGGGCCCGGCCTGGTGGGGTCGCTTCTCGTCGGGCTCTCTCTCGGCAAGGCGATCAGCTACTCGCTCGGCGTGCCCTTCCTTGCGGTGCATCACCTGGAGGGCCACCTCTTCTCGCCCCTGCTCCGGACCGACGGCGCCAGCCGGTCGGTACCCGAGTCGATGGTCGGCCTGGTCGTTTCGGGCGGCCACACCAGCCTGCTCGCCGTCGACGGTCCGTCCGGCGCCGTGACCAGCCTGGCCGAAACTCGGGACGACGCGATCGGCGAGGCGTTCGACAAGATCGGCCACCGTGTCGGCCTGCCCTTCCCGGCCGGCGCCGAGGTCGATCGGCTGGCCGAGCTCGGTGATCCGGCGGCCTGTCCCTTCCGGGTGGCCACGATCAAGTCCGGGGAGCTGGCGTTCTCGTACTCGGGACTGAAGAGCCAGGCACTGCGCGCGCTCGGCGAGATCGAGGCGGGGAACGGTCATGCCGCCGGCGACGAAGAGTCCTGGCCGCAGGAGGTGCTCGACCTCCTCGCCGGTTTCCGGCGCACTGCGGTGGCGCAGTTGATCGATCGCCTGGACCGGCTCCGCGACGAGCGGCCGGTGGAGCGGCTCTCCGTCTCGGGCGGCGTGGCGGCGAACCGCCTGCTGCGGCGGGAAGTGGTCGCCTGGGGCGAACGTCGAGGCGCTGAGATCCTGCTCGTGCCGCTCCGCTACTGCGGAGACAACGCGGCGATGATCGCCCACGCCGGCCTCCTGCGCCTCCGTCGCGGCGACACCGACGACCCCCGCTCCGCCGACGCCGAGAGCCGGATTCCCTTCAGGTAATCACGCCCTCCGCCGGGGACGACGCCGTCGCATACAACTTCCGCGGAATCCGGCCGGCGTTGGCCGCCAGCCAGCCGGCCTCGACGGCCAGCTTCATCGCCCGGGCCATCCGCACCGGATCCTGGGCGCCGGCGACGCCGGTGTTCATCAGGACGCCGTCCGCGCCCAGCTCCATCGCCAGGGCGGCGTCGCTCGCGGTGCCGACGCCGGCGTCCACGATCACCGGCACGTTCGCCTGCTCGACGATGATCCGAAGGTTCGCCGGATTGCGGATGCCCATCCCCGAGCCGATCGGCGCCGCGAGCGGCATCACCGCGGCCGCGCCGAGGTCCTCGAGCTTGCGGCAGGTGATCGGATCGTCGGTCGTGTACGGAAGCACGATGAAGTCGTCGGCGACGAGTTCCCGGGTTGCCACGAGCAGTTCCTCGTTGTCCGGGAAGAGAGTCTTCTCGTCGCCGATCACCTCCAGCTTGACCCAGTTCCAGCCGCCCAGCTCGCGCGCCAGCCGCGCCGTCCGTACCGCCGCGTCCGCGGTGTAGCAGGCGGCTGTGTTGGGGAGCAGCAGGTAGCGGTCCTGGTCGATGTGATCGATCAGCGAGCCCTTGCCCAGGTCGTCGAGGTTGACGCGTCGAAGCGCCACCGTGACCATCTCGGTGCCGGAGGCGTCGAAGGCATCGACCATCACCTGTTCGTCGCTGTACTTGCCGGTGCCGAGAATGAGACGCGAGTGGAACTCGCGGCCGGCGATGACAAGGGGTTCTGGCGTGGTCATGGCGTCTCTCTCTCAGGCGCTGCGCGCGGGCACGAAGTACTCGGTGCCGCGGATCTGCCGCGAGATGTGGTGGAGCAGCTCCTCGAAGTCGGTCGGTTTGTGCTCGAAGTCCAGGTTGCGGCTGTCCACGACGAGCAGGGGCGAACCATCGTAGTGGTAGTAGTGGTGGTTGTAGGCCTCGATCAGTTCGCCCAGGTAGTCGGCCGAGATGTTCTGTTCGATGGCGCGGCGGCGCTTGTGAATCCGCGCCATGCAGGTGTCGATGTCGGCGGTCAGGAAGATCAGCAGGTCCGGCTGGCTCAGTTGCGGCTCGAGCAGGTCGTAGAGCTTCTCGAACAGCATCAGGTCGCCGTCCGTCAGGTTCAGGAAGGCGAACAGCCGACTCTTGGCGAAAGTGTAGTCGGCGAGGCGGATGGGATCGAACAGCTCTTCCTGGGCCAGATCGAGTTGCTGCTTGTAGCGCGTCAGCAGGAAGTAGAGCTCGGTCTGGAACGCGGTGCCGGGCCGGTCGCGGTAGAACGCCTCGAGGAACGGGTTGTCCACGTCTTCGAGGATCTTCACCCCCTCGAAGCGCTGCGCGAGCATCTCGACCAGGGTCGTCTTGCCTACGCCGATCGGTCCGTCGACGGCCAGGTACCGGTACGGGAGCGCGTCCACGGGCACTGCCCGGACTATACAATCCCCGGCGGTGCCGGCCGCGGCCGGGAGAGGCGGGTCTCGACCGGCGCCGGAGCAGCCCGACAGGACTTCCGATAGGGGGAAAGTGAGAGTGAATCCCTGGTGGCGGAGACCGGCAGCGGAGGAGAAAGCCGGACCGGCGGGGTCGGAAACGGCCAGCCCCGAAACCGAAGACGAACCGCGGCACGAGGCCGCCGCCGAAGCCAAGCCGACGGAGGACAGCGAACCGGCGGAGGACGCGGCCGTCGAGGAGACCGCCGCTTCCGAGCCGGCCGCCGAACCACGGGTGTCCGCGGCCCTCGAGGCTGCGACGGAACCGGCGGAGCCGGCCCGGCCGGCCACTGGCGATGACGGCGAGGCCGCGCCTCCCAAGCGTCGCCGCCGTCGCCGTCGCTCGCGCCGCCGTGGACGCGGCGGCGGGCCCCAGCAGGGGGGCGAGGCCGGCCAGGGCGCCGAAGCGCAGGCTCCGGCCGCCGCGCCACGGAAGACGAAGTCGGGTGGACCGGGCCGCGCCGCGGTACTTCTCGACCTGGGCGGTCTGGAGCGAAGCCTCGAGGGCGGCCCGGCGCTCGATGCGGAAGGCCTGCTGGCGCGGCTGGACGGGGAACTCGGCAAGCTCGTCCTGCGCCGCGTCTATGCCGACGCGAGCGAGGAGCGGCTCGACCGGAAGGCGCTCCACGGTGGAGGCGCCGAGGTCGTCGACGTGCCCTCGGGCACGGAAGTGCGCGGCTGCTCGGCGGCGGTGCGGATCGTCGTGGATGCGCTGGAACTCTGCTACACGAAACGAAGCGTCGACACGGTGGTGCTGGTGGCGACGTCGGTCCAGATGTTGCCCCTGGTCGCCAAGCTGCAGATGAACGGCCTGACGGTCATCGGCCTCGGCGGTTCGGAGGGCGACGCGCAGGTGCGCGCCCAGTGCGACCGCTTCATCGACCTGGGTGCGTAAGCGGCGTTCCACTTCTCGAACCCAAGCTGCTAGGGTTCCGCACTCGCTCGGTGCGGCGGCCTTGAAATGCACCCTTAGCTCAACTGGATAGAGCGTCGGACTACGGATCCGAAGGTTGGGGGTTCGACTCCTCCAGGGTGCACCATTCCCTCCACGCGGCGGACCAGGATTGACCTCATGAACAGTTCCCCCTACACCCCGCCCAAGGTCTGGAAGTGGGACGCCGAGAGCGGTGGCCGCTTCGCCAAGATCAACCGGCCGATCGCGGGTCCGACCCACGAGAAGGACCTGCCGGTAGGCGAGCATCCGCTCCAGCTCTACTCGCTGGCGACCCCGAACGGGGTGAAGGTCACGGTGATGCTCGAGGAGCTCCTGGACCGCGGGCATGACGCCGAGTACGACGCCTACCTGATCAACATCGGCGACGGCGACCAGTTCTCGAGCGGTTTCGTCGCGGCGAATCCGAACTCCAAGATCCCCACGCTCGTCGACCACGGCACCGAGCCTCCCACCCGGGTCTTCGAATCCGGCGCCATCCTTGTCTACCTGGCCGAGAAGTTCGGCGACTTCCTGCCCGAGGATCACGGCGCCCGGACCGAGTGCCTGTCCTGGCTGTTCTGGCAGATGGGAAGCGCTCCCTACCTCGGTGGCGGCTTCGGCCACTTCTACGCCTATGCGCCGGAGAAGATCGAGTACGCGATCGACCGGTTCACGATGGAAGTGAAGCGTCAGCTCGACGTCCTCGACCGTCACCTGGCGGACGCGCGCTACATGGCGGGAGACGAGTACTCCATCGCCGACATGGCGATCTGGCCCTGGTACGGCGCGCTGGCCGCCGGCCACCTCTACGAGGCCGGCGAGTTCATCGAGGGGCAGAGCTACGAGAACGTGAACCGCTGGGGCCGCGAGATCGCCAGGCGTCCGGCGGTGAAGCGCGGCCGGATGGTCAACCGCGCCTGGGGACCGCCTGAAACCCAGCTACGCGAGCGTCACGGCGCCGCCGACTTCGAGACGAAGACCCAGGACAAGCTGGAACCCGAGTCGGACTGACGTCAGCCCGTCCGTGCCGAAAGCCGATCCTCGACGCTGGCGCGGAGGTTCTCGATCGCCGCGACGAGATCGACCTTGTCCGGATCGAGCAGCCAGAGAAGCGTGGTGCCCCTGACCGAGGCGAGGATCTCGAACGCCGTCCCGGCGGAATCGACGTCGGTCCGGATTTCGCCGGCTTCCTGCCCCTCGCGGATAGCCCGTTCGAAGGCGGCGGCGAAGTTGTCGTTGCCGGCCCTGAACAGGTCGATCTTCCCGTTCAGCGGCCCCAGGGAATCCGTCATCAGCATGAACAGGGCGCGCAGCCAGATCCCCGCGTCGCGGATGAGGTCCGAGTAGCCGTCGAAGAGCCGGTTCAGCCTGGCCAGACCGGTAACTCCCTCCTCGGGCTCGAACACCTCGCTGCCGGCCCGGCTCTGGAGACGGTCGACGATCGCCTCGGCGATCCCCTCCTTGGAGCCATAGCGCAACGACACGAGGGCGCTCGAGTAGCCGGCCTCCTTGCCGATCTGCTCCAGGGTTGTCGCCGTGTAGCCCTGGCGTCCGAACAGCGTTGCCCCGGCGCGGAGGATCTCGCGTTCGGACTCGGCCCGCCGTTCGGCCTGGGTTCGGCGCGGACGTCTCGCGGCCTGACCGTCGGTTCTCGAATTCAAGCGGCTGGACTCTGTCATGCCGGACTCGGCTCGAATGAAGTGCTGGCTGGTCGCTCAGTAAGATGCTGGCTCCGGGGCCACCACGACTCTATCCGCCTCGGGTACGCTGCGAAGTTGCGGCGTAGTTCCCGGGGCTGGTGAACGGCGACAGGAGGTAGCGTGCAGACGGAGTTCTCTAAGGAGCAGAACCTTCTCCGTGACGTCGTGTCTCGGGCCCTGCGGGACAAGTCGCCGGCGACGGCCGTCCGTGAGTTGATGGCGACGGATCGCGGCTACGACCCGGCTGTCTGGCAGGAACTCTGCGGCGACGCCGGCCTGGCCGGCGTCCACGTCCCGGAGGTCCACGGCGGCGCGGGCGGCGGCGCGGTCGAACTCGGCATCGTCGCCGAGGAGATGGGGCGTACGCTGTTCTGCGGCCCCTGGTTCGCTTCGGCGGTGATGGCCGGTACCGCGCTGCTCGAAGCGGCCAACGAGTCGGACCGGGAGGAGCTGTTGCCCGGCGTCGCCGACGGTTCGACGATCGCGACCCTGGTGCTCGACGACCTGGACGATCCGGCCGGCGTCGGCGGCTCGATCACGGCGGCGGCGAACGGGACGCTGACCGGCGCGGCCTCGATGGCGGTGGACGCTCACGTCGCCGATCTGCTGCTCGTCGTGGCAAGCGGCACCGGCGGGCTCGGGCTCCACGCGGTCGAAGGCGGAGCGTCCGGCCTCGCGATCGAACCGCTCCAGGTTGTCGATCCGACCCGCAAGCTCTCCCGTGTCGCCTTCACCGGCGTTCCGGGCCGGCACATCGGCGAAGTGACCGGCGACATCCTGAACCGGATCTGGGACCGGATCTGCTCCGCCCTGGCCCACGAGATGATGGGCGGCGCGCAGCATCTCTTCGAGACGACCGTGAGCTACACGAAGGAGCGCTTCCAGTTCGGGCGGCCGATCGGCTCTTTCCAGGCGCTGAAACACCGCTGCGCCGACCTGCTGCTCGAGATCGAGATCGCGCGAGCCCTCACCCACCACTCGGCGCGCTGCCTGGATTCCGGCGAGGGCGAACCCTGTGCTGCCAGCATGGCCAAGGCGGCGGCCGCCGACGCCTACATGAGCGCGGCCAGAGCGGGCATTCAGTTGCGGGGCGGGATCGGCTTCACCTGGGAGAACGACACCCACCTGTGGTTCAAGCGGTCGAAGGGCTCCGAGGTGCTGTTCGGCACGCCGGCGATCCACCGCGAGCGGATGATGACGATGCTGGAGGGCGCGGCATGATCCCTGACCGGATCCGCCAGGAGGTCTCGGCCTGGCTCGACGCGAACTGGCGGGTCGACCGTCCCCTGATCGAGTGGCGCGAGATCCTGCTCGAGGGTGGCTGGGCGGCGCCGCACTGGCCCGAGGAGTGGTACGGCCGCGGCTTCACGCTCGACCAGACCGCGGTGGTCGCCGAGGTCTTCCGGGAGAGGGACGCGGTGCCGGCAGCCCAGGTAGGCCCCCGGGGACTGGCTTCCGAGACGATCCTGGCCTGCGGCTCGGACGACCAGAAGCGGCGCTTCCTCCGGCCCATCCTGACCGGCGAACACACCTGGTGCCAGCTCTTCAGCGAGCCGGGCAGCGGTTCCGACCTGGCCGGCCTGAGCACCCGCGCCGAGATGAAGAACGGCAAGTGGACCATCAACGGCCAGAAGGTCTGGAACACCAGCGCCCACCACGCGGACTTCGGGCTGCTCGTCGCTCGCACCGACTGGGACGTGCCGAAGCACCAGGGGATCAGCTACTTCCTGCTGGACATGCGCCAAGCGGGCGTCGAGGCGCGTCCGCTCCGGCAGATGAACGGGCACCAGTCGTTCAACGAGGTCTTCATGACGAACGCCGTCGTGCCGCCCGAGGACCTGATCGGCGGCGAGGGCAACGGCTGGCACGTGGCGAAGACCACGCTCTCCTTCGAGCGTCGCGGCTTCAGCCGCCGGGTCCGGGGGTCTTCCATCGACGGGCCGAAGCAGGGGCCGATCTACGAGGAGTACGAAGAGGAACTCCGGATCGCCGCCGAGCCCTACACCTGGTACCCGCAGCGCGAGGGCCGAGTGGACCTCGTCCTGCCGCGCGCCCGCGAGACGGGCGCGATCAACGATCCGGCGACGCGGCAGGAGATCGCGAAGCTCATCTGTCTGTACACGGGGGCGAGGCTCGCCTCCGACGGCGCCGAGGCCAGGCGCAAGGCCGGCACGACGGAGATCATCCCGGCCGGGTCGATCGGCAAGCTCGCGGCGAGCGTCATCGCGCGCCAGGCTTCCCACGTCCACACCATGATCTCGGGCGCCGACGCGGCGCTGAGCGGCCCCGACTCGGCTGCGGACGGGATCATCGCCGAGGTCCTGGTCTCGGTGCCCGCGATCTCGATCGCCGGCGGCACGGACGAGATCCAGCGCAACATCATCTCCGAACGCGTGCTCGGGATGCCGAAGGGCTACCGCGCCGACCAGGGACCGTTCCGGGACATCAAGCGCAACGCGTGAACGCTCGGGCGCGGCGGCTGGCGGTGGCGGCCGGTCTTCTGGCCGGCGCCTGCGGCAATCCGCTTCCCGTCGTCGATACCGGCGGCGACTACGACCCGTCGGCCGATCCTCTGGTCGATCCGCCGTCGTTGCACGAGCTGTACCCGGTCGCCGAGCCGCAACGGGCCGACATCGGGACGACGATCGTCCGCCACGATTTCTCGCAGCCGGCGACGCTCAACCCTCTCTTTCCGTCCGGCGCGGCGTCCCCCTGGACGATGTTCGGGATGCTCTTCGAGTGGCTCGTCGTCCGCCACGGCAGCCCGTCGGACTACGACTGGAACTCGAACGTGGTCCTCGACGTGCAACCGTCGGAGGATCTGCACTCGGTCACGCTCGAGTTGAATCCCGAGCTGCGCTGGCACGACGGCGAGCCCTGGACCGCGCACGACGTCGTGTTCTCGCTCGAAGCCCTGCGCGACGAACGGGTCCCGGTGAGCTTCTGGCCGACGCCGCGCGACCTTGTCGTCGGGGCCACGGCGGAGGGCGCGCACCGGGTGCGCTTCGATTTCGCCGGGCTGCTGGCGCCGCAGCTCCGGCTGGAGGCGCTCGCCTTTCCCATCATGCCGCTCCACATCGTGGGAGACGCCGCCGAACGCGCCGCCGATCCGACGCTCCGGTCCTCGTCCTACTACAACCGCTACGGCCGCGAGGCGGTGATCGGCAGCGGCCCGTTCCGCTTCGTGGAATGGCGGAACAACGACCGCGTCGTCCTCGAACGGTGGGAAGACCACTACCTCTTCGACCGCGCGCCGCCGGCCGCGAAGACGATGATCTTCAAGTTCCAGCCGGACCGGAACCTCGCCTTCCTGCAGTTCCTGGGGGGCGAGTACGACCAGATCTACGTCGACGCGAACATCTTCGCCCGGCAGGCGAAAGGCGAGCTGTTCGAGGAGAGAGGCGTGAAGGGACGCCACGCGTCGGCGCTCCTGCTCAGCCTCCTCTGGAACATGGACGGCAGCAATCCGTTCTTCGTCGACCCCTTGGTGCGCCGGGCGCTCGCCCATGCCTACGACGCCGAGACGGTCCTGCGCCGGGTCGGCCACGGCCTGTACCGGCGTTCCTACGGCTTCATGGTGGAAGAACGCTGGGACTACGAACAGGCGATCCTCGAGCAGGCGCTCGACTACGACCTGGAGCGCGCCGCCGAACTTCTCGACCAGGCCGGCTGGCTCGCCGACCCCGACACCGGTTGGCGCTACAAGGAGATCGACGGCGAGCGCGTCCGCTTCAGCTTCGAGCTGTCGTACACGGCCGGCCTGACCTACGTGCCGCCGACGCTCGACATCCTGCGCGAGGACTTTCGCCGCCTCGGGGTCGAGATGGTGACCCGCGCCTACGAGAGCGCTTCGCTCAACGAGAGGCGGCTTGCCCACGAGTTCCAGGCGCTCGGGACGATCGTCGGCACCACCCAGGATCCGAACGCCCTCCGCAACCAGTTGGCCACCGACGCCTACGACGGCGGCCGCAACAGCGGCGGCTACTCGAACCCCAGGGTCGACGAACTCTTCGACCTGGGCAAGCGGGAGCAGGACGGCGAGAGACGCGCCGCGATCTACCGGGAGATCCACCGCGAGGTGTACAAGGACCAGCCGGCGCTCTTCCTGTTCCACGTCAGCTTCCTGTGGGTGTTCAACAACGACATCCGCGGCGTCGAACTCGGTCCGATGGGCACGATCCTCCTCTGGCCGACACCGCCGGAAGGCTGGCCGTCGCGGACCGGTCCGGGCTGGTGGCGCGAGCGGCAGGCGGCCGAGTGACTTCGGCGCCGTTCATTCCCGGCGCCGAGGACGTGAGCGCGGAGTGGCTCGCGGATCAGCTCCGCGCCGCGGGCCACGAGGTCGAGGTGCTCGGCTTCGAGGCCTCCGACATCGGCACCGGACAGCTCGGACGCTGCATTCGCTACCGCCTGGAGTACGGCGAAGGCTCCGCGGACGCGCCCGGCACCCTGGTCGGGAAGTTCCCGTCCGACGATCCGACCAGCCGGTCGACCGGCGTCGTGCTGCGCAACTACCTCAAGGAAGTGCGCTTCTACCAGGAACTCCAGCCGCGGCTCTCCATCACGACGCCGCGCTGCTACTTCGCCGGGATCGAAGGCGATGGCCCGCACTTCGCGGTACTGATGAGCGACGAGGCGCCGGCGGAGCAGGGCGACCAGGTCGCGGGCTGCGACGAGGAGGTGGCGCGGGCGGCCGTGCTGGAGCTGGCGGGCCTGCACGCGCCGGCGTGGAACGACGTCTCGCTGTTGCCGGCCGAGTGGCTGGGGCGCCCCAGCCCCGA
>JAPVWO010000162.1 GCA_027493375.1 Candidatus Multivorans thiocomprendens | reverse complement strand
GGAGCTGATCGCTCCGATCGCGATGGAGAAGGGCGTGCGCTTCGCGATCCGCGAGGGCGGCCGCACGGTGGGCGCCGGCACCGTCACCGACATCGCCGAGTAGTCGGTACCGGGTGCGTCAGGCGATCGAGGAAGGTTGGGATTCGAGGGAACGATGAACGAGAAGATTCGCATCCGGCTCAAGGCCTTCGACTACCGGATCCTGGACACGTCGACGCACGAGATCGTCGATACGGCCCGGCGCAGCGGCGCCCGCGTCGTCGGTCCGATTCCGCTGCCGACTCACATCGCCCGCTACACGGTGAACCGTTCCCCGCACGTGGACAAGAAGTCCCGGGAGCAGTTCGAGATCCGCACCCACAAGCGGTTGCTCGACATCTTCGAGCCCACCAGTCAGACCGTCGACGCGCTGATGAAGCTGGAGCTTCCCGCCGGCGTCGATGTCGAGATCAAGGCGTTCGGTGCCTGAGGCGCCCGAGGAGACTGAGGAGAACGGGCGGTGAGCGCTAACAACAGCCAGACGAAGGGACTGCTGGGTCGCAAGATCGGCATGACGCAGATCTACACCGAGGACGGGGCCGCGGTGCCGGTGACGGTACTCGAGGTCGGTCCCTGCCGGGTCGTGCAGCGCAAGACGGAAGCGTCGGACGGGTACGAGGCGGTACAGATCGGCCTGGTCGAGAGCCGGCCGCCCAGACGGGTCACGGAACCGCGGCGGGGTCACTTCAAGAAGGCCGGAGTCGATCCGATGCGCCATTTGGCCGAGGTGCGGGTCGACGCGACCGACGGGTCGCAGCCGGGCGACGAGATCGAGGTTTCGATCTTCGAGGTCGGTTCCCGGGTCGACGTGATCGGCACGGGCAAGGGCAAGGGGTTCCAGGGCGTCATGCGCCGGCACGGCTTCGGCGGCGGCCGCGCCACCCACGGCTCGATGTTCCATCGCGCCCCCGGCTCGGTCGGGCAGTCCGCGAGTCCCTCGCGCGTGTTCCCCGGCATGCGGTTTCCCGGCCGGATGGGCGGCAAGCGGGTGACGACGAAGAAGCTCGTGGTGGTCAAGGTGGATGCCGAGAACCGCCTCCTCTATCTGCGCGGCGCGGTTCCGGGCGCCCGCAGCGGCTTGGTCATGGTTCGGAGTTCGGTCTGATGCCGGAGATCGCCGTCAAGAGTCTCGACAACAGGGCCGTCGGCAAGGTCGACTTGCCGGAGGAGGTCTTCTCCTACCCGTACAAGGAGCACCTGATCCACCTGGCGGTGGTCGCCCTGCGGGCCGCACAGCGCGCGGGCACCCACAAGGTCAAGGGCAGGCACGAAGTCCGGGGCTCCGGGGTCAAGCCGTATCGCCAGAAGGGAACGGGTCGTTCCCGCGCCGGCAGCCGCCGTTCACCGCTCCGTCGTGGCGGTGGAGTCGTGCATGGCCCCCATCCCCGCAGCCACGGCAACAAGCTGTCCCGGAACGAGAAGCGGAACGCCCTCAAGTCGGCGCTGTCGAGGAAGCTCCTCGAGGAGAGGATCATGGTGATCGACTCGCTCGAGCTCGAAAGCCACAAGACGGGCGCCTTCGCGGCCCGTCTGCAGGACCTCGGCGTCGACGGCAAGGCGCTGATCGTCGACGACCACGGCAACCGCAACCTGATGCTGGCCTCGCGCAACCATCCGCAGGTCAAGGCGGTCGATGCGCTGGGCGTCAACGTGTACGACGTCGTCGACCGGGGCTACGTGCTCTTCAGCGAGAGCGCGATCGGCCGCCTTTCCGCCGTGCTGCAACGGCGAGGACAACGGAACGGGAGCGAGTCATGCCCCGGCGGGAGTGAAGAATGAGAGTGCAGGACGTGCTGCGGCGGCCGCTGATCACCGAGAAATCGACCGAGCTGCGGGATGGGAGCAACATCATCGCCTTCGTGGTCGACTCCCGGGCGAACAAGATCGAGGTGCGGAAGGCGGTCGAGACCCAGTTCGCCGGCGTCAGGGTGGCTGAGGTCCGGATCGCGAACGTGCACGGCAAGGTCCGTCGTCGCGGCCGGTTCGTGGGTCGAACCCCCGACTGGAAGAAGGCATACGTACGGCTGGCCGAGGGCCAGATCGATCTCTTCGACAACGTGTAGCGAGAGCCAGAGAGTCCAGGACATGGCGATCAAGAAACTGAAACCGACGAATCCGGCCAGCCGCTTCCAGGAGTACGCGCGGCGGGAAGAGGTGACGACCGACAAGCCGCACAAGCCCTTGGTCGAGGGCAAGAAGCGGATCAGCGGCCGGAACAACAAGGGCTGGCAGACGATCTGGTTCCGGGGCGGCGGCCACAAGCGCCGCTACCGGAGGATCGACTTCCGCCGCGACAAGGTCGGCGTACCGGCGAAGGTGGCAAGCATCGAGTACGACCCGAACCGCAGTGCGTTGATCGCCCTCCTGCACTACGCGGACGGCGAGAAGCGCTACATCCTGCATCCCCAGGGGCTCAAGGTCGGGGCGACCGTGCAGTCCGGAGAGGGATCGGAGATCGATGTCGGCAACTGCCTGCCGATCCGTTTCATCCCGCTCGGCACGGTCATCCACAACATCGAACTGAAGATCGGCGCCGGCGGCCAGATGGTGCGCAGCGCCGGCGCCGGCGCGCAGTTGATGGCGAAGGAGGGCGCCTACGCTCAGGTCCGGCTTCCTTCGGGAGAAGTGCGGCGGGTCCACATCGACTGTTCGGCCACGATCGGCCAGGTCGGCAACTCGGAGCACTCGAACATCTCGCTCGGCAAGGCGGGCCGGAATCGCTGGCGGGGTCGGCGGCCGCACAACCGCGGCGTGTCGATGAACCCGGTCGACCACCCGATGGGCGGCGGCGAGGGCAAGGCTTCGGGGGGCCGGCATCCGACGACGCCCTGGGGCAAGCCGACGAAGGGCTACAAGACGCGGAGCAACAAGCGCACGACCGGGATGATCGTCCGGCGGCGGGGACGCCGGAAGTAGGTCGGCGGCAGCACGGGAGAAGAGGACAGCATGGCACGTTCACTCAGGAAGGGTTTCTTCATCGACAACCACCTGTACGACAAGGTGGCGGCGATGAACGCGACCGGCGATCGCCGGGTCATCAAGACCTGGTCGCGCCGGTCGACGATCATCCCCGACATGGTGGGGCACACGGTTGCCGTTCACAACGGCATGAAGTTCATCCCGGTCTTCGTCAGCGAGAACATGGTCGGCCACAAGCTCGGAGAGTTCGCTCAGACGCGTACCTTCAGGGGTCATGCGGGCGGCCGGCGGGAACGCAGGGCGCGTCCCCGCTAGTCCGGGCCGAGATCACGGTAGACGGCAGTATCCCCCAAAGAGAGAACGATGGAAGCAATAGCCCGACTCAAGTACCTGCAGGCGTCGCCGCAGAAGGTGCGCCTGGTCGCGGACCTGATCCGCGGTCGCGATGTGGAAGAGGCGTCGACCCTGCTGCAACTGAGTACCAAGTCGGCGGCGCGGCCGGTCTACAAGCTGTTGCGGTCGGCCGTCGCCAACGCCGAGAACCGGGATCCGGGAGTCGATGTCGGCGGTCTCTACGTCAAGGAGATCTTCGTCGACGGCGGGCCGACTCTCAAGCGGCTGCGCCCGCAGCCGATGGGCCGCGCCTTCCGCATCCTCAAGCGGCAGAGCCACGTCACGATCAAGATCGATTCCCGCGGCGGGAACGCCTAAGAGGGCAGAGCCAAGTCAGGAGCGTTCATGGGTCAGAAGACACATCCCTACGGTTTTCGCCTGGTCTACAACCAGGGTTGGCATTCGCGCTGGTACGCCGAGCGCGACTACGCCGGCACCCTGAAGTCGGATATCGAGCTGCGGACCGGACTGAAGAAACGGCTCATGCACGCCGGCGTCAGCCAGATCGACATCGAACGCGCCGCGGACAAGCTGCGTGTGACGATCTACACCTCGCGTCCGGGCATCATCATCGGCCGCAAGGGTGCCGAGGTGGACAAGCTGCGCGACGATCTGAGCCGGCAGATGGGGCAGGAAGTCCACATCAACATCCAGGAGATTCAGCGCCCGGAGCTCGACGCTCAACTCGTGGCCGAGGCGATCGCCGGCCAGCTCCTGCGCCGGATCGCCTTCCGGCGGGCGATGAAGAAGGCGATGGAGTCGGCGTTTCGTTTCGGCGCCAAGGGCGTCAAGATCATGGTGTCGGGCCGGCTCGGCGGCAACGAGATTGCCCGAACCGAGTGGTACCAGGAAGGGCGTCTGCCGCTGCACACGCTGAAGGCGGATATCGACTACGGAATCGCGGAGTCGTTCACGACCTACGGCGTGATCGGAGTCAAGGTCTGGGTCTACCGGGGCGACCTGTCGCGGGAGCGGGGCCGCCGGACGGCGGCCTGAGGGTCGAGCACCGGGATTCGAAGGAGTCACGAGCGATGTTGATGCCGAAGAAGGTCAAGTTCCGCAAGCACCACCGCGGCCGTCGCCGCGGTCTGGCCAAGGGCGGCAACGTGGTGTCCTTCGGCGAGTACGGGTTGCAGGCGCAGGAGGCCGGCTGGGTCACCGCGCGACAGATCGAGGCCGCCCGAATCGCCATCACCCGTCACATCAAGCGGTCGGGAAAGGTCTGGATCCGGGTTTTCCCGGACAAGCCGATCACCAAGAAGCCGTTGGAGACGAGAATGGGCAAGGGCAAGGGCAACCCCGAGGAGTGGGTTGCGGTCGTACGGCCCGCCCGGATCCTCTACGAGCTCGAGGGCGTGTCGCCGGAACTCGCCAGGTCGGCGATGCGGCTCGCTTCCCACAAGCTGGGAATCAAGACCAGGTTCGTCGCGCGCCACGGCGTGCAGATCTGAGGGTGGCGAGGCGATGAAGGCAAGCGAACTCAGGGACCTGACGCAGGAGGAACTGCGCCAGAAGGAGGAGGAACTGGCCGATCAGCTGTTTGCCTTGCGGCTGCAGAAATCGATCGGACAGCTCGAGAAGCCAAGCAGGATCAGGAATGCCCGGGTTGAACTGGCGCGGGTTCTGACCGTTCTGCGTGAGAAGGCGAAGTGAATGACATGAACGCTGAACAGCAAGCACGGAAACCCCAGGCTCCAGAGGGTGGCCGCCGACAGGTTCGGGTCGGCAAGGTCGTGAGCGCGAAGATGGACAAGACGGTCGTGGTTGCGGTCGAGAAGACGGTCATGCACAGGCTCTACCACCGGCTGATGAAGAAGTCGTCCCGGTTCGTGGCCCACGATGAAGCGAACGACTGCCGCGAGGGAGACGTCGTGTCCCTCGTCTCGACCCGACCGCTCTCGCGCCGGAAGCGCTGGCGCGTGCAGCGGGTCGTCAAGCGGGCGGAAGGGTAGACGGGGCCATGATCCAGATGGGTACAATGCTCGATGTCGCCGACAACTCGGGGGCGAAGCGCATCTCGTGCATTCAGCTCCGGGGCGGTTCCTCGGGCCAGTACGGCGCGCTGGGCGACGTGATCACCGCCTCGGTCAAGGAGGCGACGCCGGAAGGCACGGTCAAGAAGGGTCAGGTCGTCCGCGCGGTCATCGTGCGCACCCGCAAGGAGCGGCGCCGCCGCGACGGCAGCTACATCCGCTTCGACAACAACGCCGCGGTTCTGATCAACGAGGCGCGCGAGCCGATCGGCACCCGTGTCTTCGGACCGGTCGCCCGGGAGTTGCGGGAGCGGCGCTTCATGCGGATCGTCTCGCTGGCGCCGGAGGTGATCTGACGTGCGCAGACTGAAGATCAAGAAGGGCGACGAGGTCCTCGTCATCGCTGGCCGCAACCGCGGAACACGCAGCCGGGTGCTGCGCGTGCTCCCTGGTTCCGAACGGGTCATTGTCGAGCGAGTGAACATGGTCAAGAAGCACGAGCGGCCGAACCCGCAGCGCCAGGTCCAGGGCGGCATCCTGGAGCGGGAGGCGCCGATCCACATCTCCAATCTCATGGTGATCTGCCCGGACACGGACAAGCCGACCCGGGTGGGCCGGCGTCGCCTCGAGGATGGCAAGCTGACCCGGTACGCCAAGGTCAGCGGCGCGGTGCTGAGCTGATGGTTCCCCGGCTCAAGACCCTGTACCAGGAGGAGGTCACGAAGAGCCTCCAGCAGGAGTTCGGCATCGCCAACCCGATGGCGGTGCCGCGGCTGGAGAAGATCGTCCTCAACATGGGCATCGGCGAAGCGATCCAGAACATCAAGGTGCTGGAGAACGCCGTGCCCGAGCTGGCCCTGATCGCCGGGCAGCAGCCCGTGATCACCCGTGCCCGGAAGTCCATCGCCGCATTCAAGCTGCGTGAGGGGATGCCGATCGGCTGCCGCGTCACCCTGCGGCGCGACCGGATGTGGTACTTCCTCGACCGGTTGATCACCGTTGCGCTGCCGCGGGTGCGCGACTTCCGGGGCATTTCGGACCGGAGCTTCGATGGCCGGGGCAGCTACACGCTGGGCATTCGCGATCACCTCATCTTTCCCGAGGTCGACTACTCCAGGAGCGACGGCTCCAAGGGAGTCAACGTGACGCTCGTGACGTCGGCGAACTCGGACGCCCAGGCGCTGCATCTCCTGCGGGGCCTGGGAATGCCCTTCGCGAACTGACATCCGCTACCAGGAAACAAAGGCAACTCGAGGAACTCAAGGACGGATCCGATGACCGTAACCGACCCCATCGCGGACCTTCTGACGACGATCCGCAACGCTCTGATCGTCAAGCACGATCGCACCGAGGCGCCCGCCTCGAAGCTGAAGATCGCGTTGTGCCGGGTACTGCGCGACCAGGGCTACATCAGTGACTACGAGGTGTTCGACTCGCCTCCCGGCCGGACGCTGCGGATCTTCCTTGCCTACGACAAGGAGGGCGTGCCGGCGATCACGAGGCTGCGCAAGATCAGCAAGCCGGGACGCCGCATCTACCGTGCGGCCGACGATCTGAAGCCGGTGCTCAACGGCTTGGGGGTCGCGGTCCTTTCGACCTCGCAGGGCCTTCTGACCGACGCCCAGGCGCGCCGGCAGCGGGTCGGCGGCGAGGTTCTGTGCGAGGTGTACTAGAAGATGTCGCGTGTAGGAAAGGCGCCGATTTCGCTACCGGAGAAGACGACGGTCGCGGTCAACGGCGGTACGGTGACGATCGAAGGGCCGCGGGGCAGGCTGCAGCAGCCTCTTCAGCCCGGTATCGAGGTGCGGGTGGACGACGGCGTAGTGACGCTGCACCGCTCCGGCTCGACCGGCGAGGAGCGGGCCCGGCACGGTCTGGCGCGGGCACTCCTGGCCAATGCCGTGGTTGGCGTCACGGAGGGCTTCCGGCGCGAGCTCGAGATCGTTGGCGTGGGCTATCGGGGAGAGGTCAAGGGCCGCGAGGTTCATCTTGCGCTCGGATACTCCCACCCCGTGGTCTACCCGGTGCCGGAGGGCGTGGACGTCTCGATCGACGAGAGAGCGAATCGCATCACCGTTTCCGGCAACGACAAGCAGCAGGTGGGGCAGGTCGCCGCCGACCTGCGCAGCCTGCGCAAGCCCGACGCGTACAAGGGCAAGGGCATCCGCTACCGCGACGAGGAAATCCGGCTCAAGGTCGGCAAGGCGGCTGCGACCGCATAGGACGGGTTCGGAACAGGGAAGACAAGGCATGAGTGACCTGCGCAGAAAGAGAACGCTCGACCGCGGCCGCCGGAGGCAGCGGGCGCGATACCGCGTCCGCAAGAAGCTGCGCGGTTCACGGGAACGGCCTCGCCTTGCCGTGCACAAGAGCCGGCGCCACATCTATGCCCAGTTGATCGACGACCGGTCCGGAAACACGTTGGCCTTCGCGAGTTCGCTCGAGTCGGATCTCCAGGGATCGCTCGAGGGTTCAACGGGAAGCTGCAAGGCGGCGCAGGCCGTGGGTCAGGCCTTGGCCGAGCGCGCGAAGGAAAAGGGCTTCCGTGCGGTCATCTTCGACCGCGGCGGATTCCTCTATCACGGCAGGATCCAGGCGCTTGCGGACAGCGCGCGCGAGGGAGGACTCGAGTTCTGATGAACCGGAGCCGGCAGGGAAGCAAAGGAGTCAACATTGGTCAGGGACACGAACAGTGGCTAGAGACATAGATCTCGACAGCGAGTTCTTCGAGCAGGTTGTCGACATCAACCGCGTGACGAAGGTCGTCAAGGGCGGCAAGAACTTCTCGTTCACCGCCCTGGTCGTCATCGGCGATGGCAACGGCCGGGTCGGCTACGGCTCGGGCAAGGCGAAGGAGGTTCCGGCCGCCATCCGGAAGGGAATCCAGATCGCCAAGCGCAACCTGGTGCAGGTGCCGCTTGCCGGAACCACGATCCCGCACGAAACGGTGGGGGTGTTCGGCGCCGGCCGCGTGATGCTGAAGCCGGCTTCGGAGGGAACCGGCGTGATCGCCGGCGGAGCGGTGCGCGCCGTGGTCGAAGGCGCCGGCATCCAGGACATCCTGACCAAGTCGCTGGGCACGACGAACCCGCAGAACGTGGTCAAGGCGACCTTCGCCGGGCTCATGTCCCTCCGCAACGAGAAGCAGGTTCGGACATTGCGGGGACTGGAGTCGCTCGACGGCCTGGCGGGCGGTTCGACGAATGGAGGCAGTTCGACAAACGGAGATCGGGGAGGTGCCGAAAGTGGCAGGCAAGACGATACGGATTCAGCAGGTGCGGAGCGCGATCGGGAGGCCGAGGCCGCAACGTGAGGTGCTGCGCAGCCTGGGTCTGAGGCGTATCCGTCACGTCGTGGAACGCGAGGACACCCAGGCAGTGCGCGGCATGGTGCGGAAGATCCCCCATCTCGTCCAGATCCTGGAGGACTGACATGAAGCTGCACGATCTCAAACCGGCGAAGGCCAGCCGCCGCCCGCGGAAGCGGATCGGCCGTGGTCCGGGTTCGGGCACGGGAAAGACCGCCGGGCGCGGCCACAAGGGCCAGCGCTCCCGGGCGGGCTTCTCGAGGCGGGCGGGCTTCGAAGGCGGTCAGATGCCTCTGGTTCGCCGGGTGCCGAAGCGCGGGTTCACGAACATCTTCCGCACCGAGTACACGGTGATCAACGTCGGCGACCTCGATGGTCTCGGCGAGACGATCGACGTTGAACTCCTCGTCTCCCGCGGGCGGGTACGCCGCGGCATGAAGCTCAAGGTCCTCGGCGACGGCGACGCGCCGTCCGGGGTGACGGTGCGTGCCCACCGCTTCAGTGCCTCCGCGCGCGCCAAGATCGAGGCCGCGGGCGGCGTTTGTGAAGTGATCGGCTGACGGAGTAGCTCGTGGGCGTCGAGAGTTTCCGCAACATCTTCGCGATTCCGGATCTCCGGAATCGGGTGTTGTTCATGCTGGGCCTGCTGGCGGTCTACCGCATCGGCTGCATCATTCCGACTCCGGGCATCGACCCCCTGGCCCTGAGCGAGTTCATGGAGCAGATGCAGGGCACGGTGCTGGGTTTCGTCAACACCTTCACGGGCGGCAGCCTGGGCCGTGTGGCGCTCTTCGCCCTCGGCATCATGCCCTACATCTCGGCGTCCATCATCCTGCAACTGTTGACCGTGGTCGTGCCCTATCTCGAGAAGCTCTCCAAGGAGGGCGAGATGGGCCGGCGCAAGATCACCCAGTACACCCGTTACGGGACCGTGGTCATCTCGATCATCCAGGGGACGACGATCGCGTTCTTCCTCGAGAACCTGACCTCGCCGGGAGGCGCGAACCTGGTCCTCAATCCGGGCCTCGGGTTCAAGTTCGTCACCGTGCTCTCGCTGACGACGGGCTGCGCCTTCGTGATGTGGCTGGGCGAGCAGATCAGTGAACGGGGGATCGGGAACGGCATCTCGCTCATCATCTTCGCCGGCATCGTCGTCGGTCTGCCGGGTGCCGTGCTGGGCCTCTTCGGCCAACTCCAGAGCGGCGCGATGTCCCTGCTCAAGATCCTGTTGCTGTCGGTCTTCATGCTCGTCGTCGTGGCCTTCATCGTCTACATGGAGAGAGCGCAGCGGCGGATCCCCGTGCAGTACGCCAAGCGGATCGTCGGCCGCAGGCAGTACGGCGGACAGAGCACCTACCTTCCGCTGCGCGTGAACACGGGCGGCGTGATTCCGGTCATCTTCGCGAGTTCCGTGGTCACCGTGCCGGCGACGGTCGCCGGGATGATCCAGTACGAGCCGATCCAGCGGATCTCGACCGCGATGCAATGGGGGCAGCCGGTCTACTACCTGCTCTACGTGGCGGCGATCATCTTCTTCTCGTACTTCTACGTTTCGATCATCTTCAACCCGAACGACCTTGCCGAGAACATGCGCAAGTACGGCGGGTTCATTCCCGGCATCCGCTCCGGGAGGCGGACCTCGGAGTACATCGACCGGGTGCTCACCCGCCTGACCCTGGTCGGTTCCCTCTACCTGTCGGGCGTGTCCGTGCTGCCCGAGTTCATGATCGCGGGCTTCAAGGTGGGGGGCATTCCCTTCGTCGGCTCGACCCTGGACAACTACGCGCCGCTCTGGCTCACCGAAGGCATGGGGATCAACTTCTACTTCGGCGGCACGTCGCTCCTGATCGTCGTCAGCGTCGCGATGGACACGCTTCAGCAGATCGAGAGCCAGCTCGTGATGCGCAACTACGAAGGCTTCATGAAGCGGGGCCGGATCAAGGGACGCCGTGGCTGATTCCATGCGCATCGTGCTGCTCGGGGCTCCGGGCTGCGGCAAGGGCACGCAGGCGGCGCGCCTTGCAGCGACGCTCGGCATTCCCGCCATCTCGACCGGCGACATGTTGCGCGCGGCGGTCGCCGCCGGCAGCGAACTCGGTCGACGGGTCGAAGGCGTGATGGCCTCGGGCGCGCTGGTCGACGACGATCTCATGGCCGAAGTGGTGCGGGACCGGCTGAGTCAGCCGGATGCGGCCGCGGGCTTCCTGCTCGACGGCTATCCGCGCACCGCGCCGCAGGCCGGAACGCTCGAGGAGATCCTCAACGGGAGCCGGATCGATCATGTCGTGACGATCGATGTACCGGACGAGGAACTGGTCCAGCGCATCGTTCTTCGCGGCCGCGGTGCGGACGACCGGGAGGACGTCGTGCGCGAGCGGCTGGAGGTCTACGCGGTGCAGACCGAGCCCCTGATCGCTCACTACGAGGGCCTGGGGCTGCTGCGCCGGGTCGACGGAAACGTCCCGATCGAAGAGGTGACGGCGGCGATCGAGGCATCGCTGGCCGGGACGGGGCGGGCCTGACGGAAGTAGAATGGGGAGTTGGTGAAGGAAGAAGGGAACGCTGGTGTGAAAAAGGAAGAGGCGATCGAGGTCGAGGCCACGGTAGTGGAGACGCTGCCGAACGCGGTCTTCAAGGTCGAACTGGACAACAAGCATCAGGCCCTGGCCCATATCTCGGGCAAGATGCGCAAGCACTTCATCCGCATTCTTCCGGGAGACCGCGTGCTGGTCGAACTCTCTCCCTACGATCCAGGTCGAGGCCGGATCGTTTACAGGTTGAGAACCTGACGGCCGGGTCGGTAGCCAAAGGAGGTTCATCATGAAGGTGCGAGCGTCAGTCAAGAGGATGTGCGTCAAGTGCAAGGTCGTCAGGCGGCGTGGTGTCGTTCGCGTCATCTGTGAGAACCCCAAGCACAAGCAGCGGCAGGGCTGAAGAGGACGAGGAGAGTTCGTTATGGCGAGAATCGCGGGAATCGATCTACCGCAGAACAAGCAGGTCGGCATCGGCCTGACCTACATCTACGGAATCGGGCGCTCTCGGGCTCAGGTGCTCCTGAACGAGGCCGGCGTCGAAGCGACGGTCAAGGTCAAGGATCTGACCGAGGACGAGACCGGGCGCATTCGTCAGGTTGTCCAGGATGCCGGAGCGGTCGAGGGCGACCTGCGCAAGGAAGTCACCCAGAGCATCAAGCGGTTGATGGAGATCGGCAGCTACCGAGGGGTCAGGCACCGCAAGAGCCTGCCCGTGCGAGGCCAGCGTACGCACACCAACGCGCGTACCCGCAAGGGACCGCGGCGGGCAACGGTCGCGGGCAAGAAGAAGGCCACGAAGTAAGGGGAAGGGGACAAGAACTGATGGCAAAGGCGAGGAAGGAGAAGCGCGTCGTGCCCCACGCGGTGGCGCATGTCAACGCGACCTTCAACAACACCCTGGTTTGCATCACGGATCCGGATGGCAACGTCCTGACCTGGTCGTCGTCGGGCCGCAACGGCTTCAAGGGATCGCGCAAGGGAACGCCCTTCGCGGCTCAGGTGGCGGCCCAGGCGGTCGGCTACCAGGCCAAGGACATGGGCGTGCGGACCGTCGACGTGCTGGTCAAGGGACCGGGCGGCGGCCGGGAGTCCGCGGTCCGGGCGCTGCAGGCGACCGGCATCAGCATCCGGTCGATCCGTGACGTCACTCCGATTCCGCACAACGGCTGCCGTCCCCGCAAGCGGCGCCGGGTCTGAACCCGGTTCCGCCCCCGCATTGCTAGCGAGAAATCAACGTTTCCAACCTGGAACGCAATCGAGATAGGTAGGAGTGAACATGCTCTGGAAGGGATTCCAACGCCCCAAGCGCGTCGAAATCGACACTGAGACCCTGACCGACAGCTACGGGAGGTTCTCGGCCCAGCCGTTCGAACGCGGTTTCGGCGCGACGGTCGGCAATGCGTTGCGCCGCAGTCTGCTGTCAGCGATCGAAGGCGCCGCGATCACGGCGGTGCGCATCGATGGCGCGCTGCACGAGTTCTCGTCGCTCGAGGGGGTCGTCGAAGACGTCACCGACATCATCCTCAACCTGAAACAGGTGCCGCTGCGGTCTCTCGACGGTGCGACCAGCGTGATCTCCCTCGATGTGACCGGTCCGCGAGAGGTTGCCGCCGGCGACTTCGACACGGATGCCAGCGTCGAGATCCGGGATGCGGCCAGCAAGGTGGCCACGCTCAACGAACGGGGCCGGCTCCGTCTCGAGGCGCAGGTCAGGAACGGCCGCGGCTACGTCAGCGCGGACCGCAACCTCGAACCGTCGATGGGCATCGGCTGGATCCCGCTCGACTCGGTGCACAGCCCGGTGAAGCGCGTGAACTACCGCGTGGAGGCGGCTCGACTCGGTCGTACCACCGACTACGAGCGGCTGATCGTGGAAGTCTGGACCGACGGCACGGTGACGCCTGAAGAGGCGATGTCGCGCGCCGGCACACTGCTGCGCGAGCACCTGACGATCTTCATCAACGCGGAGGAGAGCCTGATCGCGGGCACCGTAGCCGAAGAGGAGATCGACGGCGGCGACCTGGGCGTCCTGCTCCTCAAGGCGATCGACGACCTGAACCTGAGCGTCCGATCGGCGAACTGTCTGCGCAACGCGAACATCAACACGGTCGGCGACCTGGTGGTGCGCAGCGAGAAAGAGATGCTCGAGACGAAGAACTTCGGGCGCAAGTCGCTCGAGGAGATCCAAGAGGTTCTCGACAAGATGGGTTTGTCCTTCGGCATGGAGGTTCCCGAGAACGCGGAGAGCGGAGTGCAGGCCTAGCGGCCTCGGAACCGTTCTCGAGCTTCCCCGGGAAGGAGCGAAGATGCGTCACGGAGTTGGCTACAAGAAACTCGGCCGGACGACGGCCCACCGCCGGGCCATGTTCCGCAACCAGCTCGCCTCGCTGGTCGAGCACGGCCGCATCCAGACGACCCTGGCCAAGGCCAAGGCCCTGCGGCCGGTCGCCGAGAAGATGATCACCCGCGGCCGCGAGGACACGGTCCACGCCCGCCGCCTCGTGCGCCGCTGGCTCCCCAACCGCGACCACGTCAAGAAGCTCTTCGACGAGATCGCCCCCCGCTACGCCGACCGCCCCGGCGGCTACCTCCGCATCACCAAGCTCGGCCCCCGCAAGGGCGACGCCGCCGAGCTCGCCGTCATCGAGTTCGTCGACACCGACGAGTAGCCGCCGCGGAGTGCCGGCGTGGCGCGACGTCGTCGGTGGCACCCGCCAGCCGCGGGCCGAAGGAGGGGGTCCCTGCGGACGCTCGCACTCGCTTGGTGAAGGGGACGGGAGTGCTCGCTTCGGTCGGCTGCGTTTCACGTCGGCGTCGGTTGTGGGAAGGGCACCGGGAGTCACTTGCCTCCAGCCCGCAGGGACCCCCTCCTTCGGCCCGCGGCTGGCTGGACGTCGTCCGACAGGGCGACGTCCCAGCAATCCGAGTGCCGATGCGGCGGCCTTTTGCCGGCATCCGGCTTCCGTTCGGGAGGGTGTTATGGGCTACGATTGCCGGGCGATGGCGACTGGCTCCTTATCCGTTGGCCGAGGTGCAGGAGGTCTCGGGACGGCGGACGAGAGCCTTGGCGGACCGAGGCAGATGGCGCTCGTGCCCGCCCCAAGTGCAACGTCGTCGCCTTCCGGCAATGGTGGCCCAACCGAAGCTCGCGACGCGCTTCATCGGCGATTTGCGAGCCGACTCCGAGTAGACCCTGGCCTTTCGCGTTGGCTTGTCTCGTACCAAGGCAACAAGAAGGAACCCGGCTTCCGCTGGATGAAGTACAAGGAGGGCTTCTCCTCGGCCCTGGTCGAGAGTCTCCTCGCCTCCAGCCCGCCCGGCGATGTGCTGGACCCCTTCTCCGGGATCGGCACTACGGCGCTAACCGCCAGGCGCCTGGGGCGTTCGGCGATCGGAATCGAGATCATGCCTGTAGGCAACCTGAATGCCCGAGCGATGACTGCCTTTGCGGACGGCAGCGTAGCCAGCCGGATCGAGGCGGCAGGTCGTGATCTCGTCAACCGTATGAAGCAAGGCGACGCGCGGGAGGAGTTCTTCTTTCCGCACGTGCGCATCACGAACGGCGCCTTCCCTGAGTCCACGGAGAACGAGATCGCGAAGGCGCGCGAGTTCATCGCCGATATCGACGACACGGAGTTGGCCACCGTGCTTACGGCGGCTTGCGTCGCGTCGGTGGAGGAAGTCAGTTACACGCGCAAGGACGGCCAGTATCTTCGCTGGGACCCGCGGTCCGGGCGCACTCGCAGCACGAAGCTGGACAAGGGCGCGATCCCCAGCCTGAGGGCTGCAGTCGGTCGTCGCCTCGAGCTGATGCTGAGGGACTGCCATGTCATTCGGGAGCTCTACCAGGGACCAAAGCCGCGTTTCATCGACGGCTCGTGTCTCACTGAACTGAGGAGCCTCCCCGCCAGCTCGGTCCAGGCTGTCGTTACATCGCCACCGTACGCCAATCGATACGACTACACACGCACCTATGCCTTGGAGCTGGCTTGGCTCGGCTATGGGGAGGACGCCATCAAGGCCCTTCGCCAGAGCCTCCTGTCGGCGACCGTCGAGAACCGTTCCAAGCGACAGCTTCTTCGCGAAGCGTACGCGGACTCCGCAGGTCTCACTGGCGTCTTCGCGAGCGTCGACGAACATCCCGCTCTGCAGGAACCACTGGCCATTCTCAGGGAGCACGCGGACGAACTGGGGAACCCGTACGTCATCCGACTCCTGGAACACTACTTCCTCGAGATGGGGGTCGTGGTCAACGAACTGGCCCGAGTCGTTGCCGACGGCGGCAGAGTCTTCATGGTTAACGACAACGTGCGATATCACGGGGAGGAGATTCCCGTTGACATCATTCTCTCGGACTTGGCCGAACAGGCTGGCTTTCGGTGCCGCGTCATTCGGGTCCTGCCGCGAGGCAAGGGGAACTCCAGCCAGCAGATGGGCCGGTTCGGCAGACGTGAGATCCGGAAGTGTGTCTACGAATGGGAGCGACTCTGATGCCTTCCTCCGGGCTTGACGCCGCACGATGGCGAGCCAGGGTCATCTCCAGCCACATTCGACTCCGCGCCGACGAGGCCGTTCGTGAACGGATTCTGTCCTGCGACGAGCCGGCGTGGGAGAACCGCCACGACTTCTCGATCGATGAGGCGGCGTGGCGGTGCGTGAAGGACGCGGATGTCGAACCCCGCTTGGTCTTCGCTCACCCGAGCGTTCTGGTGGAGCGGCCCGACGCATCCCTCCACTACCGAGGCATCGCGCTCCTTTCTCTGAAGCGTGTGTCGCAACTCGTCGGAAGCGTAAGCCGCTGGGAGGCCGAACCTGAACAAGTCCAAGTGAAACCGGACCGAGCCTTGGAGGTTGCCAGACTCTACAACTCGATCATCTCCACGATCATCCTCGACGCCACGGTGTGGACCCTGCAGGACGCCTATCGGAACGTCCTTGCAACGATGGGGATCAGCGAGGACGGTTCCATGCGCAACCGGATAGGCCGGCAAGCCGAGCAGGAGGTCAGAGAGCGGATCGTCTCCTGGCTGAAGGTGACGCCAGCGCTACCCTCAAGGGAGGTCGAGAAGGACCGCATCTGGACGCTCGGCGAGCCGCGGATCGTGCGCATGGAGTTCGGCTCAGAGCCGGACATTGCCTTCATCCGCGAAGGCTCGGGAGAGCTTCTTTCGTCCATCGAAATCAAGGGAGGCAGGGACCCGGCCGGCGCTCTGGAGCGTCTCGGCGCCGTCAAGAAGAGCTTCGACATGACGCCGAATCGCACGAAGAACTTCTTGGTGGCCGGCGTAGTCACGGAGGCGATGCAGAGGGAGCTGGACCAGATGCACGTCGAGAAGGTCTTTCTCCTGGACGACACGCTACAGATCGAAGAACGCTGGACCGACTTCGTGAACGAGATCTTCCTTCACGCGCTCCGGTTACTCGACGGTCCGTGGCGGCCGAGTTGAGCCGGCGGCGGTTCACCCCGCGGAGCGCGGACCGGGGGAGGTCGCCGAGGTCAGTTAGGACCTAGGGGATCGGCCCGAGAAGCCTGTTACCTCCGAAGTGGATGAGGTGGTCGGGCTCCTCTGCGAGCCAGACGACCGTCCCCCAGGCAATCGACGCCACGTGCTTGCCGAACTCCTCGAAGTCCAGGAAGGCGCTCATGTAGATGGGCTGAGAGCGGCGGGACTCGATCAGCGTCTTGAACTCGACGAGGCGCTTCCGGTCGAGGGGGCCGTGTGACGTTGCCGCCTCCATGAGGAAGAGGCGGTTGCGGCATCGGTCGTGGAGGACGATGTCGGGCAGCCTGTCCTGCTGCGTCGGCGAAAAGCCGACGTCAAGAAGGCGCTGGTGGTCGACGCAGGGGTTCATCTTGGCAGTGTCTACAAGGTAGATGACCTTGGCGCCAGGGGCGAAGCGCGGAGCGAACTCCTCGATCACGGCCCCTTGAAGCTCGGCGTGCGAATCTTGCGAGGGGGACTCCACGACCATACGTGGATCGTAGCAGCGGCTTCCGGCCGATGGGTCCGCATTCTGGCGATCCCGGCCGCCCTAGCCTCCGAGAAGAAGGGTTCCAAGGGGTTTGCCCGTTGCGGTGTGCGGAACCGACCAGTAGCGGTTAGAATCGCCCGGCACTACACGACTGAGTTCGGCCCCGCAGAGGAGTCCGGGGCGCGAACGCGGATTCACCTCGTGTCTCGAAGAACGGCATCACCATGGTTCGCATGTTGGAGTAGGCCGAAGGCCGGATCCCTCGTGCCAGTGTTGCGAAGTGCCGAGGTTGTTGGTGCCTCTAGGCCGAAAGTGTGCGCGAGGTAGTGGCCCACGAGACAGTGACGGTGGTTCCACGGACAGCCACGTCGCTGCAGTACGTGAGTAGCTTGGAGGGTCTTGCCCAAGGGGACGGGCCACTTGGCTCAGTAGAGTGGCGCCAGCGATTGGTGGCGTGCCTGGACGGTGAACCGGCAGACGTCCTCCGCTCCCAGGAAGATCGCTCACTCCTGAAAGAACAGGGCGCCTACTTTACGAGCACGAAAATGGCAAGGAAGCTCGCCACCAAGGTGTCCGTCACGTCAGACTCCCAAGGTCTCTATTTCGATCCGGCTTGTGGAGCGGGCGACCTGCTGCTCGGGGTTGCGAAGAGGCTTCCGATTGCTCCTACCCTCCAAGAGACCATTCTTGACTGGAGCAAGCGACTCGCAGGTTGGGACATCTCGCCTGACTTCGTGCGAATGGCGAAGGCCCGACTTGTTCTCTTGGCGGCTAGCCGTTGCCGCGTCCGGCCGAGTTCTCAGGGGATCGCGTTGGACTCGGTCTTTCCGAGAATCAGTGCGAGGGACTTCTTCTCCCGATCAATGCCGTTGCAGCCTGACGACGTGGTGGTGATGAACCCTCCCTTTTCCTACATTCCCACGCCCTACAACTGCGACTGGTCTTCGGGTCAGGTAAACGCAGCGGCCGTCTTTACAGAGAAGGTGGTGCGCGATGCCCCTGCGGGCCTGCGGGTTGTGGCGATACTCCCCGAAGTCCTTCGCTCTGGCACACGGTACGATCGTTGGAGGCGCGTTCTGTCATCCCTAGCCCGTATTCGAAGCCAGCGGACTCTCGGTCAGTTCGATAAGTGGACTGATGTCGACGTCTATCTCCTTGATCTCGTCAGAGCATCTAGTGAGAGTGTGCATGGAGGCAACGAGGCACTGTCGGCCGGAAGGGCCCGTGGCGGAGTTGGCCGGCGATTCTCTGTCCACGTGGGGCCGGTGGTGCCTCATCGCCACAAGAAGACGGGGCCTGATGTTCGCTTTATCCACGCCCGTTCCGTGCCCGCTTGGGGGGAATGCAAGGAGCTGGGTGAGACGCGTAGGTTCAACGGTCGGCTCTTCCTTCCGCCGTTTGTCGTCGTTAGAAGAACGTCGCGCCCGGGCGATGCGAAGCGTGCCGTTGCCAGCCTCATTCTGGGTGACGCGCCGGTGGCGATCGAGAATCATCTGATCGTCCTCGTTCCGCGGGATGCAAGCGCTGCTACCTGTAAAGAGCTCATGTGGCGGTTAGCATCTCGCAAAACCGATGCGTGGCTCGACAAGAGGATTCGATGCAGGCACCTCACCACTCGCGTTCTGTCCACCTTGCCTTGGTGGGACAGTCCATGAGTGAGGCGCGACTCCGGTTTTCCACGGAGATCATCAGAAGGCTAGGCGAGGAGCTGAATCCCAGTCTTGACAAAGGCGTTGTTGAGCTTGTCAAGAACGCCTACGACGCCGATGCCACTGAGTGCCGTGTAGAGCTCTTGAACACGGATAGGGCGGGCGGAACGGTTCTAGTCACAGACAACGGGGACGGAATGACGGTCGACGATATCGTCGGCGGCTGGCTTGTTTTGGGTCGTTCAAGAAAGAGCCAGAGGCGCAGAACCAGGTTGGGGCGGGTGCCGGCTGGCAGTAAGGGCCTTGGTCGCCTAGCTGCGCTAAGAATGGGGAAGAGGGCGCTTCTCACCACGCGGCCTCGATGGGAGAAGGGGACCGGGCACAGCTTGGAGATCGACTGGGAGCGCTTTGATGCGGCAGAAGTCGTGGAGGACGTGGAGTTAAGAATCGAACCGGCTAGCCCGCGGAAGAAACGAAACCACGGCACTGAGATCAAGATTGAAGACTTGAGACACGGGTTTGGTCGAATGGCAGTTAAACGCCTCGCTCGCGAGCTCATACTCTTGGCCGACCCCTTCCAGGATGACCCCAAGGCCTTCCGCCCGCAACTTCGCGCCGCCGAGTTCAGAGACTTGGAGGAACTCGTGCGTGGCCGGTACTTCCGGGATGCCGAGTTCTTTCTCCGGGCTGAGCTCGATCAGGCCGGTCGCGCCACTGCACGCGTTGCCGACTGGAGAGGGGAGGTGCTGTTCAGTGCGGAGCACGAGGAACTGGCGAGAAGGAGGAAGGCGCGTGGCAGCTATAGGTGTCCGCGAGCGACCTTTGAACTCTGGGTCTTCTTGCTCAACCGCAAGACCTTCTCGACGCGAGCGTCGAGTCTTGGCGAAGTCCGAAGTTGGCTGGGAGAATTCGGCGGGGTTCATCTCTATTACAATGGTCTTCGGGTAAGCCCGTATGGGAACGCCGGAAATGACTGGCTGGAGATGAACCTCCGTCGCGTCCGTAGTCCTGAGGAGAGGCCGGGTACGAACACATCGATCGGCCGGGTCTGCGTGGAAGACGAAGAGGACGTGCTCGAGCAGAAGACGGATCGTTCTGGCTTCATCGAGGACACAGAGTTCCGCAATCTGCGCGCGTTTGCACAGGATGCGCTGGACTGGATGGCGAGACGGCGCCTTGAGGAAGCGGAGAGGCGCCGTCAGCAGGAACGCGCAGAAGCGCCGGTGCGGAGTGGCGAGTCCGAGCTTGAGATGAAGCGTGTAATTCGAGGTTCCCCCGCCCGGATTCGAGGACAGCTCGGCAGTGCCTTTGAGCGCTACGAGGCGTCCCGCAACAAGCAAGTGGAATCTCTCCAGAGAGAAGTTCAACTCTATCGGACCCTCAGCACCGCAGGAATCACTGCGGTGACGTTTGCGCATGAATCGAGTGGTAACTCGGTCAAAGTGATCACGCAGTCTATTGGAACAGTGGCGCGGCGTGCCCGGAGTCGGCTAGGCCCCGCGTACGGTGAGGCACTAGCGGAGCCGATTAGGAGGATACGGCGAGCGGTCAGGAACCTGGCGGTCCTCGGAGCGGCTACCCTGCGTCTGGTGGCTCATGAGAAGCGCCGTCTTTCGCGAGTGGACCTCCATGGACTGCTCGCCAAAGTGGTCAAGAACTACGAGCCGTTCCTGGCGGCCCGCGATGTCAAGCTCACGGTGGAACTGGGGGACGGCTCCCCCTATCTACGCGGAAGTGAGGCAGCGATAGAATCGATCGTGACGAATCTTCTGACCAATAGCGTGGCGGCCTTCGAGGAGGATGCTACCCGGGGTAGGACAATAAGAGTGCGAACGGCTCTTTCTGAGCGGACCTGGACCTTGACCGTGGAAGACAATGGGCCGGGAATCCGTGGGATCTCCACGCGAGAGATCTGGCTTCCGGGTCGCACTACGCGCCGCGACGGTACCGGCTTGGGCTTGACGATTGTTCGTGACGCGGTAAGGGATCTTGGAGGGCGAGTAGACGCTTTGGAGAACGGTGAGATCGGTGGAGCTGTGCTGCTTGTCGAGCTCCCGGTGCTAGGAGTACACGAGTGACAAGGCTGATTGAAGGCCACGCGATCGAACGGGTTCTGATAGTCGATGATCAGGCGGATGCGCGGGGAGCTTACGGGGAACTCGTGGAGGATCTGAACCTTGTGCCGGTGGAGATTCCCGGTCCTGTCGATGAGAACACTCTTCTGAGCGTAGCTACGGAAAGGGACGTCATCCTGTGTGACTATCACCTGAAGCGGCAGGAGTATGCGGAGTGCGACGGCGACGTGCTCCTAGCACGCTGTGTTGAGAGAGGGACGCCCGGGGTGCTTTGCACCGGGTACTCGGATTTCGGCTTGGCCATACGGAGGGATTGCCTGAGGTGGATTCCCTCGCGCGTGCGAAGCCGAGAGGCGGAACCTCAGGTGTTTCTTGACGGGTGGGCAGAGTGTTTCAGAGAGATCGGTGGTTCAGTCCACCCCGCGAGGAGGCCGTGGCGGACTCTGGTGCGCGTGGCAGGGGTCCATCTTGAGAGGGGTTACATTTCGGCTATCGTGCCGGGGTGGAGTGTTCAGGATGCGGTTCAGATACAGCTGGAGAGTATTCCGACGGACTTCCAGGGCAGGCTGCGTACGGATGCGCGGTTCTTTTGTCAGGTGAACCTCGGCGCGGAAAGCGGGGAGGAGCTCTTCTTCGATGGTTGGGAGGTTGCTGATGCCGAGTTTGCGGAACAAACTCTGCATAGTTGACGTAGGCCACGGGAACTGCGCCGTTATCACTGACCGCAACGGTGACGTGGTTGTCATCGACGCTGGCCTCCGAAACGGTCTGCTTGAGTTTCTCCGGTACCATGGTTTGGTTCTGATACGAACCGTCTACCTATCTCATGCGGACGAGGACCACATCGGTGGCCTCATCAATGTGCTGGCCTCGGGCGCCGTGAAGATTGGGCGAGTCGTGCTTAACGGCGACTCTTCTAAGGGAACGAAGGTGTGGGAGGATCTGCTGCTCGCCTTGCGCTGTGCGGTGCGGGACGGTGCAATTGAGCGGTGGGACGTAGGGCTGACGAAGGGCGATCGTGAGGATCTGGCGGATGTCACTGTAGCCGTGCTTGCACCCAGTCAATATCTGGCAGGGAAGGCCGTAGCGGGCGAAGATAGCCAGGGTCGGAGAATCTCTAGCAACACGATGAGTGCAGTGGTCCGTGTAGACGCAGGTGGGCGTCCGGTTGCTCTGCTCGCTGGGGATATCGATGGCGTCGGCTTGGATGATCTGCTCGCGGATGGTGAGAGGGAGTGTCTGCGTGCGCCTATTCTCGTGTATCCCCATCATGGGGGGCGTCCGGGGACGCGAGAGATCAGTCCGTTCGCCGAAAAGCTCTTGGGAGCCATCTCGCCGGCGCTGGTGGTTTTCTCGGTGGGGAGGCAACGCAAGGGATATCCCAGGCTTGAGACGGTCAGTGCCCTGCGTAGGTTCGTGCCTAGCGCCAAGATCGTGTGTACTCAGCTCTCGAAGGACTGTTCCGAGCGCTTGCCAACGGGATCGACCGGACATCTTAGTGAAGCGTTCGCACTTGGCAGTGCGGATGGTGCCTGCTGTGGCGGTACTGTCTTGGTCGCGCTGGATGCCGGAGGGGCAGTCGAGCCGGAGGCTAGCGCTCACACGGAGTTTGTTCGATCCAGCGTGGAGACGCCGATGTGCCTGCGGTGTCTCCGCTGAGCTCCTGAATTCCGGAGGCATAGGAATCGGGGAAAGATCGAGCGTGTCCCGGCGGGGTGCGGCTAGCTGGCTTGGGGTGAACCGGTCGTAGCAGAAGGTAGTAGACGTCTGGAGCGGGCATCACGGCGAAGGCCACTCGACCAAGCAGCAGTGCTGACGCCGCGTACCGTTGATTGAGGTCATCTGCGGGCGCTGGGCCGCCCGACGAGGTGCAGCCGGCCCCGGGGCCGAGGAGAGGGGTCCCAGGGGGCTGGAGACAAGTGACTCCCGGGGACGTGCCCGTAACCGACGCGGACGTGAAACGCAGTCGACCGAAGCGAGCACTCCCGTCCCCTTGACCCAGTGAGTGCGAGCGTCCCCTGCGACCCCTCTCCTCGGGACCTGGGCCGGCG
>JAPVWO010000161.1 GCA_027493375.1 Candidatus Multivorans thiocomprendens | reverse complement strand
TCGTGCAGCCGCCCCCTTCGCAGCCGCCAACACCGCAGCCGCCACCAACAACGTCACCGACTCCGGCCCAGAAGGAGAGCACGGCCAGGGCGGACGCCACCACCCGGGCGCGGAATCAGGCTTGCAGGGATTTCTTCGACCAGCACGGACAGCCAGACATCGTCGATGCGTTGGCCAACGTGTCTTTCGATAGCAGCGATCCCTCACCGAACTACTGCGCAAACAACCCCACTTGGATAACTTACGCTGAAGTTGGCGGGCGCAACACGATCTTCACTTGTCCTCCGTTCTACAACGGCTCGAATGCCAAGAGAGCCGACGCAGTGCTTCACGAGATGCTGCATATCGCGGGCAAGGACCATGCCGACCTCGGCGGCCCAAGCCTCTTCCACCGAGCAGTGATGAACGCATGCCCGTGAGCGCCAGCTCGAGAGCACGAGATTGAGCCATCAACTCCGCCAGACAAGGAGAGTAATTCAATGTCGAAACGGACCATTCAGGCGCTAGCCAGCACTCTCGCAGTCATCGGCGCAGTGCTTCTGCTATCGGGACAGGTATCGGCGCAGACGGAGGTGGAGACCATCTCCAGCAGTGAGTACGGCACTATCGTCAGGTTTCGGGATGATGACGGCATTCTGGTCAAGCGCTTTTCGGCGTCGGGCTTGGGTGTTGGAGCCAGCCCGTTCACGCGCGACAGCTTCTTTGACGAGCACGGCAATGTCGAGAGAGAGGTGACGCGCTACCCGGACGGCAGAAGCGTGACGGAGCACCGGGCCTTTGGCCGGCCCTTGTCCGAGGGAAGCGAAAGTCTCCCCTTGGCTCGCGGCCGCAACATGAGCCGAGAAGAAATGGACGGCTTCCTCTCTCGCCTGCCTCCCCTGCCCGGAACGTCTGGGAAGACGGAGTGGGGTCTGCACCAAGGTCGACCACGCCCTGTTGACGGGGCCGCTTCGGATTCCGTTCATCCCTGGGGGCACCATTGGAAGGAGAGCGCCGACGGGATTGCCCGCACGAGCTTCCGCCTGCTCCACCAAGAAATGCAGGTCGAGTCTGTGCGCCAGGGCGGGAACCGACTGCGGATTTCGGACAATCGCGGCGGAGACCGCCATGACTACCTCACAGAGACCGCATGGCTCGACCAAAGTTGTCACTGCGTTGCCTTTCCGGCCGTAGCCTCCTACGACGCTTTGGGTCGGATCGTCCACATGGTCACGAACGACGACGGCTATCCGACCGAAGCTCGGTACGGCGAAACGCTAGTCGCGCGCTATCACTACGCGCACGTGGACGGTGTGCGTCCACTTCCTGCCCACGGTGACCTCGGCGACTTCTGGGTCGAACTGACCGACGCCAGAACCGGCAACCGGCTCTTGGACTCACGGGCACTCCCAACGACTGCGGCCCAACCGCTCTTCAGCGCCGGGGGGCCCAACATCAGGCGGGGTGTGATCGAGTCTGTCGGTGACGAACTCTTCGCCGTCGTCTACCACAGTGTCAGCAGCGGCGAGCGGTACGCACTCCTTCCGCTGGACGAGGGTCCGGTGTGGCGAACGGTCCAGGCGGCCGGAACCGAAGCCCCGGAGTTGCGTTCTCTCGTGCACTACACGAACGATCGGCTCAGGATCGAGTTCCGGTTCGACAACACCGACCTGGTTGTGGAAGCACCTCGGCGCGGTTTCTCCGCCGTCAAGGTCACCTGGCCGCAGGACATTACTCTGCCCCTCCTCGCGACGGCCAAACCGGCGAACTGACAAGAACGCGCGGGCCTTGAAGGCGCGGCCTAGATCGCGTCGCGCCCTGAGCGATGCTGTCCTTGGTCAAGGTGGCTGGAGGATTCGGGTGAGGGCGCGGAGACCGGCTCTTGTCGGCGGCAGCCTGCCCTGGTTTATCGTGCTGGCCTGGCTGGCGTCGGCGGCTTGGTTCCTGTGCGACGACGCCTTCATCAGTTTTCGCTACGCCCGCAACCTGGTGGAGGGCCACGGCCTCGTCTTCAATCCCGGAGAACGGGTGGAGGGCTACACCAACTTCCTTTGGGTGCTCGAGCTGGCGGCTCTCTGGAGGGTCTTCGGGCTGCGCCCCGAGAACGCCGTACCCTGGCTGTCGGTGCTCTGCACCATCGGCACGCTTGCAGCGGTCGTCAGGTGGGCGGCACTGCTTCCCGGACTTCGGCGGCGCGGGCTCGTGGCGTGGATGGCGCTGGGCCTCCTGTGCACGAGCGCCACCTTCGCGGTATGGACCTCGGGCGGTGGACTGGAGACGCGTCAGTTCACACTCTTCGTCGTACTTGCGGTCGTGTGCCTGAGCGTGCATGGCGACAGTCGCCGGGGACTGCTGGCGGCTTCACTGAGCCTTGCGGCGGCCGCGTACACGCGGCCGGAGGGCCTGTTGATCGCGGTCTGCTGTTTCGGCTGGTTCGTGGCGCAGCGGATCGTTGCGGTCAGGCGGTTGCGCGTGGATCTCAGGGAGCTGAGTTGGCTGGTGCTGCCGTTCGCCGCGCTTGTCGGGGCGCAGTTCCTGTTCCGCTACGGCTACTACGGAGAGTGGCTGCCGAACACGTACTACGCCAAGCATGTCCGTCCCTGGTACCAGTCCGGCTTCAACTACCTGTGGGCGGCGGCACTCGAGACCGGGCTCTATCTGCTGGTTCCGCTGGCGCTCGATGCCATGCGATGCGCGTGGCGGGAGCGCGGAGACGTGCGGCTTGTCCTGCCGCTCGCCTGCGTCGTCCCGCACATGGCCTACGTGTTCCGGATCGGCGGGGACTACTTCGAGTACCGGCCCCTGGACTTCTACTGGCCGCTGCTGGCGGTTCCGGCCGCTTCGGGGATCGTTCATTTGGGCTGCGCGGCGGCGGCTCTGTTGCGGCGGCTGCGGTCCGCGCGGTCTAGGTTCCCTACGCCCGGGCCCGCCGTCTGTGCCGTCGTCCTGTTCGCGCCGACGCTCCTCTACGCCGGCGCTCTGCAGGGTCAGCTCCTGTTCCAGGGTGTTGCCGCCGGGCCCTACCAGGAGCGGTTCCACCCGGAAGTGGACCAAGAGCGCGCGGGCTGGTTGCTCTCGGTGCCCGGCATGCGGGCTCTCGCCTCGATCTCCAACGACCTTCGTTGGCGAATGACGCGGCAACTGGTGGGACTGCGCTTCGCGGAACACAAGGGGGCTGCGAAGCTCAAGCTAGAGGACTGGGCGGACTACGAACGCATGGGCCGGGGCGTGTTACCGGAGGATGCCTTGACGGCGACGGGTGCCCTGGGCATCCAGTCCTACTTCCTGCCGGACCTGAGAGTGGTGGACGGGCATGGACTCGTGGACGCGGTGGTGGCGCGCAACCCGGTTACCTCGGCCAACAGTGAGCGACTGATGGCTCACGACCGGAGACCGCCGCCGGGATACGTCCTGGAGGAACGCGGCGTGAACATCATGGTGCTTCCATCGGCGAGCAGCGAGGAGGAGGCTCTGTCGCGAGGCGCGTATGCCTTTCAGGTCGCTTCCGACCTGTGGATGCCGTTCGACGCCGCCGACCACGCTTGGGCTCTCGCGGGCTTCGACCAGACGAGGCTCCGCATGCGGGAAGAGCGCGAGAGCCGCTGGGAACTTCAGGCAGCGGCGATCAGGAGCTACGAGTCGGCGCCGTCCACGGTGCTCTGTGAGCCGGGGCCAACCGCCCATTGCCTCCACGGTGGTCGCTATCGCGTGACGCTCGACTGGTCCACACCGGACGGCGGTGGCGGCGCCGCGCGCGTCTCGGCCGCGCACACTTCGGAGGCTGGTCTGTTCTTCTTCTTCGCGCCGGAGAACCAGGAGGTCCTGGTCAAGGTGCTCGACGGCTGCGATGTCAACGGTCATCACTGGGTCGCCGCAGCTTCGGCGACCGACATGGGACTCGATCTGGTCGTGCGCGATCTGCGGAGCGGGGCTGAACGTCGCTACGTGAAGGCGGCCGGCGAGCCGGACGCATTCACTGATTCGTCCGCTTTTCGGGAGGCCTGCGTTGGGGAGGCACCGTAGCCGAGGAACCAGGTCTTCGGGGTATGCCGGTTGCCTCGTCTGGCGGCTCTGGCCTACATCCGCTCAGGCAGCGGCACGCCCAGGATCTGGGCGAGCGCCTCGAGCGAGCGCTCGAAGACCTGAGTGACCGCGAGCCGGGCATCCCGGAGGTCCGCGTCCTGTTCGTGCAGGATGGGATGGCGGTGGTAGATCGCGTGGAACTTCTGCGCCAGGTCGACTGCGTGCCGGGCGATGAGGGAGAGTTCGAGCGTCGCCGCCGCCCGCTCGACGACTTCCTGGCACTGCGAAGCGAGCAGCACGAGGTCCCAGAGGTCGTCGGACCAGACGTCGGCGGACAGCCTGGCGACGCGCTCCCCGGGGACCTCCTGGGCCAGGCCTTCTTCGCGCAGGCGCCGGCGAATGTTCCTGGCGCGCACGATGGAGTACTGGAGATAGGGACCCGACTCGCCCTCGAACGAGGTGGCGTCGTCGATGTCGAAAGCGATCACCCGCGTGGTCGTGGCGCGGGCCATGAAGAAGCGAAGCGCCGCGACTGCGATCTGGCGCGCCAGGACGCCTATGTCTTCGCTGGCCGCCTCATCGTCGCCGTCGATGCCGTCGGGGCCGCGCCGTTCCAGGATCTCGTCCCTGCTCTTCGCCTCGAGCTGATCGAGCAGGTCGTCCGCCTTGACGCCGATGCC
>JAPVWO010000160.1 GCA_027493375.1 Candidatus Multivorans thiocomprendens | reverse complement strand
CCGATCGCGCCGCGGTCGAGCAGACCGCGGATCAGGCCTTCGGCGCCCGCTCTCCGGTCGTGCGAGTTCGTGCCGTGGAGGATCTCGTCGAGCAGGAACAGGACCGGCCTCCACTGTTCGGTCAGGTCGAGCACGGACTTGAGCTTGGTGATCTCGGCGTAGAACCTGGACTGGCCCTCGGCGAGCGAGTCGTGGAGCTGGATCGAGGAGCCGATGGCGAGCGGCGTCAGCCGCAGCGACCGGGCTCGCACCGGCGCGCCGGCCTGCGCCAGCGCCACGTTCGTGCCGACGGTCCTGAGCAGCGTGCTCTTGCCGGACATGTTCGAGCCGCTGACGATCAGGCACTGGGCCGACGTCGTGCCAGCCGTCTCGGCTTGTTGGTCGTCCTGACCGGCTTCAAGGATCGGCCCGGCCAGGAACACGTCGTTTGCCACGCACTCCTCGGCCGGCAGCAGTGGATGCCCGAGCTCCCTGCCGTCGAGCAGCGGACGCCCGTTCCCCGACGGCTCGACCAGCGTGGGGAAGGTCCGGTCCGGGTTCTCGAACGCATGGGAGGCGAGGCTGGCCAAGGCTTCGACCTCGGCCAGTGCCCGCAGCCAGACGGTGACCCGGTCTCCGTGCCGGCGACGCCAGGAGTCGATGGCGTAGGCGAGCTGAGGCGTCCACAACAGCAACAGTCCGAAGGGGGCGAACACGGCGTTGCGCATCGAGTCGAGCAGGTCGACAAGGCGCTGCAGTTGCCTGGCGCTCCGTGAGGCGGTGACGCCGTCGTCGCTTCGTAGCCGCCTGTCCAGTTCGACCAGGCGCGTGCTCTCGAACGGTTCGCGCTCGATGACTTCCAGCAACGATGCAACCAGGTTCAGGTCGCGGCTTGCCCGCCTGACGCCGGCCGTGGCCGCCCGGAAACGCTGACGCCAGGCGAGGCTCCACAGGATCTGCAGCACGGCCAAGCCAAGGAAGGGCGATGGCCCCCAACCCCAGGCCAGCCAGCCCGTGACCGCGAGGAGATTGGCGGCGGCGACGGCAACCAGCAGGGCGCGCACGAGGGACTCCCGTCCGCCGGCGCCGGGAAGCGCGGCGCGGCCGTCACCTTCCGCCCAGGCGCCCTCCGCCCAGAACACCAGCGCCTCCGGATCGAGGTCGGTACGCGCGATTCGACCGGAGACGGCGAGACGCTCCCGGAAGTCCAGGCCGGGCGCCAGCTCGCGGACGGCCTCCTGCCGCCGCCGCACGGCATCGGGCGGCGCGGGCCGGAGCAGCCACGACGCCAGGAGTTCCTCTCCGCCGCGAGTCCGGGCCCGGCTCAATTGCCGGAACAGCGAGTCGGGGCCGAAGAGGTCGAGGTCCGCGGCGTACACGTGCCCGGCGTGATCGTCCGCAAAGCGTGTTCCGGGCCGTCCGCCGGCGCGCCAGTCGCCGTCGAGGCGGTCCAGCATGAATCGGTAGAAGGCTCGTGCCCGCTTCAGCCGTTCGGCCCGCTGCAGCACACGCTCGTGGAGAACGACGAGGACGAGAAAGAGCAATGCCGGAACCGCTGCCCAGAGCAGGGGGAAGAGCCTCGCCTGGACCGACAGCCAGACCAGCACGGCTGCCGCGAGAACGGCGGCCAGCCGCGACCACGACACCGTCTTCTCGAACCGCCGCGTTCGCCGCAGTTCCCCGTCGCGCTGCGCCGCGCGCGGCTCGCAGATCGAACGCGGATCGCTCACCGTGCTACCGGCGTCAGGTCAGCGCCGGATAGACGATCGACTTGAGTTGACCCCGGAAGTTGAACGTGCCCGACATCCAGAACTGGACCATGAAGATGACGATCAGGTCCTCCTTCGGGTCGATCCAGAAGGCCGTGCTCGCGGCGCCGCCCCAGCCGTACTCGCCGACCGAGCCGATCGCCTGGGCGACCGCGAGGTCCAGGGTGACGGAGACGCCGAGACCGAAGCCGACCCCCTCGTAGGTCGTCTCGCTGAAGGAGCCGACCGCCAGGTCGGTCAGGTCGCTGCCGTCCGGGAGGTGGTTCATCGTCATGAGCTCCACCGACTTGCGGCCGAGGATGCGGGCGCCGTCGAAGGTCCCGCCGTTCAGCATCATCTGGCAGAAGCGGTAGTAGTCGTGCATCGTCGACACGAGTCCACCGCCACCCGAGAAGAAGCTGACTTCGCCGGTGTAGTGGCTGGTCTGGGGATCGTCGAGCAGGACCAGCTTCTTGTTCCGGTCTCGCCCGTAGTTGGCGGCGAAGCGGTCGACCTTGGCCGCGGGCACTGTGAAGCCGGTGTCGACCATGCCCAGGGGCCCGGTGATGTGCTCCTGCAGGTACTCGTCGAACGGCTGGCCGGAGAAGACCTCGACCAGGTAGGCGAGCACGTCGGTGGCGACCGAGTAGTTCCAGGCGTTGCCGGGCGAGAACTCGAGGGGCAGCTCCGCGAGTTGCTCGATCATCTGGCGCAGGCTGCCGCCGGACGGCGGTCCGCCGATGCCGAGCTCGCGGTACGCGGCGTCGACGTTCGTGCGTTCCATGAAACCGTAGGTCAGCCCCGACTGGTGCGTGAACAGGTCGCGGACCGTCATCGGGCGATCGACCGGCCGGGTGAGGAAGTTCGGGTGGTTCCCGCTCTCAAAGACCCTCAGATCGCGCCACTCGGGGATGAACTTCTCGACCGGATCGTCGAGCTGGAAGTGGCCCTGTTCGTAGAGCTGCATCAGGGCGACCGAGGTGATCGGTTTGGTCATCGAGTAGATGCGGAAGATCGTGTCGGTCCGCATGACGCGGTTCCGCTCACGGTCCATCAGCCCCTGCGCCGAGAGCCAGGCCGGCTTGCCGCCGCGGGCGACGAGCGTGAGGCAGCCCGCGATCTTCTCCGGCTCCAGGTAGCGGCGCCGCAGATGATCGTCGATGCACGCCAGTTGCGCGGCGTTCAGGCCGACCTCTTCGGGGCGGGCGAGGTCGAGTTCGGGGGGCGCTGAAACCAGGACGGGTCGTGCCGGCATGGAGAATCCTCCGCTTCTGCAGGTCGGTGCACTATCTGCGGCGCGGCGATCTTTGCAGATCGCGAAACGGGCGGGGCGCATACAATCGCGCAGCCGTGGCCCAAGCCCAAGCTCAGGAGCCCTTGCCCTCGACCTGTCTCGAGGCCAACGGTGTCACGCTCTCGTTTGGCGGCGTCCACGCTCTGAACGATGTCGCGCTGGACGTACGTCACGGCGAGGTGTTCGCGATCATCGGGCCGAACGGCGCCGGCAAGACCTCGCTGCTGAACTCGATCAGCGGCCTCTACCGGCCTCAGCAGGGCTCGATCACCTACATGCCGGAGCCGAAGGCGGCGCCGGTCTCGCTCGTCGGCCGCGCGCCCCACAAGGTGGCCCAGATCGGCATCGCCCGGTCGTTCCAGAACATCGAGCTCTTCCGCGGCATGACGGTGCTCGAGAACCTCATGCTGGGGCGGCACATCCACATGCGCGGCAACGTGCTCAGCTGCGGCGTCTACTGGGGTCCGCAGCGCCGCGAGGAGATCCGGCACCGGGCCGCGGTGGAGGACGTGATCGACTTTCTGGAGATCGAGAACCTGCGCCACCAGGCGGTCGGCACCCTCGCCTACGGCCTGCAGAAGCGGGTGGAACTCGCCCGCGCGCTGGCGCTCGATCCGAAGCTCCTTCTGCTCGACGAGCCGATGGCGGGAATGAACGTGGAGGAGAAGGAGGACATGGCGCGCTTCGTCCTCGACGTGAACGAGGAATGGGGCGTGACGACGGTGCTGATCGAGCACGACATGGGAGTCGTCATGGATCTCTCGGACCGCGTGGCGGTGCTCGACTTCGGCCGTTCGATCGCGTGCGGCACTCCGGACGAGGTGCGCGCCGATCCGGCCGTCATTCACGCCTACCTGGGAGACGCCGAATGACCGCGCTGGCGGAACTGCCGCGGGACGCGGACACGATGCCAAAGCTGCTGCTCCGGAATGCCCGCGAGCGCGGCGGCGAAGCGGCGCTCCGGGAGAAGGAGTTCGGCATCTGGCAGAGCTTCACCTGGGCGCAATACGCGGAGCGGGTCAGGAACTTCGCCCGCGGCCTGGTTGAACTCGGACTCAAGCGGGACGACATCGTCGCCGTGCTGGGGGACAACCGGCCCGAGTGGCTTATTGCCCAGCTCGCGTCCCAGGCGGTCGGCGCCCGCTCCCTGGGCGTCTACCAGGACTCGGTGGCGAGCGAAGTGCAGTACCTGGTCGAGTTCGCGGGCGCCCGCTTCGTCATTGCCGAGGACCAGGAGCAGGTCGACAAGCTGCTGGAGGTCTGGGACGAGTTGAGCGGCGCCGCTGAAGCGGACGGCCAGGGGATCGCGAACGTCATCTACTACGACCCCCGCGGACTCGGTGCCTACCCGCACGAGTTCCTGCTCGGCTTCTCCGAAGTGGAGAAGATCGGGCGGTCCGCGACGAGCAGCACGGCCGACGACTTCGAACGCTGGGTCGACGCCACGACGGCCGATGACGTCGCCCTGCTGTCGACCACATCCGGGACCACCGGCAAGCCGAAGCTGGCGATGCTCTCGCACCGCAACCTGCTGACCATGGCGCACAGCTTTCAGAGCATCGATCCGATGCGGAGCGACGACGAGTTCGTCTCCTTCCTGCCCCTCGCGTGGATCGGCGAGCAGATGATCGGCGCGGCCTGCGGAATGCTCGTCGGCTTCACCATGAACTTTCCTGAAGAACCAGAGACGGTGCAGCACGACATCCGCGAGATCGGACCGCACATGATGTTCTCGCCGCCCCGCATCTGGGAGAACATGGTGTCCGATGTCCAGGTACGGATCGAGGATTCCTCCTGGCTCAAGCGCAAGGTCTACAACTGGGCGTTGGGCGTCGGTTACAGAGCGGCCGACACCCGGCTGGCGGAGGGCGGTTTATCCGGGCTGCTGGCCGTGCAGAACTGGATCGCGAACGCCTGCTGCTTCTTCTGGTTGCGCGACAAGCTCGGGGTGCGGCGAATCCGGCGCGCCTACACGGGCG
>JAPVWO010000016.1 GCA_027493375.1 Candidatus Multivorans thiocomprendens | reverse complement strand
GGCCGAGAAGGTCACGACGTTCCTTCGGGAGAGCGGGGACCGCTTCCAGAAGGCGATCGTCTTCTGCGTAGATCAGGAGCACGCCGCCCGGATGCGCCAGGCCCTGGTCAACGAGAACGCCGATCTCGTCGACCGGAACGCACGGTACGTCATGCGAATCACGGGCGAGGACGAGGCCGGAAAGGCCGAACTGGGGAACTTCATCGATCCGCAATCGACGCATCCGGTGCTCGTCACCACGTCGCGTCTGCTGTCCACCGGCGTCGATGTCCAGACGTGCCGGGTCATCGTGCTCGACCGGGCGGTCGGCTCGATGACCGAGTTCAAGCAGATCGTCGGTCGCGGTACCCGAGTGCATGAGGACAGCGAGAAGTTCTACTTCACGCTCATCGACTTCCGGAACGCGAGCGGCCACTTCGCGGACCCGGGTTTCGACGGCGAGCCGGTGCAGATCTACGAACCAGGGGTGGGAGACCCGATCCTTCCTCCCGACACGACCGACGATGAAGGCCTCGGTGAAGAGGAGATGGCCGTTATCGAGGGGGGCACTGGCCTGCCGTCCCCGGAGACGGAGGCCACGAAGAAGATCTACGTCGATGGCATCGACGCGACCATCGTCGCCGAGCGCGTGGAGTATCTCAACGAGCACGGCAAGCTGATCACCGAGTCACTGCGCGACTTCACGAGGAAGGCGCTGCGAAGGCGCTTCGCGAGCCTGGACGACTTCCTGAACCGCTGGAACGCCGCCGAGCGCAAGCAGGCGATCCTCGACGAGATGGCGGCCGAGGGCCTGCCGATGGCCGTGATCGTCGAAGAACTAAACAAGGACCTGGACCCCTTCGATCTCGTCTGCCACATCGCCTTCGACGCCAAGCCGCTGACCCGGAGGGAGCGGGTGGAGAACGTCAGGAAACGCGACGTGTTCACGAAGTACGGAGGACAGGCCCGCGCCGTGCTCGGCGCCCTGCTCGACAAGTACGCCGACGAGGGCGTCATCAATCTCGACGACGCCAACGTGCTCAGGATCCCGCCGCTCGACAGTCTCGGCACGCCCGTCGAGTTGGTCCGCGCCTTCGGCGGAAAGCCCGGTTTCGAGCGTGCCGTGCGAGATCTTCAATCGGCGCTCTACGAGGAGGTCGCCTAAGGGATGTCCGTCAGCGCTCTGGTCAAGTCGATTCAGAACATCATGCGCCAGGACGCGGGCGTCGACGGCGACGCGCAGCGCATCAGCCAACTGTGCTGGATGTTCTTCCTCAAGATCATCGACGACCAGGACCAGGAGATCGAACTGTTCGACGACGGCTACCGCTCGCCCCTGCCTGCAGAACTACGATGGCGGAGCTGGGCGGCCGACCCGGAGGGCATCACCGGCGAAGAGTTGCTCGACTTCGTCAACGGCGACCTCTTTCCGCAGCTCAAGGAACTCTCGGCCAGGGCCGGCACTCGCGCGAATGTGGTGCGCGGCGTGTTCGAGGACGCCTACAACTACATGAAGTCCGGTCAACTGATGCGACAGGTGGTCAACAAGATCAACGACATCGACTTCAACAACCTCACCGCCCGGCAGCACTTCGGCGACATCTACGAACAGATCCTCAACGACCTGCAATCGGCCGGTAACGCGGGCGAGTACTACACGCCGCGGGCCGTGACCACCTTCATGGCCCGGATGATCGACCCTAAGCCAGGCGAGACCCTCCTCGACCCGGCTTGCGGCACGGGCGGGTTCCTCACCTGCGCCATGCAGCACATGCGCGAGCGGTACGTGAAGCGGCCCGAGGACGACGCGAGCATGCAGGTTTCGCTGCGCGCGGTCGAGAAGAAGCCGCTTCCCCACATGCTCGCCGTCACCAACATGCTCCTGCACGGCATCGAGGACCCGTCCTTCCTGCGCAACGACAACACCTTGGCCCGGCCCTACATCTCCTGGGGCCGCGAGGAGCGCGTGGACATCGTGCTGACCAACCCGCCGTTCGGCGGCAAGGAAGAGGATGGCATCGAGTCGAACTTCCCCCAGCACTTCCGGACGCGAGAGACGGCGGACCTGTTCCTGGCCCTGATCATCCGGCTACTCAAGCCTGGAGGAAGGGCCGCTGTCGTCCTGCCGGACGGTTCCCTGTTCGGCGAAGGCGTCAAGACGCGGTTGAAGGAGCACCTGATGAAGGAATGCAACCTTCACACGATCGTGCGCCTGCCGAACTCCGTGTTCCGCCCCTACGCTTCGATCGGAACCAATCTCCTGTTCTTCGAGAAGGGTGAGCCGACACGGGACGTCTGGTTTTGGGAACATCTCGTACCGGAAGGCCAGAAGGCCTACTCGATGACACGGCCAATACGGGTGGAGCACCTCGACGACTGTGCCGATTGGTGGGGTGGTGCGGAGCGCGCTGGCCGGAACGACGGTGGCCGCGCCTGGAAAGTGAGTGCCGAGGAGATCAAGGCGCGCGGCTACAACCTCGACATCAAGAACCCTCACACCGTGGAGGAGGACCTCGGCGACCCCGAAGCGCTTCTTGAGGAACTGACGAGCGCTGAGGCCGACGTCGTAGCGGCGCGGGATGAGCTAAGGCGGATCTTGACCGAGGCGTTGAGTGCCGACCGCTTGCTCGACCTCTACGACCGCGTGGCAGACGCGCCGGACGCCGTCGGCCGCTTGCGCCGGTTCGTGGTTGACCTCGCTGTGCGCGGCAAGCTCGTGGAGCAGGATCCAGTAGACGAACCGGCGTCGGAACTGATGAGGCGAATTGCCGCCGAGAAAGCCCAGTTGATGAAAGCGGGAAGACTCACAAGGCGGAAGGGCCCGTCTCGCCTCGGTGAGCCACCTTTCGCTCTTCCCGCGAATTGGCTGTGGTCTCATATCGGAGAGGTCGTGAGTGATCGAGGCCAGCAAGTCCCCGACCGGCCGTTTACCTACATTGACGTGTCGGCCATCGACAAGAAGGCAGGTCTAGTCGCCAATCCGAGGGTGTTAGAGCCCGGCAAAGCGCCAAGCCGAGCTCGTAAGGTCGCACGATCCGGTGATGTTGTCTACTCTTGCGTTCGCCCGTACCTCTTGAACGTTGCCATCATCGAAGGCGACTTCGATCCTCCTTCAATCGCGAGCACGGCATTCGAGGTCTTGAACGGACACGGGCTCGTACTTCCTCGGTACACGTGGATGGTCCTCCGCAGTTCCTTCATGATTGCGTGTGTTGAGCAACGCCAGCGCGGCCAAGCGTACCCCGCGATCAAGAGCACCGACTTCGCCGCTCTTCCCTTCCCGCTCCCGCCACTCCCGGAGCAGCGCCGCATCGTCACCAAGGTCGATGAACTCATGGTGCTTTGCGACCGCCTGGAAGCAGGGCTTGTTGCCGCCGAAGCTGCCCGAAGTCGGCTACTCGATTCCCTGCTCGATGAGTCGCTAGCCTCTCAAGAGGGCGGGAGAAGCGGGGATGTCCGTGGAATTGCGAGGGCCGAGGTGTGACTCGTGTACCCGTAGCCCCGGCAATGCTCCGTTGGGCCTGCGAGCGGTCTGGCCGAGATATGGCGGATCTTGCGGCGAGTGTTCCGCAGCTCCCTACTTGGGTCCGAGGTGAGAGACAGCCGACGCTCAAGCAGTTGGAGAAACTCGCCATGGCTACGCGGACGCCGTTCGGATACCTGTTCCTGGCCGCGCCGCCGGAGGAGCGTCTTCCGGTTCCCGACTTTCGCACCGTGTGGGGTGCTTCCCAGGCGAGTCCGAGCCCCGACCTGTTGGACACGCTCTACACCATGCAGCGTCGCCAGGAGTGGCTTCGGGAGTGCCTGATCGAGAGCGACGTGGAACCGCTGCTCTTTGCGGGAAGCGCCCGCCTGACGGATGGCCCGGCCTCTGTGGGTCGCGAGATGCGGCGAGCACTCGGTCTCGATGACGGTTGGGCGGCGGGTGTGAGCACCTGGCAGGACGCTGTAAGGGAGCTTCGCCGGGCCATCGAGCATGTCGGGGTGATGGCGGTGATCAACGGGGTAGTCGGGAACAACACGAGCCGGAAGCTGAGCGTGGAAGAGTTCCGCGGCTTCGCGCTCACCGATCCCTACGCGCCGTTGATCTTCGTGAACGGCGCCGACGCCAAGTCGGCGCAGATGTTCACGCTCGCTCACGAGCTGGCCCACATCTGGCTTGGCACGGAGGGGGTCTCCGGCTTCGCGTCCCTGTTCCCCGGCGGTTCAGAGGTGGAGGACTGGTGCAACGCCGCCGCGGCTGAACTTCTCGTCCCATCGGAAGAACTGACACCTCGTTGGCAGGAGGTGAAGAGGGGGCCAAGGCCCTTCGAGACGCTCGCCCGGGCGTTCAAGGTAAGTCCGGTCGTTGCCGCCCGCCGGGCCCTGGACCTGGACCTTGTCGACCGCGACGCCTTTCGTGACTTCTACAAGCGGTACGTGAAACGCGACCTCGCGACTGGCGCGAGTTCCACCGGGGGGGACTTCTACAACAACCAGAACACCCGTGTGGGCGAGCTGTTCGCGTCCCATGTGCTCCGTGCGGCTATGGAGGGCCGCATCGGATTCAAGGAAGCCTACGACCTGACCGGCTTGCGTGGAGGCACCTTCCAGAGGTACGCGAGACGACTGGGCGTGAATCTCCCATGAGGAAGGACGCGATTTACCTCGTGGACTCGGACGTGTTCATCACGGCGAAGAACCTGTACTACGCGTTCGGCTTGTGCCCCGGGTTCTGGAAAAGTGTGCTGCACCACCACCGGACGGGGAGGATCTTCAGTGTCGACAGGGTTCGCGGCGAACTCCTCGCGGGCACCGAGACGGAGGATCTCGTGCGGTGGGTCAAGGAGGAAGTTCCACGGGAGTTCTTCCTTCCGGTGGATGCGGAAGCTGTCGTGAGTGCCTACACGGAGATCATGATGTGGGTGCAGCGCCACGCGAGGTACTTCGACCACGCCAAGGCGAAGTTCGCCACCGGTGCGGACGGCTGGTTGGTCGCCTGCGCCCGGGTTCAGGGCGCCGCCGTGGTGACGAACGAACGGGAGGCGCCGGAATCCCGGAGGGAGATCAAGCTTCCCGACGTGTGCGACGAGTTCGGTGTGGAGCATCCCAACGTCTTCGAGATGCTCCAGGCGCTGAACGTCCAGTTCGACTGGACGGAGGGCCGTTGAAGGCTCTGCACGAGGAACCCGCGAGCTAGCGGCCGTCGATGTGCCGTGCCGGCCGCTCGAACGGGCCTGATTCCTTACTCGAACGGGCTGCGCTGAACCAGCGTCATCAGGTGCGCAAAGTCCGGCCGCTGCACGAGCGGCGGCGCCACCTTGCGAACTCGTGCCAGGAGTTCGTCAAGACCCATCGGGGTGACTGCATCCTCCCCATACCCGACTGTCAGGTGGAGAAGGCGCAGCAGCGCCGCCGCCTTCTCTTCGGTGTCGATGATGATCTCCAGGAGTGGCCTGCCGTCCTCCTCGCCGTGGAACCCGTACTCGATGTGCGACGTCACCGACCCGCGGACAAGGAATCGCTCGACTGCGTCGACTGCCGCCACGAACTCCCCTCGGCTTGCTGCCGGGATTCCCGCCATGAAGTGCCCCACGCCTCGTGAAACCAAGTCCCGTTCCTGCGGCCAAACCTCCGCGAGAAAAGGTGCCGCGGCCTTGCGGAAGAACTCCTCCGTACCGGGGGACTTTCCGCGGCGATTCCTCAAACGGCGCCAGAGTTCAAGGGCGCACACTCTACGCATCTCTCCGTCCAGTCGACGGAGGAGTTGCTGCAGTTGAACCGTCTCGACCACGGGCCTTCTGTCGTCTCGTAAGAAGGACGCCAGTGCGTCTACTACGAGGGATGAGATGAGCCGTTGGCGCGACCAGGTGCTCAGCCTCGGCTGTTCCGTTCGCTCAGCAATCTCCATCGCCCTCCCGGCGAGGACCTTGGGGATGCCCCAAGTCAGGCCCAGGCGACAGAACGCGTCCCACAACAGAATGGAATCTTCGGACCGCTCCTTCAGCACGGGCACGAGTTGCCGCTCGGCCCATGACTGGTCGATGCGCAGGAACCACGAGATCCGACAGACCATGTAAGCGAGCCCAAGAGGTTTGGCTCGGCCGGGAGCGTTCGAGATCGCAGCAAGTATCCGTCCGAAATCAGGATCGTCGGAGAGCCTTTTCTCTTGGCTCTTCCGGGTTAGTGGTGGAAGTGCCGTAGTCTGTCGGTATGCGCGATACGGACTTGTACGGTCGGATTCTCGGCATCGAGAGTCCTTGGGAGGTGACGGGCGTCGAGCTGCGGCTTGAGGCGGGCGAAGTGGAGGTGTTCGTGGCTCGGGGCAAGGGCGAGTCGTTGCGTTGTCCCGTGTGCGGC
>JAPVWO010000159.1 GCA_027493375.1 Candidatus Multivorans thiocomprendens | reverse complement strand
GGGGTCGCCGGGTCCATCGTGTTCAGCGCCGATCCTGGTATGGAGACCTGTGGAGGCCGGGTCTTCCGCAGCGAAACCCGGCCTGAGCCGGCGGGCTGGCTCTTCGGCTCTTTCGCGGCGAGTTCGAGCAGTGACGCCCAGATGTGCCCGCACGCCGTGCCGCCGGCGAACTGCCGGCAGTCACAGACGGCGTGGAGAATTCGTTCGTCGGGAACTCTCGACCAGTCGATCTCCACGGTGGCGACGTCTTTCCCGGCCGTGTCGTCCGGGGCGGCGCCTTCGCAGGGCGTCAGCGGTTCGACGACGGCCCGGGCGCTGGTGCCGTCGACTTCCAGTTTCACGTTTCCCGCCGAAAAGACCGCTTTGCCCTGTTCGCGGTCCTTGGGGCGGAAGTGAGACGCACTGCGCTGATGAAGCGCGACCGTGCGCGTCTTGCCGGCGCTCCCGCGTTGACGGGGACGCCGCCGACGGCGGGTCGGCCGCCGCTTGGAGACGGCAGGTGTCCCGGTGGGGTGTTCGCCTTGCGCTTCTGGCATTCCGGTGGGGTATCGACCCGTTGAGTCCACTGGCGCCGCCGGCTGGCAGTTCAGTTCCTCCCGGAGGACGGGGCGACGTGGTTGACGTCTCGGGAAGCTGAGGAGCGGCCGCTTTGAGGCATCTGGTGGCGACAGCCGGGGTGGACGGTCCCCTGCCTCGCGGCGCCGTGAAAGCTCCGCCACTATAGCCCAAAACCAGGGATGAGGCCAAGTGGCGGCGGGAAGTCCCGGCCTACGGCTGGATCAGACAGGTGAACTTGACCGCGATCTGGCGGTGGGTGCTCTGCCGGTAGCGCAGGTCCTCTGCCATCCAGTTCTCGTTGTAGACGACGAACAGGTCGGAGCCCGGCTTGTAGATCCAGTGCAGGCGGATGTTCGTTCCGAGGTCGCCCGAGAGGTCGTTGTACTGGAGGATCGTGTTGAGCCGCAGGTTCGGGGTGAACGTGAGGTTGACGATCTGGCTGTAGAGGCCGACGTCGAAGGCGCCCTGGGGGAGTTCGACGTCGTTGAAGACCCAGCGGGTTTCCGTCTGCAGGTTCTTCGAGAGGCGGAGAGTGAAGGTGACGCGGCCTGAGGTCTGGGTGCCGTTGTAGAAGTCGCCGGCGCCGATGACCCCGCGGAAGCCGAGCAGGCGGCTCTGGTTGGTAAAGCTGGCGACCTCGATGGTGTCGAACTCATAGCGTCCGGGTGGGATCACGATCCCGGGCGACACCTCGAAGGGCGCGACCAGGTTCTCCGTTTCGTGGACGTAGCCCAGCCGCCACCGGTCCTCGGTGGTCATTCGCATGCCGATGGGCGAGAACTGGATCCGCCGGGTTTCCAACTCGCCGTCGTCGAGGGTCTCGTAGTAGTCGACGTACAGTTCCGTGAACCAGGAGCGGACCGGACCCCGTTCGATTCTGGGCAACCACTGGATCTGCGGGTTCAGGTGGCGGACGTTGCGGCGCAGGAGGAACCCGGCCCTGGGGTCGTAGTCCTGCTCGATCTCCTGGGCGTCAAGGAACACGGTCAGGGCACGGCCCTGGTAGTCGAAGTTCAATCCGTAGGCCGATTCGCCGGCGTCGGCGGAATCGTCTGACGTGGCGCTCCCGGAACTGGCGGACGGCTCCTCGCTGATGCCGCTGCTGGACCAGAAGCCGCCGAAGATCACCTTCGGGCCCGGCTTGTAGACGAAGTCGACACCGGCGACCCGATTCGCCAGTTCCCCGTCGGGCGCCGCTTCGGTGAGCATCGCGCCGATCGATGACCGCTCGCCGACGTTTCGCTTCAGGCGGGCGACCGTGAACGCGTTCGGAGGCAGGGCTCCACCGTTCTTCTCGAGGCCGGCCGTCGCGACCCGCAGGACGCCGATGTCCCAGCCGCCCACGCGCCCGGTAAGGCGGGCCCCCCAGTCGATCGGTACCTGCCGCCCCGCGTCCAGACCGACTCGCCGCGAGAAGAACGCCTTGAGCACCGGCGGTTCGTAGAAGCGGCGGTGTGGAGGGCCGAAGTCGAAGATCCCGGCGTTCTCGAGGAAGAAGTCGCGCTTCTCCGGGAAGTAGAGCGAGAACCGGGTGAGGTTCGTTTGCAGCTCGTCGACCTCGACCTCGGCGAAGTCCGTGTTGTACGTCAGGTCGAGGGCCAGGGAACGGGTGACGCCCCACTTCAGGTCCAGGCCGTAGTCGCCGTCGGTGGCCGGGTCCAGGTCGAGGCGGGGATCCTCGCTGACGTCGCCGATGACATAGGGCTTGATCTGAAGCTGCGCCGACTGGCTGAGTCCGGTCAGCCCGGTCAGTTCTCCGGCCATGGACACCCGGTGCACGGGTTGGACCTCGGAGCCGACCTGCCCGAGGACGCCGACCTCGCGCGGCAGACCGGACCAGTGGGTCATCTCGCGCTTGTGCGCGATGTAGCGCTGGACGTTCAAGCCCCAGGCGGGAGCTGCCGGATCGAAACGGAGCGTCGAGATGGGAATGGCGATCTCGGCGGTCCAGCCTGCAACGGTCTTCCGGGACGCGACGGACCAGATGCCGTCCCACTCCAGGTTCAGGTCGCGGCCTTCGTCGGTGACCAGGGTGTCGGTCCTTGCGCCGTTCAGGTTCGTTTCGAAGGCGTACGCGTTCCGCCGATCGTGGAAGGTGTCCAGTAGCAGGATGATCGAGTCGTCCTGGAAGATGCGGCTGTCCCGCTCCATCTCCTTCGCGATGATCGCGTCCGGATTCGCGTCGAACGCGGTGATGCCGAAGTAGATTGTGCTGTCCGTGAACACGACCCGGACTTCCGTCTGCTCGGTCGCCGGCACGCCGTCGAGCGGTTCGTGCTGCATGAAGTCGGTGCCGACCTCGGAGGCCCGCCAGGCCCGGTCGCTCAGGTCGCCGTCGACGTTGGGGCCCTGCTCGACCCGCGTGGCCGCCATCGTCGGACCCGCGCCGGCTTCCGGCTGCTCCTGGCCGGCGACGGGGGCGCCCGCGAGGAAACCCAACAGGCCCACGGTCGCGGGCAGGCTCCGTTTCACGGGGCGGAGGCTAGCAGCAGCGCTCTTCGGCCAGCCGATCGCTCGCGCTGCGCTAACGTCCGCCCCCATGGCCGACGAACAGCACCCAAACCTGCTGGACCTGGCGGAGCAGGCCTGGCGCGGGGAACTCGACCTCCGGTTCGAACATCACCCGGTTCACCGCTACTACCCGGGCTCCTGCCGGCTCACGGACGGTCTGCTCGGCTTCAAGGGCATCGCCGGCTTCTACGTCATCGACAGCGGCGACGGCCTGGTGATGCTCGACGCCGGCCACCTGCTCGACGTGAAGCGCTGCTTCGAGGAAACGAGAAGGGAATGGCCCGAGACGCCGGTCGTCGCCGCGATCTACTCGCACCACCACGTGGACCATGTGTTTTCGGTCACCGCGTTCGACGCGGAGGCGGACGAGCGGCGCTGGCCGCGGCCGACCGTCTACGCGCATGAGCGGGTGCCGGCCCACTTCGACCGCTACCTCGCGACCCTCGGCTGGAACACGGCGATCAACCGGCGCCAGTTCTCGATCGACGCGCCTCACTACCGCTGGCCCGAGAGCTACCGGTACCCGGACGTCCTGTATCGCAGCAACCTGACCTTCCGGCGCGGCGAGTTGACCTTCGAGCTGACCCACGGCCGCGGCGAGACGGACGACATCACCTGGACCTGGATACCGGAGCGCCGCATCCTGCACACCGGAGACCTGTTCATCTGGGCGGTGCCGAACGCGGGCAACCCGCAGAAGGTGCAGCGCTACGTCGGCGACTGGGCCCACAGCCTGGAGCGGATGCTGCCGCTCGGCGCCGAGATCCTCCTTCCGGGGCATGGCCTGCCGATCCTGGGCGCCGACCGGGTGCGCCGGGCGCTGGACGGTACCGCGCGCTACATGCGCTCGATTGAAGAACAGAGCGTGGCGGCGATGAACCGGGGGCTGAGTCTCGACCAGGTGCTCCAGGCGGTCACCCCGCCCGCCGAACTCGCCGATGAGCCCTGGCTGCAGCCGGTCTACGACGATCCGAGCTTCCTGGTGCGGATGGTCTGGCGACGCTACGGCGGCTGGTGGGACGGCGAATTCGACAACGTCGTGCCGGCGACGAAGAGTGAGCAGGCCGAAGCCTGGGTCGAACTGGCGGGCGGCGTGGAGCGGGTGATCGAGGCGGCGCGGTCCGAGTCCGCGGCCGGCCGCCACGCGGTCGCGTGCCACTTGATCGAGGCCGCCCGGCACGCGGCGCCCGGGAACGCCGGAGTCCACGAGGCCCGGGCCTCGATCTACGGGGCCAACGCCGGGACGCAAGTTTCGTCCATGGCGCGCAACATCCTGAACCACGCGGCGCTGGCCAGCGACCGGGGCCGGCGGGATCTGGGATCTCGCGCGGTCGAACGGAGCGAAGCGAGTTCGGAGGCGCGAGGTTCCAGGGAGGACGGGATGGGCCGAAGCACCGAGCCCGCGAGGCGCTTCGGGGCGGCCTCGGATGACTGAAGCTGGTACCGCCGACGACGAGGCGCCCGGCATCGGCCGCGCGGTGGCCGCGGCCGGCGCGCTGTGGGCGGTCGGCGGGATCGTGGGCCTGCTCGCGTGGGCGGTCTACCGGCTGGCCAGGATCTCGATCGCGGCCTTCGACCACCCGTTCGCCTGGTATCACTGGGCTTCGCTGCTCGCGATCATCCCCTTCATGGCCTGGTCGGAAGGGCTGCGCGGCTTTCAGTTGCGGTTCTCGCCGCGCGTGGCGGAGCGAGCGATGACGGTTCGCAGCCAGCCGACGCTGTTGCGGGTGGTGCTCGCGCCCTTCTACGCTGCCGGCTACTTCGGGGGCACGAGGCGCGAGCGTCTCGGCGTCTGGCTCGGAACCGTCGGCATTCTGGTGCTGATCGTGCTCGTTCACCGGCTGGATCAGCCGTGGCGGGGCATCCTGGACGCCGGCGTGGTCGTGGGACTGTCCTGGGGGACGATCGCGACGCTGGCCCTGAGCGCGCGGGCCTGGCGGAGCTGAGCGAGCCCGAGGCTTCGTAGCGGTGTGCTACGCTAATGGGCCATTTCCGATTGACAGTCGCCATGGGTCTGCGTGGCGGGCATGGCTGGTTCCCGCCGCTTGGCTTGGAG
>JAPVWO010000158.1 GCA_027493375.1 Candidatus Multivorans thiocomprendens | reverse complement strand
GCGCCGCGTATCGGTCGCGACCGCCCGGGTGCCCTTCTGTCTGTGGGACCTGACCGTCCACAGCGCGCCGCGCCTGGCGATCTCCTCCGCTTCCGCCCGTGTCGGCGCGCAGGCGATGAGGCGCGCCATCGGGATCTCCCGGCCCTTGATCGAATGGCCATGCTGCTCCAGGATCTCCCGGTACAGCTCTCGCTTCTCGGCGATCCGGCTGTGCGCCGAGTGCGGGTCGAGCATGATCGAGAAGCCGTTCCGGGCAGCCCAGGTCATCGACTCAGGCGACGACGAAGCGAGCCATACCGGCGGGTGCGGCTTCTGTGCCGGTTTGGGCAGCACTTCCACGTCCCTGCATCGGAAGTGCTCTCCCTCGAAGGTGAGCTGCTCGTTCGTCCATGCGCCGACCACCGCCTGGACGTGCTCCCGGAAGACCGGGTAGCTGTGGCGCGGGTCGACGCCGAAAGCCCTGAACTCCCCCTCCGCGAAGCCGCGGCCGACCCCCCAGTTGACCCGGCCGCCCGACAGCACGTCGAGCAGCGCCACCTCCTCCGCCAAGCGCAGCGGGTTGTAGAAGGGCGCCAGGGACACGCCCGTGCCGATCCTCAGGTTCTTCGTGCGCGCGGCGACCTCGGTCCCCATCATGTGGATCGACGGACAGATGCTGAAGGAACTGAAGTGATGCTCCGCCAGCCACACGGCGTCGTACCCGTTCTGGTCCATGATGTCGATGCGCTGGAACGCCCGCTTGTAGACCTCTTCCAGCGGAATCCGCCGGTCGGGCCACGAGAAGAACTGGAGCACCGCGGTCTTCATCGGCGCGCTACTTTCTCACACGTCGCGGCGGTCCTTGAACACGTAGGAGAGGCCGTCTTCCGCGAAGGAGCGGCAAGCCTTGTCCTTGAACTCGACCGCCTTGTCCCACTCCTCGATGTCGTAGTAGTCGCGCTCGGCGACGACCCGGATCTCGCGCACCGTCCGTTCGTCGAGGTCGAGGCGTTCCGCGATCTCGCGGTCCGACAGTCCGCGGCGCCGCTTCTCACCCGGCAGATGCTCGTGGATGTCGACCTGGATCGAGTTCGACAGCTCCAGGATCTCCTCCCGGTGGCGCCGGTAGGTCTCGGGATCGACAAAGAAGAAGGCCATGTTCGACTCCTCGCTCGGCTCCTACGCCTTCTGCCGGAATTCGGCGCCCACGGGACAGACCCGCATGCACTCCCAGCACTGGCCCTGGCTCTGCGCGGCGTAGGTCATCGACCACAGCGTCTTCGTGAAGTGGCTCGAGTAGAGCACCATCTTGCGCGCCTCCGGGTCGTCCTGGTCGAGCGCCAGTTCGAGCCCCTTCTGAAAGCCTGGGATCCAGTGCGTGTAGACGCGGGACGTGCAGCGCGCCGCGTCGTAGCGACGCTCGACCAGCCGGCCGTCCTCGATCCGCCCGTCGAGGCAGCCACCGTCCCCCAACGGACATACCCGCGTGCAGGGCGTGGCGCCCTCCGCCTCCCACATCTCGACGCAGGCGGACGCCGGGCAGGCGGGTTCGGCAAGCGGCGGCGTGACCGGGAACGGGTAGGTCGTGATGATCGCCGAGTAGAACAACAGCCCGTACTCCGGGTGCAGCACCGGCCCGGCCAGGCTGCGGGATCCGCAGCCGGCCAGTTCCGCCGCCAGCGCCACGCTTAGGAAGGGACGGTTGCCGCGACGGACGCCCGGCGGCACGAACAGCGCGTAGTAGCCGAACTCCGCCTCGATGAACTTCGCCGTCTTGAGGCCAAGGGAGTTGATCCGGTCGCTCGTGCCCATCGTCTCCAGGTGCTCGTGGACAGGACTGGCCCAGTCCGCGGCCCGGGGCGGACTGCCGCCGACGACCACGACCCGGCGGGCGCCCGGCAGCAGGTCGCCGGGCCGGAAGCCCTCCGGCGCCTCGTCGAAGGCGTCGGCATCGGCTACGCCCCAGGCCAGAGCGCCGCCGCGCTCCATCGTCGCGGCCAGCCGACCGCGGGCAGCCGCCGCATCGTCCGCCGTCGGGGCTGAAGCGGCCGCGGAGACGGTCACTGCAGCCGCCTTTCGTGCATGCCGACCGGGCACACGCGCATGCACTCGAAGCACTGCGCCACGCTCTCCTTGTAGTAGGAGAGCGACGACAGCGACTGGCTGAAGAAGTCGGAGTAGATCATCGACTTGCGCCGCTCCCGGTCCTCTTCCGTGGTGATCTGGACCAGGGACTTCTGGATCGAGCCGATGCCGAAGTTCATCGACCGCGAGGTGCAGCGCTCGCGGTCGTAGTAGGAGTAGCTGATCCTGCCGTTCTCGTCGAGCGCGCCGTCGAGGCAGCCGCCCTCCTCCTTCGGGCACGAGGCGAGGCACGGCGTCGTGCCCAGCTTCTCGTACATCTGGATGCAGGGCTTCGAAGGGCAGACATCCTCTTCGAGCGGGTGGTCCGGTTCGAGGTCGAGCGTGGTGACCAGCGCCGCGTAGTACAGCAGGCCGTAGCGGGGATGGAGGATGATGTTCGCGGCCAGCGAACGGGTTCCCAGGCCGGCCAGCACCGCGGCCAGCATCATGCTCATCGGCGGGTTGTGCCCGGCCGTGGGCAGGGACGGAGCCTGCAGGGCGCGGTGGCCGTGCTCCCGCTCGATGTAGTCGCACATGACGTGGACGGCCACGTTCTCGCGGAAGTCGTAGCCGGTGATCTCCATCACCCGGTGGTCGGGACTCCGCCAGGCGCCGGCCGTCGGCCCCTGGTTGCCCGCGACGACGACGCTGCGGGCGCCCGGCAGAACGTCCTCAGGACGATGACCTTCCGGCACGAACTCGTTGAAGGCGCTGGCGGCAGCGACGCCGACCACGAGGGCCCCGGCGCCGGCGCCGACGTCGCGTACTGCCGCCGTTCGCTGCTGTCGGGCGTCCGCCATCAGGATCGCTCCGGTAAGGTGCTCC
>JAPVWO010000157.1 GCA_027493375.1 Candidatus Multivorans thiocomprendens | reverse complement strand
GACCGCGGGCGCCGTGGTGTAGAGCAGGCCGATGAAGACCAGCGCCCAGAGCGCGCTCCAGCGCGCCGCGCGGGCGCTGCGCACGGTGTAGAAGCGGACCAGCACGTGGGGGAGCCCGGCGGTGCCGACCATGAGCGCCAGGGCGATCGCGGTGACGTCGATCATGCTCTTCTTGCCCGGCACGAAGGCGGCGGTGTACTCCGGCAACCGGAGTTCCCGGTGCAGCGCGTCCAGCGCCTCGAGCAGGAAGACGCCGGCCTGCTGGCCTTCCTGGACCGTGCCGCCGAATCCGAACTGCGGAATCGGGTTCCCGGTGATCTTCCAGGAGATGGCTGCGGCCGGGATCAGAAAGGCGACGATGAGAACGCAGTACTGGGCAACCTGGGTGTAGGTGATTCCCCTCATGCCGCCGAGCACGGCGTAGAAGAAGACGATGACCACGCCGATGATCACGCCCCAGTGGACCTCGACCTCCAGGAAGCGCGAGAACACGACCCCGACGCCGCGCATCTGGCCGGCGATGTAGGTGAAGGAGACGAAGATCGTGCAGCCGGCCGCCACCAGCCGGGCGGCGTCCGAGTAGTAGCGGTCGCCGACGAACTCGGAGGTCGTGAACTTGCCGTACTTGCGAAGGTATGGGGCGAGCAGGAGCGCCAGCAAGACGTAGCCGCCGGTCCAGCCCATCAGGTAGATGGTGCCGGTGTAGCCCATGAAGGAGATCAGGCCCGCCATCGAGATGAAGGAGGCCGCGCTCATCCAGTCGGCGCCGGTCGCCATGCCGTTGGCCACGGCCGGCACGCCGCGACCGGCGACGTAGAAGCCGGATGTCGTCCTGACGCGGCTCCACCAGGCGATGCCGATGTAGAGCGCGAAGGTCGCGGTGACGATCAGGTAGGTCCAGGCCTGAACGTTCATCGCGAGGGTCGGCGGGCGTCAGAGTCGGGCGTCTGCGACCGGCTCAGTCGACGCCGTAGCGACGGTCGAGACGGTCCATCATCGCCGCGTAGACGAGGATCAGGACGATGAAGACGTAGATCGACCCCTGGTGCGCGAACCAGAACCCGAGCGGAAAGCCGCCGATTCGGGTGCCATTCAGCGGCTCGACCAGGAAGATGCCGAGGACGTAGGAACAGACGAACCACACGGCGAGCAGGATCGCCATTAACCGCAGATTCGCCCGCCAGTAGGCCGAAGGGTCCGCCGGAGGCGGCGAGGAAGAAGAACCGGGTTGTTCGCTCAAGAGCCGGCATAGTACACCGTCGCCATCTACACTCTTGCACCTACATGACCGATCGCACCACCGGGGCCTTTCTCCATGCCGTTTCCTGGCTGATCCGTTTGCTGCCGGCGGCGTTGTTCGGTCCTGCCTCCGGCCTGCTGGCGCATCTGCGGGGCGTGACGCCTCGTGACGTTCGATTGATGCGGCAGAACCTGGCGGTCGTGCTGGGGCTGCCGCCGGGGTCGCCGGAGGCGCGTGACCTGGAATGGCGCTGCGTGCGTCACCAGATCGTGGCGGCGCTCGAGACGGTAAGGATCAGCTTCGACCGGAAGCGGCTCGACGTCGCGTCGATGGATGGCTTTGACGAACTGGGGCAACTGATGGCGGAGGTCGAGGGCCACGGTCGCGGTCAGGTGCTGGTCACCGGCCACCTGGGCGCCTGGGAACTGCTGGCCCAGAGCACCGTTTGCGCCTCCTCGTCGCCGGTCTGCGCGGTGGCCAAGCCTTCGCGCGCCGGGGCGGCGTCCGCGTTCGTCGAGCGGATGCGCGCTCGGGCAGGCGTCCGCGTGATCTGGAGTGGCCGGGCCTCCCTCCTGCGGGACATGCTGAGCTGTCTCAAGCGGCGGGAGACCCTGATCATGGTCGTCGACCAGCGGCCGGACCAGCGACGCGGGCCCGAGGTCGACTTCCTGGGCCGCCGCACCGAGTTCGTCGGCGGTCCCGCGGCGTTGGCGGCCAAACGCGACTGCCCGCTGATCGCGGCCTTCTGTCTTCGCGAAGGGCCCTTCAGCTACCGCCTGGAGAGCGAGACGTTGCGCCGGCCCGGCGGCTCGCGGGATCCGGTGGAGTTGTCGCAACGGATCGCCTCGGCGATCGAACGAAGGGTACGGGCGCGGCCGGAGCAGTGGATGTGGAACTACCGTCGCTGGAACTACGATCCGGAGGAACTGGCCGAGGTCGGCCTGGGGCCGGGCCGGTGAGGGGAACCGAAATGAAGGGGAACACGATGACGGCGAATCGACGAAGACGGAGACCTGCGCGATCTTCTCGAGCGCATCCGGGCCTCGGAGCGGTCCTGCTCGCGGTGTGTGGAGCGGCCCCGCCCGCGATGGGTCCCGCGCTGGCCGCCGAGCGGCCGAACGTCGTCTTCATCCTGATTGACGACCAGCGTTACGACGCGGCGTCCGCGCTCGGCCACCCGTTCCTCGAGACGCCCCACCTCGATCGCCTGATCGAGCGCGGCGTGCTGTTCGAGAACGCCTTCGTGACCACGTCGCTGTGCTCGCCGAGCCGCGCCTCGATCCTCACCGGCCAGTACGCGCACCGCCACGGCGTGCTCGACAACCGCACCCGGCTCGATCCGGCGACGCCGACCTTCCCGCAGGAGCTCCGGCGCGCCGGTTACCGGACCGCCTTCGTCGGCAAGTGGCACATGGGCGGTACGTCCGACGCCCCCCGGCCCGGATTCGATCGCTGGGTTTCGTTCCCGGGCCAGGGCCTCTACTACAACCAGACCTTCAACGTCGACGGCGAGCGGGTGCCGCGGCAGGGGTACACGACGGACCTGATCACGGACTACGCGCTGGACTTCCTGGCCGGCGCCGAAGGGGAGGAGGCGCCGTTCCTGCTCTACGTGTCGCACAAGGCGGTGCATGCGTCGTTCCGGCCAGCGGAACGCCATCTCGGCAGCTATGCCGGGCAACGGTATCCACCGCCGGTGACGATGCCGAACCGGCACGAGAACTACGAGGGCAAGCCGAACTGGGTCGAGGCGCAGCGGCGGAGCTGGCACGGCGTCGACGGCTTGTACGACAACTCGGTCGACTTCCAGCAGTTCGCCGTGGACTACGCGGAGACGATGCGCGGCGTCGACGACAGCGTGGGCCGGATCGTCGGATCTCTGGAAGAGCGGGGCCTGCTGGAAGAGACCCTGCTCGTGTTCACGTCGGACAACGGCTTCCAGTTCGGCGAGCACGGCCTGATCGACAAGCGGACAATGTACGAGGCGTCGATCCGGGTGCCACTGGTGGTGATGGCGCCGTGGCTCGACGGCGGCGCGGGGGGCCTCAGGCGCCCCGAGATGATCGTCAACCTCGACTTCGCCCCCACCTTCCTCGAGGCC
>JAPVWO010000156.1 GCA_027493375.1 Candidatus Multivorans thiocomprendens | reverse complement strand
CCCCCGGTGTAGTCCTCCGGATCCCAGTTGTACGTCAGTTCGAGCAACGGCGCCGTCCGCTCGCGGGCGAGCTCGACGTCCGAGGGAGCGGCCAGGAAGACGAGCGTGAACCGGCCCTGCTCGCTGTCGAAACGGCGCATCTCGACCATTCCCAACTTGCCGCAGTAGAAGTCGAGCGCCTCCTCCAGGCTGGCGACCCGGACCATCGTGTGCAGGTACTTCATCCTTCATCTTCCCCCTTCTCGGCCAGCCACGCAGCCACCGCACCGCCGTGACGATCCGGTAGCTTACGCCCTCAATGCGCATCAGGGAGGCAGTGCATCAGGTAATCGACTCGCCGATCACCCAGGTCGGGCGATGGAAGAACGACGCCTCCCCGGACCTGCCCCTCATCGACGTCTCCCAGGCCGCGCCCACCTACCCCCCCGCCCGGGAACTGCGCTACCACATCGCGGCCCAGGCCCAGAGCCCGGCCACCGCGACCTACACCGACCAGCAGGGAGTCCCGGAGCTGCGCGTAGCGCTGGCCCGCGCTCTGACCGCGGACTACGACGCCCCGGTCGGCGTCGAACACGTGGCCGTCACCGCCGGCTGCAACCAGGCCTTCTGCCTGGCAATGATGGCGCTGACCGAACCAGGCGACGAGGTCCTGCTGCCCCTGCCCTCCTACTTCAACCACGACATGTGGCTGCGTTCCCAGGATGTCGAGCCGGTCTACCTGGAGCCCGGTCCGGACATGGTCCCGGACCCGGCGGAGGCAGCGGCCGCGATCACCGACAGAACACGCGCGATCGTCCTGGTGACACCGAACAACCCGACCGGCGCCGTCTACCCGCCGGCCCTCATCGAGAGCTTCTTCGAACTCGCCCGCGAACGCGGACTGGTCCTGGTGATCGACGAGACCTACCGCGAGTTCCGCGAGCACTCCGGCCCGCCGCACACGCTCTTCGCCCGTCCCGACTGGAGCGACACGCTGATCCACCTGTACAGCTTCTCCAAGGCCTACTGCATGGCGGGCTACCGGATCGGCTTCATGGCCACGAATCCCGCCCTGCTCCGGGAGACGCTCAAGATCGCCGACTGCGTAGCCCTTTGCCCGTCGCACATCGGCCAGTTGGCGGCCACCTTCTGCCTCGAACATCTCGACGCCTGGAAACGCGAGTACCGCCGCACCGTCCGCGACCGAGTCGCCTACGCCACACGCCGCCTGCGCGAAGCGAACACAGGCTTCGACGTCGTTTCCTCCGGCGGCTACTTCGTCTACCTCCGCCACCCCTTCAGCGACCGCTCCTCCGTCGACGTCGGCCGCAGCCTCGCCGAGGACCACGGCATCCTCTGCCTCGCCGGCTCCATGTTCGGCCCCGGTCAGGACCGCTACCTCCGCCTCGCCTTCGCCAACGTCGATCTGCCCGCGATCGACGACTTGGTGGCGCGACTGGAGCTCTTGGGAAGGGAGTGATTGCGTGCAATCACTGAGTGAACGTGAGCGCAACGCGCAGGAGAACAACCCATGGCCAGCATCACGATCCGCAATCTGTCCCAGGAGTCCAAGGAACGGCTCCGGCGCCGCGCCTCTCAACGGGGATGCAGCCTTGAGGCCCTCGTTCGGTCGATCCTGGATAGCGCGGCCGAGGAGACTGTCGTCTCGACCGGGTTTCCCCATGACCTCATCGCGGTCATCGAACCGGGCGAGGAGCTCCCCGGGCTGCACCAGAAAGGAACACCCGATGCAAGACCAAGACCCGCCGCGAGCGTTGCCGAAGTTCAAGGCCTACGACAAGGTACAACGCCACGGCCTGAGGCTGGCCGCCTTCGACGCTAACCATGTCGTCGCAGCCGCGAAGGCCGGCCAGGTACAGACCGGCAGCCCCAGACGGTTTGCATCCGCATCCCCAACGGCACGGTCATCTCCAGAGCCGTCCAGCCTGCCGGCGGGGCCGGAGGGGAGGTTCCCAGCGGGCCGGAGCCAAGCGACTGCCGACGCCTTCACGGGAACCTCTCCCCTCACGGAGCGCAGGCGACCGAAGCGAACCCCCATCCCTCCACCCGCCAAGAAGGGGTGAGCGTCCGATGGGAACCTCCCCTCCGGCCCCGCCGGCAGGCGGCCCGAACCGAACAGCGCCGCGCGCGCCGCTATTCCGGCACGCCGATCTCGAAGTCGACGGTCCCAGTGACCGGGTCGGCTTCGATGACGACGAAGCGGCCCTGGAACCAGGGGCCGGGGTTGACGACGCGGGTCGGGCCGACCGTGCCGGCGCCAGTGGATTCGTGGATGTGGCCGGAGAAGACGAGGTCGGGCTGGTGGCGCTCGACGGCGGCTCGGAGCGACTTCGAGCCGACGTGCTGTCCGCGGGCGAGATCGCAGGCGGTGCCGAACGGCGGCTGGTGGGAGACCAGGATCGTTGGCCTGCCTTCGACAGTCGCCGCGTTGTCGAAAGCCTCGGCCGCTACTCGTTCGTAGTCTTCCTCGGTCCGTTCGTAGGGCAGGTCACCGAAGGGGAGACCGCCGGAGAGGCCGATGAACCGGACGCCGTCGATCACGCGAGCGCGGCGATCGAGGTCGATGTCGATCTCGCGGAAGTAGTCCTCGACCGGCGGTTGATCGCAGTTGCCGCACACGGCCAGCACGGGCACGCCGGAGTCCTGAAGCGGTTCGACGATCCGGCGGGCATGGTCCGGACCCAGGAAGTTCGTCAGATCCCCGGCCAGGAGCACGAGGTCGAAACCGGACGGGTCCGGCAGGCGCGGCGGCCGCTTGCCGGACCAGTGCAGGTCGACGACGCCGAGAACCCGAAGAGTCAAACCGGTTCTCTAGCCATCTGGCCGCAGAACGGGCGCGACCGCGACGCCGTCAGTGAACGAGGGTGGGAACCACATGCGCCGACTCCTGCGGTTCGTCGTCCATGCCGTGGGACATGACGAAGACCCAGGCGGCCAGACGCTCCCGCTCCGTCTCGCAAATCAACTCGAAGACGTACTCGTTCTCCTGGTCGCCCTGGAACGACTGCACGTAGGCGACCCGTTCGCGGTCGATCAGGATCTCCCCCACCAGCCTCTTGCCGTAGACCAATTGCGCAATGAGCAGGTTCTCGTTCTCCGCTACGAACTGCCAGTGGAAGTCCTCGTCGTCGCAGAGGAGCGCGTCCACCGATCCCGCCCGGACGACGCAGTTCGGATGGAGGACGAGCCAGTTCCAGAAGGTGTCGAGATCGAGCGTGGCCCGGGAACGCTCGACCGCGGTCGGAGCAGTCATCGCGCCATGGTATCCACGCGGGAGGGGTTTTGGCTAAAGTGCGGCCATGCCAAGCGTTTCGCCCTGGACCGGACTCGGAAGCCCCCGCTTCGCCTTCGAACGCGGTCTCCACGACATCGGAAACGGCGCCTACGCCTGGCTGCAGCCCGACGGCGGCTGGGGCTGGAGCAACGCCGGCCTGATCGTGAGCGGCGACGAGTCGCTGCTCGTCGACACGCTGTTCGACCTGCCGAACACGCGCGAGATGCTCGACGCGATGAAGAAGGCGCACACGGCGGCAGCCGACATCGACCGGCTCGTGAACACGCACTCGAACGGCGATCACACGCACGGCAACGAGCTCGTCGCCGGTGCCGAGATCGTCGCTTCGAAGACCGCCGCCGCCGAGATGGAAGCGACCACGCCGGACGCGCTCGCGGCGCTGATGCGCGGCGCCCGCGCGAACGGCGGTGTGGTCGACGATTTCCTGGTCGAGTGCTTCGGCAGCTTCGACTTCGAGGGGATCACCCACACCCCGCCCACCCGCACGTTCGAGGGCGGACTGGACCTCCAGGTCGGCGATACGGCGGTGGAACTGGTCGAGGTCGGACCAGCCCACACCGGCGGCGACATCATGCTCCACGTCCCGAACGATCGCACCGCGTTTACCGGCGACATCCTGTTCATCGAGGGCGCGCCGATCATCTGGGCGGGACCCGTCCAGAACTGGATCGACGCCTGCGACCTGCTGCTGAGCTGGGATCTTCTGACGATCGTGCCGGGCCACGGTCCGATCACCGACAACCGCGGCGTGGAAGCGATGCGCGCCTACCTCGTCTACATCCGTGACGAGACGAGGAAGCGCTACGACGCGGGGTTGTCCGCGCGTGACGCCGCTTTCGACATCGCGCTCGGCGACTTCGAATCCTGGGGCGACAGCGAGCGGATCGCGATCAACGTGGACTCGCTGTACCGGGAGTTCAGCGGCGCCGCCGGCGAACGCACCCACATGCAGGAGCTGTTCACCCGCATGGCCGAACTGGCACGGGCGCGCAGGCGCTAGCGCCGCCAACCAGGGACCGACAACAAAGGGGAGAGGAAAGGATGGATCTGGGAATCCAGGGAAAGAAGGCCGCCGTGGCCGCGGCATCGACGGGACTCGGCTTCGGCTGCGCCAGGGCGCTGATCGAGGACGGCGTTGAAGTCGCGATCTGCAGCCGCGGCGAGGAGCGGATCAGGGAAGCCGCCGCGGAACTGGGCGCCGGCGCCGTGCCCGTCGTCGCCGACATGTCCACCGAGGAAGGCGCGCGTTCCTTCATCGAGCAGGCGAGCGAGAAGCTGGGCCACGTCGACATCCTGGTCGCCAACGCCGGCGGCCCGCCGCCCGGTTCCCCAGCCTCCACTTCGATCGACGGCTACCGCGAGGCGATCGACCTGAACCTGCTGTCCACGATCGTGATGTGCCAGGCGGCTCTCCCCGGCATGCGCGAGCGCGGCTGGGGGCGGATCGTGGCGATCACCTCGATCGGCGCCCGCCAGCCGATCGGCAACCTCGCCGCCTCCTCCGTGGCCCGCGCCGGAGTCAGCAGCTTCCTCAAGACCTTGTCGGCGGAGGTCGCCCGGGACGGCGTGACGGTCAACTCGGCCCAGCCCGGCATCCACGCCACGGACCGGATCAAGTCGCTCGGCAACACGGACGTCGTGGCCCAGCGCGTGCCCACCGGGACGCTCGGCACCGCCGAGGACTTCGGCAAGGCGGTCGCCTTCCTGTGCTCGGAGCCGGCGCGGTTCATCACGGGCACCAGCATTCTGCTCGACGGCGGCGCCTACCAGGGACTGATCTAGGAGACGCGCATGAGAACATCCGTGGCCTCGGTCCTGCTGCTCGACGCGCTCAGCGAACTCGGGCTCGGGGAATCGACGATCGTCGTCTTCGTCAGCGACCACGGCTTCCACCTCGGTGAGCACGGCGGCATGTGGCGCAAGCAGTCGCAGTTCCAGGAGTCGACCCGCGTGCCCCTGATCGTGCGCGCGGCCGCGATGCCCGACAGCCCCGGCCCGTGAACGATCAGACAGCAGCAGGTTCAACCGCCGCATCGATGGCGGCGAGCCGACTCTGGCTCTCCAGCATCTCCCGTTCGAGTCGGGGACGCGCCGCGTCCGTTGCGGCCGCCAGCAGGCACAGGCTCACGAAGTAACCGACCCGCGCCGCCGTCTCCTCGGCGTCGACGACTCGACGCGCCCACAGCGGCAACCACACATGGGCGTGACCGAGAATGACCAGGGCCAACAGCTCGATGTCGACCGAAGGAACCAGGTCGCCATCGGCAACTGCTTCGCGCAGTTCCTGTTCGAGGTGCACCCTCGCGACCCCTTCGATCGGACCATCTCCCGGGCGACGCCGTGGTCCAGGTTGATTGATGGGCCTCGCCAGGGCGGGTGGCGACTCCTTTACACCCAGCATCAGGTCGACAATCGCACGAATGCGGTCGATGGGCTCCGTTTCCTCGAGTTCCTCGATCCGGCGCTCCAGTTTTCGAGCTCCGGATCGGCGCAGAGCCTCGAGGATTTCCTCCTTCGACCCGTAGTAGTTGTAAAGGGTAGTGACATCGAGCCGCGCCCCGCGGGCCAGCTCGCGCATGGTGCACGCCTCGATGCCTCCATTGGAGATCAGCTTCGTTGCCGCCTCCAGAATCCGCCGCTTGCGGCGACGCATGTTCAGTTCTCTTCGACCCGCCAAGAAACCTCCTCGCCCGAGAGCCCGCACGCCCGGAATGGGCGCAGAGTCTACAGCCGATCCGAGAGTCGTTCCAACTTTGTTGGTGTCACTGAAGTCAGGCCGCGTCCGGTTTCACGCCGTCCGGCGCACGAAGTCCCTCCCCGCCGCCCAGAGCGCCGCGCAGCCAAGCCAGGACATGACCGCTCCCAGCACGTAGGCGTTCCGATAGCCGCCCGCCAGGTCGTGAGCCCATCCCAGCAGGAAGGGTCCCAGCGCGACGCCGATCGAGGCGAGCAGCGTGCTCACCGAGTAGATCCGCGCGTAGCTCCTCGTGCCGAAAGCCTCGGCGATCAGGAGCGGCTGCATCATGAGGAAGCTGCCGATGGTGAGCCCGAAGGCGCTCGACGCGATCAGCAGGCCCGCCACGCTGGTGCTCGATCCCAGGACGACCAGCGTGAAGCCCTGGAGAACCAGCAGGACCAGCGCGAACCCACGGTAGGGAATCCGCTCCAGCAACGCGCCGGAGGCCAACCGTCCCACCACGCTCGAGGCGGCCAGCACCGAGACCGCGAGGCCCGCCACGCCGGGCTCGTGGACGCTGACCAGGCGAAACTGGTGGGCGATGGCGCCGACCTGCGCCATCAGACCGAAGAAGAACGTGCCGGCGATGCCCAGGAAGTAGCGGGAGCGGAACGCCTCCCGGGCGGTGACGCCCGGCTCCTCGGCGCCCTCGAACTCCCCCACCCGGTCCATCTCTCCGCGCGGCCGCGGAATCAGCCGCCAAAGCGACAGGGGCAGGATGCCCACGACGTACACGGCGGCCACGATCTCGGTGCCGCGCCGCAGACCGTACTCACCCATCACCCAGGCGGCGAAGGGCGCGACCGCGATGCCGCCGACCGACAGCCCCGTGAACACGACCGACAGGGCAAGTGCCCGTCGGCGCGCGAACCACCGCGTGACGACCGTGCTCGCGGTCAGCATGTTCGTGGCGGAGAATCCGAACCCGAAGAGGGCGAAGGCCGAGTAGACCTGCAGAATCGTCTCCACCCGACCGATCAGGACGAGAGACGCGGCGCAGATCGCGACGCCCGCCGCAACGGACCAGCGGGCATCGAGCCGTTCGATCACGCTGGCGACACCGAGCCCGGCGAAACCGCTCACGGCGAAGAAGATGGTCGGGGCAAGCGAGGCCGCGAAGACGGTCAGCCCGCGTTCGCGCGTCAGCGCCTCGAGCAGCACCGACTGGTTGTAGAAACCGAGGCCGGACGAGAACATCATCATCGCGAACAGCGCGCCCACGATCTGCCAGCGGATGGAGATGCGCCACATCAACGCGCCTCGCGCAGGGAGTCGATTGGCGGCCGCCGCAGCGCGCCGGCGCTGGCCAGGAGCCCGGTCGCGAGCGACAGCAGGCTGCCCGCGGCGAGCGCCCCGAACACCGCCCAGGGCCTGAACGACCAGGCAAGTTCGAGTTCCCGCGTCACCAGCCACCAGGCCGCGGCCGAGCCGAGCACGGCCGCCACCACCGCCGCCGACAGGCCGACCAGGGCGTACTCGGCCGCGAACGCGCGCAGCACGTCGAAGCGGGTCGAGCCGATCGTCTTGAGCAGGGCCGCCTCACGGCCGCGTCGCGCCGAACTCGCGGCGACCGCGCCGGCGAGCGTCAGCAGGGCCGCGGCCACCGTGAAGCTGCCGAGCACTCGCACGCCGACCTGAAGGTCGCTCACCAGGTCGACCACCTTCTGGAGCACTTCCCGGATCCGGACCACGGCGACGCCGGGATAGGCGAGATGGATCTCGTCCTGGATCCGCTGTTCCCGCTCCTGCGGCAACCAGGCCGCCGCGAGCCGGGTGTGCGGCGCCCAATCCAGCACGGCCGGTTCGACCACCAGGAAGAAGTTGATGCCGAAACCTTCCCAGTCCACCCGTCGCAGGCTGGTCACGGTGATTCTCGTCTCCCGGCCGCCGACCTCGAGGTCAATCGTGGAGCCGACGCTCACTCCGATCGTCTCCGCGAAGTCCTGCTCGACGCTGACCTCACCAAGCGCCGGATCGACCCAGGGCCGCGACGCCGTCGCCGGCCCGGCGGCACCCCTGTCCCAGGTCTCGAGGATCACGTTGTCCGCGGGCAGCTCCTCGAGGAAGGTCAACCGCAGTTGCCGCCTCAGGGCCCAGCGGTTGCGGTCGTTCAGCCGCTCCGCCACCGGAACCCCGTCGATCGCCCTGACGCGGGCCATCACCACCGGCGCCGACTGCACCCTCCGGGCCCCCTGGCGCTCCAGGAGCCCGGCGAGGTCATCCCAGCCCGCCGCGGGCACGTTCAGGAGGAACGCGCTCGGCGCCTCCTCGGGAAGCCCGGCCGCCAGTTCGTCGTGAAGGTGCCCCTGGACGACGAACATGGCGAGCAACACCATCAGGCCCATTCCCAGTGCGACCGAGGCCGCCAGCGTGCCCGACTCGGGTCGCGCCAGCGCCGCGACGCCATAGCGGAGCCAGGAGGAACGGCACCTGGGCGCCAGGAACCGCGCCAGCTTCCGCAACACCAGCGCCGCCAGAATCAACGCAACGACAGCCGCCGCCACGGCGCCCATGAACCGCAGCGCCAGCCAGAGCGATCCGGCCTGGAGAGCTGTCGAACCCGCCACGCCGGCGCCCACCGCGAACACCGAGAGAGCACTTGCGAACCGTGAACCCGGCAGCGGTTCGGCGCCGCCGCGGAACACCCGCACCGGTGGCGCCCGCAGCACGACGAGCAGGGCCGGCGCCGAGAACGCGGTCGAAACGCCAACGCCGAGCGCCACTCCCCGGAAGAAGGCCCAGGGCTGCCAGATCGAAACCGCCTCGACCGGCAGCGCGCCGCCCAGGATCGCCGGCACGAGGAGGATGGAGAACAGCCCGGCCACGCCGCCGATCATTCCGGCCACCAGACCCAGCAGGACCGCCTGGACGACGTACGTGCGCATCAGGTCGCGCGGCCGGGCCCCCAGGCACTTGAGCACCGCGAGGGCGTCGAGGCGCTGGGTCAGCCAGGCGCGAATGCCCTGGGCCACGCCGACGCCGCCGACCAGGAGCGACAGAAGCGCCACCAGGCCCAGGTAGCGCGAGAGCCGCTCGAGGTCCTCGCGAATGCCGGGCTGGGCATCGGCGTAGGTCTCGACCCGCACCGCGCCGTCGTCGATCTCTTCGCGCAGGGCATCCGCCCGCAGTTCAAGCTCTTGGAGCGACTGCTCTCCGGGGAGCCGCACCAGCACCCGATAGCCGCCGAAGCCCGCGAAGGGAAAGAGCCCGGCCGCCTCCTGCGCGGCCACGCCCACGACGACCCGCGGCCCGAACGCGAACCCCGTGGGCAGCCGGTCCGGCTCCGCTTCAAGCGAACCGATGATCCGGAGCGTCCGCCGGCCGAGACGAAGATCGTCGCCGACGTTCAGGCCGAGTCGGGACAGCGCTTCCGGCGACACGAGCGCGGAGTTGTCGCCCAGAACGTCCGCCGGGCTCGTTCCGGGAGGCAACGGCGGATCCGTCACGAGTTCGCCGTAGAACGGATAGCCGCCGGACACCGCCTTCAGCTCGGCCAGCAGGCTCGACGCGCCTTCGCCGCCCCGTTCGCGGGGCGTAGCGCGGCCCACCATCGCCGCCAACTCGCGCACCTCGGCGCGAGCGGCCCCGGGAACCGCATCGATCGTCTCCAGCACGTCCTCCGGAACCGGGCCCCGCGAGCGAACCGCCAGATCCGCCGCCAGCAGCTTCCGTGCCTCCCCCCGGATCGCGGCGTCAACGCTCGAGGCAAGTCCGGCAACGGAAACGACGGCGCCGACCCCGACCGAGAGGCACGCCACCCAGACCCACACCCGCCCCAGGGAGCCCCGGAGTTCCCGCAGCGAGTACCGGAGCGCGACCCGTGGACTCACCGGGCACTTGCTTCCAGCCGGCCGTCCACCATGACCAGCTCGCGATCGGCGAGCGCCGCCACCGCCGGATCATGGGTCACCAGCACCAGCGTCGATCCGAATCGATCCCGCAGCGCCATCATCGCATCGAGGACCGCCGCGCCGGTCACCGAGTCCAGGTTGCCCGTCGGCTCGTCGCCCAGGAGGATCCGCGGCTCGGCGGCGAACGCCCTGGCCAAGGCTACTCGCTGCTGCTCACCGCCCGAGAGCTGCGACGGATAGTGGTGGACGCGTTCCGCCAGGCCGACGTCCGCCAGGAGTTCCTCCGCCCGCCGGCCGGAGCGCCTGCGCCCCAGGAGATCGAGCGGAAACTGGACGTTCTCGCGCGCGGTCAGGTTGGGAAGCAACTGAAACGCCTGGAAGACGAAGCCGATCTTCTCCCGCCGCAGGAGGGCCAGTTCGTCCTCGCTCAGATGCTCGATGGGCTGGCCGTCGATCAGGACGCTGCCCGCGGTAGGCCGGTCGAGTCCGGCAAGCAGCGCGAGCAACGTCGACTTGCCGGCCCCGGAGGGGCCCCGGACGGACACGCACTCGCCGGCGGCCACCTCGAGATCGACGTCGTCGACCACGACCAGGGTGCGTTCCCCCGAACGCAGTTCGCGACGCAATCCGCGCGTCTCGAGCCGAGGCGGCGCAGCTTCCCGTGGCGCGGACGCCGCCGGGCCGGCCGCCTCCCCGGGGCTCAAAGGAAGCCCAGCATCGCCCGCCACTGCTCGAGACTGTCCGGTCGGAGATAGGCGTTCCACATGAGTTCACGGCCGATCGTCGAGCTGGACTCGGGGCCGTAGTCGTGGCCCGGGTAGATCGCGAACCCCGGCGGCAGGTTCTTCAGCCGCTGCAGCGAACGGTACATCGCGTCGGCATCGCTGTGCGGCAGGTCGATCCGGCCGATTCCCTGCACGAACAGCGTGTCCGCGGTCAGCACGTGGCTGCCGGCGCGGAAGCAGCAACTGCCCGGCGAGTGACCCGGGGTGTGCAGCACCTCGACCGCCAGGTCGCCCAGCTCGAGGACGTCGCCGTCCCGGAACGACTCCACCCGGTGGGGCGGGCAACCGGCCATCTCGGCGCCGCGTTCCGCCTCGGCCTCGTGAATCAGCATCGGCACGTCGAACTCGGCGCGCAGCTCGCGCACCCCCGGAACGTGCTGACCGAAAATGTCGCCGCCGATGTGATCCTGGTGAAAGTGCGTCGCCAGCACGCCGACAACGTCGTAGCCCTGCTCCTGCGCGATCTCGACCGCGCGGATCGGCTCCCATGCCGGATCGACGACCCAGGCACGGCTGGTCGACGGGTCGGCCAGGACATAGACGAAGTTCGCCATCGGTCCGGCCTGGATCTGGATCAGACGCGGTTCTCCGGCAGGGGGAGCGTCGCTCATCGTCCGCGGAATCTACCCCGCCGCGGGCCGCGGTTGTAATCTCTCGCGCCATGACGACCCGAAACGCACGCCGACTCTTCGACCTGTCCGGACGCACCGCCCTCGTCACCGGCGGCAGCCGCGGCCTTGGCCGCGAGATGTCGCTCGCCTTCGCCGCCGCGGGCGCGAACGTCGTCGTCACCAGCCGCAAGATCGACTCCTGCCGCGAGGTCGTGGCGGAGATCGAGTCGGCCGGCGGGCAAGGCCTCGCCCACGCCTGCCACGTCGGCCGCTGGGACGAAGTCGACGCCCTGATCGAAGCCGCCTACGAGCGCTTCGGCAAGGTCGACGTGCTGGTCAACAACGCCGGCATGTCGCCGCTCTATCCGAGCCTCTCGGAAGTCAGCGAAGAGCTCTTCGACAAGGTTGTCGGCGTCAACCTGAAGGGGCCCTTCCGGCTCGCCGCCGTGATCGGCGCGCGAATGGCCGAAGGCGACGGCGGCAGCATCATCAACGTGACGAGCACCGCCGCGATCCACCCGAGCGCCAACGCCGAACCCTACGGCGCGGCCAAGGCGGGCCTGAATGCCCTGACCGAATCGCTGGCTCACGCCTACGGCCCCAGGGTCCGGGTCAACGCGATCATGCCGGGTCCCTTCCTGACCGACATCTCGAAGGCCTGGGACCTGGAGGCGTTCAACCAGCGGGCGCAAACGTCGGTCGCGCTCCGCCGGGGCGGCGAGCCCGACGAGATCGTGGGCGCCGCGCTCTACCTCGCCTCCGACGCATCGAGCTACACGACGGGCGCGATCCTGCGGATCGACGGCGGCAGTCGGTGACCGAAGCGGCCCGACCTGTCAAGCCCGCGCCTCCGCCGTCCGCCGGTCACGAGCCCCGGCAGAGCCACGGTCCGTCCGCGGAGCTCGGCCGAGGCCTCCTGGCGATCGCCGGTCTGAGCAGTCTCGCGATTGCTCAACCCGTGTACGACCTGCTGCGGCGGACACCGGAGTTCTTCGCCATCAGGCATCTTGGGGTCGCGGACCTCCTGGCCCTGGTCGCGTTGCTTGCGGTCGGCCCCCCACTGGCGCTCTCCGTTCCGGCCGCGGCGGCGCGGTTCCGCCGCCCCGCCTGGATCCGACCGGCCGTTGCGGGTCCGGTTGGCCTGCTGACCGGCGCCATCGCTCTGCAGGCCGCGCACGGCCTGCCCGCGGCCGCGGCCGTCGCCCTGGGCGCCGTTGCCGTCGCCGGCGGGGCGTGGGCATACGTCCGGCTTCCCGCGGTCCGTATCCTCGCCGCCGTGCTGGCGGTCGCCGCGGCCGCCGCGCCGGCGGTGCTCGTGCTCGACCGCGACGTGCGCCGCAGCCTCTCGATCCCGGACCGCCAGCTTCCGACAAACCCCACGGGGGCGCAAGCCCCTGTCGTGCTGGTCGTCTTCGACGAGTGGTCGATGATCTCGATCCTCGACGGCGAGGGCAAGATCGACCGGCAGCGGCTTCCCAACCTCGCGCGATTGGCGGACCGCGGTACCTGGTACCCCAACGCCACCTCCGCTTCCAACATGACGCACCACGCGGTACCGGCGCTCCTGACCGGCTTGAGTCCCGAGCGCGAACGGCTTCCGATCGCCGAGGACCATCCGATCAACCTCTTCACGCTGCTTGCCCCCAGCCACGACCTCTTCGTCATGGAGCCGGTCACTTCCCTGTGCCCACCCACGCTGAACCGGTTCGAACAACGGCATCGCTCCTTCGCCAGCCGTTTCGGTTTGCTGGTGTCCGATCTCCGCTTCGTATGGCTGAGCCTGACCCTGCCGGAGCCATGGGCGAAGCGGCTCCCGCCTCTCGACCGGACCTGGAGCGGTTTCGGCCTCAGCGGATCGGAGACCGCGTTGACGCCAAGCGAGCGGCAGCTGGCGCGAAGTCACCCCCATCGCCGGAACGACGAACGAGTCGCCGATTTTCGCCGCTTCATCGGCTCGCTGGTACCGCCGGGCGAGCGACCGGGCGTGTACTTCGCGCACGTTCTGCTGCCGCACGGCCCGTGGGAGTACCTGCCGTCCGGGCGAAGGTACGGACGCAGCAGGTCCTACGGTCTCCGCGACGGAATCTGGACGGCCGACCCGTGGACGGTCAGGAACCACGAGAAGCGCTACCTGCTGCAGGTTCAGTTCGTGGACCGGCTGATCGGTGAACTCATTGACCGGCTCGAGTCGCTCGACCTGTTCGACCGGAGCCTGATCGCGCTCACCGCGGACCACGGCGCATCGTTCCAGCCCGGCAAGTCGCTTCGGCTGCCAGGCCCGGACGCCTCCGGCGATCAGCTCCTGGACCTGGTCGCCGTGCCGCTGATCGTCAAGGCGCCCCTTCAGGACGAGGCAAAGGTCGACGAGGGAGTGTTCTCCCTGGTGGATCTGCTGCCCCGGATTCTGGAACTCGCCGGCGCCCGGCCCGGCGCCCTCGCGCAGCGCTCCCCCACCGGCGCCGAACCCCTGTGGTTCGCCGAACATGTCGACGGCCTCCGGCTTCCAGCCGATCGCGGCCCCTGGCGCCGCGCCCGGCTCGCCGCCCAGACCGAGCTGCTGGGCAGTGCGAACGATCCGGCGGCGATCGGAACGGAACCCGATCTGCACGGCAGATCCGTCGCGGAACTTCCGCTGCGCGACGGCAGCACGCATGCCCGCCTGGACGTCCCTGACGCCTGGGATGACGTCGACAAGGACGCGATGTTCGTACCCGCAGTGGTTGAAGCCACATTCGTCGAGCCCGGGGATCGAACCGACCGGTCGGTCGCCGTGGCCGTCAACGGAATCGTCGCGGATTCGGTTCGCCCATACGCCGGTCCGCGCGGCCGCAGCCGGATATCCGCGCTGCTGCCCGACGACCTGCTTCTCCCGGGCCGCAACCGGATCGACCTGTTCTTCGTGTCAGGCCGAGACGCTGCTCCGGGACTGGAGCGCATCTCGCCGCCGGAACATGTCGCCTACGAAGCGGACCCGGACTACTCCTGGGCGCCCGAGCGCAACAGCGCGGGCCTGGTGCGGGGGCTGCTCCGCCGCCCGGCCGGAAGCCTCGGACAGGCGGTCGAGCGTTTTCGGATCGTCGCGAGCTCCGGCGAGCTGTATGGGCATCTGGAAGCAACCGTACCCGGGCAGCGGACCGCGGCAGACGGACGCTGGACTTTCCGCCTTAGCGGCCGGGTCTTCGACGCCGCTTCCAGCCCTGGACAGTCCGGCACGGTCGTCGTCATGGTCGGGGGAAACGCCCCGGTCGCCTTCACCGGACCGGCCCTCAGGGACAGCGGTTTCACCCTCGAACTCAAGGCCGGCAGGGAACAGGTCGAACGGGAGGGCATCGTGGCCTTCGCGGTCGGGCACGGCGGCGTGGCGACTCGGCTTCGGTTCGCCTATCAGGCAATCGAGCGCGACCGGAGCGGCAGGGAAGTCGTTCCCCTCTCCGACGGTCGCCGGCTCGTCGTTACGGTTCCCGGCGGCGGCTACGCCGGCGCGCTCGACCATGTCATCGCGGCAGGCAAGAGCACCAGAATCAGCGCCTGGGCGGCCGACCTGGCGCAACTGGAAGGTCCGCGTCAGATGGTGATCTACCGCGACGACAGGTTCCTGGCCCTGCTGAGGGCTGCAAAGCGGGACCGGCTCGACATCGCCGAGAGGTTCAGCGCCCCTTCCCTTCTGCGAAGCGGATTCAACGGCACGGTTCCGGGAGGGCCCCTCCCGTCCGTGTTCCCGCAACGCCACCGGGTCTTCGCGGTCATGAATCGCGGCGCGGCCGTCGAACTGTCCATCCCGACGGCGTCCGACGGCGTCCGCTGAGCGGAATGGACCGTCAGGCGCGGCGCACGGTCAAGCCGCCATCGACCGGCAACGCGACGCCGGTGATGAAGGACGAGGCGGGCAGGCAGAGGTGCAGCGTGCCGTGGGCCACCTCTTCCGGATCCCCGTAGCGGCGCAGCGCGGTGCGGCGTCGGGCGTAGATCTGCTTGTGCTCTTCCGGAATCCGCTCTGTCATCGCGGTGCGGATCGGCCCGGGGCAGATGCAGTTCACGGTGATTCCCTCCTTGCCGAGCTCCACCGCCAGCCCTCGGGTCAAGCCGATGACCCCTGTCTTGGCCGCCGAGTAGGCGCTGTTCATGGCGGTCGCGCCCAGCCCTTCGGTCGAGGCGATGTTGACGATCCGCGGCGAGTCGGACTTGCGGAGGTAGGGCAGCGCGGCCCGAATCGTCCGCTGGTGGGCGGTGAGGAGGACATTGACCGTCTCCCGCCAGCGCTGCTCGTACTCGTCCGCGTCGATCGGGCCGCCGCGCGAGATGCCGGCGTTGTTCACCAGGATGTCGAGCCCGCCGTAACGCTCGGCCACCTCGCCGACGACGCGGCGAATCGCATCGCCGTCGCCCACGTCGAGAGTCCAGGCGGTGGCTTCCCGGCCCGCGGCCTGGATCTCGGCAACCGTCGTCCGGACGCCATCCGCGTTGATGTCGGTCGCGGCAACGTTCGCGCCTTCGGCCGCAAACAGCTTCGCGGTGGCCCGGCCCATGCCCGAGGCGCAGCCCGTGATCAGCGCCGTCCTGCCGGCGACCGACCGGCTCAGTGCGCTCAGTTCCGTCATCAGGACGCTCCCCCGCCCGCCTCGACCCAGGCCAGGGTTTCGTCCAGACCGCGTCCGAAGCGCTCCAGGATCTCGTCGATGTCCGACTCGGTGACGATCAACGGCGGGCAGAACGCCGCGGTATCGCCGAGTGCCCGCAGAATCACGCCGTGATCCAGGCAGCGATTCATGCAGTACGTTCCCACTCCGCGCTGAACCGGGAAGGCTTCACGGGTCCGCTTGTCCGCCACGAGTTCGCAGGCGCCGAGCAGGCCCCTGCCCCGCACTTCCCCTACGAGCGGATGGTCGGCAAAGCGCCGCAGCCCGGCCTGGAAGTAGCGCCCGACCCGACCCGCGTGAGCGAAGAGGTCCCGTTCCTCCATCAGTTCCAGCGCCTTGAGCGCCACCGCGGCACAGACGGGATGCCCCGTGTAGGTGAAGCCGTGGCCGAACAGGCCCCAGCGCTCGCCCGCCTCGACGAACACGTCGACCATCCCGTCCGGCACCAGCACCGCGCTGATCGGCACGTAGGCGGACGACAGGGCCTTCGCGACCGAGGCGGTGTCCGGCCTCATCCCCATCGCCTCGGCGCCGAACGGCGTGCCGAGCCGTCCGAAGCCGCAGATCACCTCGTCGTCGATCAGCAGCACGTCGTGCTCGTCCAGGACCTTCCGGATCGCCGGGTAGTAGCCCTCGGGCGGCACGACGACGCCGCCGGCGCCCAGCACCGGTTCGGCGATGAAGGCCGCGACCGTTTCGGGGCCCTCGGCGCGGATCAGCTCGTCGAGTTCGGCCGCCAAACGGGCGGTGAACTCCGCTTCCGTCTCGCCCGGCTCGCCCTCGCGGTAGTAGTGCGGGCAGGTCACGTGGCGGAACCGCGGCAACGGCAGGTCGAAGCTCTTGTGGAACGGCGGCAACCCGGTCATGCTGCCGGCGGCTACGGAAACCCCGTGGTAGCCGCGCCGGCGGCTGATGATCTTCTTCTTCTCCGGCCGGCCGAGCGCGTTGTTGTAGTACCAGACCAGCTTGACCTGGGTGTCGTTCGCGTCCGAACCGGACGTGCCGAAGAAGGCCTTCGCGTTCGCGATCGGTCCGATCTCGCGCAGCTTCTCGGCCAGCGCGACCGCCGGTTCATGGCTGCGACCGGCGAAGAGATGGGCGAAGGAGAGCTTCCGAATCTGCTCGGCGGCCGCTTCCGCGAGCTCCGTTCAACGTGCGAAGCGGGAGCAGTCTATGCCGCATCGATCAACCATCGCACACGAGCGAGCCTCAGAGATCGGTGTCGCCCCGGAGTAGCTGGCGGGCGATCATCCGGTTCATGATCTCGTTTGAGCCGTCGGCCACGTTGACGACGCGCAGCGCCTTCCACGCCTCGGTCAAACCGAGTTCGTTCGTGAAGCCGAGGGCGCCGTGGGTCTGCATCGCCCGATCGACGGCCCGGAGCCCGACCTGGACCGAGTAGGCCTTCGTCATGCTCAGCTCCTTGATCGCCCGGCTGCCGCCATCGAGCAACCGAGCGGCGTTTCTCCCCATGAGATGCGCGGCATGGAGTTCCGTTGCGGTCTCTGCCAGGGGAAAGCTCACGCCCTGGTACTCGGCGATCGGCGCGCCAAAGGCCTCACGCTTCTGGGCGTAGGCGAGCGCCGTCTCGATCGCCCAGCGACCCGTCCCCACCGCTCGGGCCGAGTTGTAGACGCGGCCCAACGATACGCCGTAGAGCGCCGCGGCCAAGCCGCGGTCGACCTCGCCGATGACCTGCCAAGGCTCTACGTACAGGCCCTCCAGCGAGATCTCGGCCTCGTCGCCGCCGATGTCGCCGAACAGCTCGACAACACGAACCCGCCTGAAGCCCCGCGCATCGGTCGGAACGATGAAGGCGGTGATCCCCTGCTCGCCCGTCCGCGCGAACAGCACGCAGTAGTCGGCGATCGGCCCGTGCGTGGTCCAGATCTTGCGGCCGGTGATCCGCCAGCCGTCGCCGTCCCGCTCCGCTCTCGTCGCCAGCGCCGACAGGTCGGAACCGGCGCCCGGCTCCGAGAGCCCGAAGCACATGATCTTCGAGCCGTCCATAAGCCCCGGCAGGAAGCGCTCGCGCGCCCGCTCGGAAAGCTGCGACAGGAGCCGGCTGGGGCCGAACGCCCAGTGCGCCATGACGTGCAGCAGGAGCCACGGCCGCGGCCCAAAGCGGTGAAAGAGCGACTGCCAGCCGGCGTAGTAGGCGAGGTGGCCGCGGCCGCCGCCACCCAGTTCCTCGGGGACGCACGCGGTGAAGATCCCTTCGCGGGCGGACGCCGTGCGCACTTCCCTGATCAGGTCGACGACAGCGGGTTGGAGCCGCCCGCCGGCGTCGTAGCGCTCGCGCGGATCGTCGAGCAGTGCGCCGTGCCGCTCGTGCCGCGGCAACACCTCGCGCTCGGCGAAGGCCACCACCTGCCGCCGGAAGTCCTCGATTTCCGGCGGCAACGGCTCGGCGATCGCGGCCATGGCGCGAGCTATCCGCCTCCGCCCAGTGCCTCATCCAGGGCGTCGAGCTTCTCTCTCAGCACGCCCGACTCGGCGCCGACCGTGTCGCCGACGACCAGCGCCAGATCGGTTTCGGGCTGGTATCTCGGCCACTCCGGCAACCCGCCGCCGTTCGGGTCGCCGGTCTTCGCGAAGTTGGTCCAGTAGCTCGACAGCAGGCCGGCGATCTCGTGGTCCCAGTCCTCCCAGTTGATGCCCACCAGATCCGTGTTGCCGAAGACGTAGGCCAGGTCGCCGGAATGGTAGGCCCCCATCCGGCGCGGGCCGCCTTCGCCGCCCAGGTCCGGCCGGTCCGGCAGGTACAGCCGGAACACCGGCGGCGCGTGGGGAATGTAGTAGAGCCAGGCGTCGCCGCCGGCGGCCGCGGCGTGGCGGACCCAGGAGCGGCTTCCCCAGCCGAAGATCGTGTCGGAGAGGATCAGGCTCGGCACCGCGGCCGGCGCCTGCTCCGCCTCGGCGGCGTAGGCAGCCAGGAGACCTGGGGCCGCCTCGCCGTACTGCTCTTCCAACTGCCGTGCGAGCGCGGGGCGCTCGAGCGCCGGACCGGGCGCGAAAAGTGCCCGCGACTCGTCGCCCATGAAGCCGACCATCATCGGCACCCGGTTGTGCTCCCCGCGGGCGTAGATCGCCGACGGCCGATCCGGCAGATACCAGCCGTCGACCACGATCTTCGCTCCCGCCGACCAACCTGAACTGCCGGACCCCGCCAGCACGTCCTCGGGCGAAGCGGCCCGCATCGCGCCGGCGGCCTCGGCGGCGGCGGCATCCTCCCCGACGCCCAGTTCGCCGGCGAGCAACATGCCGCGTCGCTCCGCCTGCTCCAGGCTCTCGAGCGGAGTGAAGCAACCGGCGGACTGGCCGATCGCGCGGTGGAACAGGCCGGCCGCGAGCGGCGAGGCGACCAGGCTGCAGACGCTCATCGAGCCCGCCGATTGCCCGAAGATCGTCACCCGTTCGGGATCGCCGCCGAACGCCGCCGCGTTGTCCCGCACCCACCGCAACGCGGCGATCTTGTCGAGCAGGCCGTAGTTGCCGGACGACCCATGCTCCGACTCGGCGGTGAGTGCTTCGTGGGCGAGGAAGCCGAACGGGCCGAGCCGGTAGTTGATCGACACCAGGACGACGCCCTTGCGTGCAAGCGCGGAGCCATCGAATATGAGGGAAGACCCATGCCCCACCTCGTGGCTGCCGCCGTGGAACCAGACCATGACCGGCCGCGGGCCGGCGCCGTCGGCGGCGGTCCACAGGTCGAGGTACAGACAGTCCTCGCTCCGGTCGATCTCCCCTCGGCTCCAGATCGACGTGTCGGGACTGATCCGCTGCCAGCACGGCGCGCCCGACTCCAGAGCCGGCCGCACACCGTCCCAGGCTGCCGGCGGCCGCGGCGGCCGCCAGCGCAGATCGCCCGCGGGCGGCGCCGCGTAGGGAACGCCGCGGAAAGCGAGCACGTCGCCGGCCGGGCTGCGGCCGTCGTCCACCGGCGCGCCTTCGACCTTGCCGTAAGAGGTCTCGATCACCACCCCAGGACCGGCGGCCTCGGGCTCATCGACCGCACCACACGCCCAGACGGCGGCGATCGGACACAGGCACAGGGTGAGTAGAGAGTGACGTCGACGCCTCATGTGCGTCCTCCTTCCGTGTTCCCGCGGTCAGCCGCGGAGCAGCAGTCGTTGAACCTCCCCTGACAGGGTGACCGGCCTCCCGGCTTCCGTGTCCAGCCATACCCAGCGATGGGTGAAGCTGGCGACCTCGCGGCCGTCGGCGGTGGAAAGAACCTTGAAGTCCTGTGAGAAGCCGCGCTCCGTCGCCTCCGTCGTGTGTACGCGGATCCGCGCGCCTTCCTGCCAGCGGAGCGGCGAGAAGTAGGTCGCCGTCGTCGACCGCTGCACCGCGTAGACGCGCTCGGGCTTCAGTCCGGCATCGATGCCGCAATGCTGCTCGAACCGCGCATAGGCCATCTCGGTCAGCGCGAGCAACACGCCGGCGTGGACGAAGCCGGTGGCGGCGAAGCAGTCGCTGTGTCTGGTCTCGAACTCGGTCTCGAAGGTCACGTCACCCCAGCGGCGGCAACGAACTCCCGCGCCTCCGCAAGTTCCTTCGGCTCGGTCGCGCCTGACCACATCTCGAGCAGGCTCTGATACGTCGCGGAGGCGGCCGCCCTGTCGCCCGCGGCGGACTGCGCGCGCGCCAGTCCCAGCAGCGTACGCGGCCGGTTCGGGGTGTAGAGCAACTGATCCTCGAACTGGGCGATCGCCTCCTCCGGGCGTTCGAGTTGCAGTAGCACCTCGCCGTAGAGTTCGCGAATCGGCTTGATCGGCGACGCGGCGCCGCGCGGCGGCCCCATCGTCGAAGCGATCGCCAGCCCCTTGTCGAACAGTTCGACGGCGCCGTCGGCGTCGCCCTCGGCGAGCCGGATCAGGCCGGCCACCTCGTGGTGCATGACCTGGGCGGGCTTGGGACCGCGCTGGAACGTCGAGCTGTCGCCGCTCTGCCGTTCGCCCGCCTTCCTGAGCCGCGCGGCGGCTTCACGGGCCAGGTCGAGTTCGCCGGTGTGGACCGCCGAGATCCCGGTCGCCAGCAACTCCGAACTGGACGTGTCGTCCGTGATCTCGCGCGTCTCCCACTCCTCCGTCTCCACGATGTAGCGGGCGCGCACCAGGGGCACCGTGCTCTTCCCGCGGCCCTCGTCGCCGGTGCGCTCCACCAGATCGTCGAGCTCCGCGATCCACTCGCGGGCCTTGGCGTAGTCGCCGCGCTGCAGGTCGCCGTACTGCCCCCAGTCGAGTGAGTGGACCATGTCGCCGACTCGCTCGCCCGGATCCCACAGGGCCACCGCCGCCTCGTAGGCCGAGTCGTTCGACTTCGACACCCGGTCCCACATGCCGCGCTGGATGAAGATGTGCGACGGCATGTGCCGGGCGTGGGAGACGGCGGCCGCGATGTCGGCGAAGCGATAGGCCGCCGGCAGCGCCAGCGGCGCATGCACCGGGTCGTCGAAGGCGTGGATGATGTAGTGGGCCGCCCCGGGGTGAACCGGGTTGCGCTCGAAGACGCCGAGCGCGATCGATCCGGCCAGGACGTTCAGGCGGAAGGAGTCGTCGCCGAGCGGGCCCACAGCCTGCAACAGGGACAGCGCGTAGAACGTGGCCACCTCGTCGTCGTCCGGATACTGCTCGTGGAGCCCTTCCATCGCTTCCATGTAGGCGATCCGGCGCTCGGCGAGTTCGCCTTCGCCGAACAGCTCCTCGACCGCGGTCAGGAAGCCCTGTTCGCGCTCGTCGCCAGCCTTGGCCGCCCGTTCCTCGCGCGTCTCGCCGAGCCGCGCCAGGGCCTCCCGCGGCGACGCCAGGTCACGCTCGGGCAGCAACGGATGGTTGTAGGTCAGGGTCTCGCCCCAGTACGCGAGGGCGAAGCCGGGCTCCAGCTCCTGGGCGGCGTGAAACTGCTCCCTCGCCTGCTCGTAGCCGAAGCTGTGAAGAATCGCGACGCCCCGGATGAAGTGCTTCTGCGCCTCTTCGCCCGCCGAAGTCGGGAAATCGATCGAGCCGACGTCGACCGAGGCGTCGAAGTCGGACACGTCCGTCGCGGCTTCGGCCTCCGAACCGCCGCTGACGGCGCAACCCGCAACCGCCAGCAAGACCGTCGGAACTACGATGAGGGCTGCGACAAGAGATTCTCTTCGGTTCATCATGGAACTCCTTCCAGCCGGCTCCGCTCGCGCCGGCGATACGGACCCGGTTGCTCCACCTGTGACTATGCTCAGTGCCCAAGAATAGCGCCCATTCCGGACCCCATGTCGAATCCTGATCCAGGTGGAGGAGCCGCCGCCTTCGTCGTCCTGCTCGCACTTGCGGCCCAACCCGGTCTGTCCCAGCCGCCGGACATCGGCGACGGTTGGGCCCGCTCCGTCCCGGCGCACCAGGGTCTGGACCAGGGCGCCGTCCAGGACATCCTCCACCGCGTCGGCTCGCGCCCCGAGTTCCAGACGGTGCGCGGAATCGTCATCGTCCGCCACGGAACCCTGATCGCCGAGACCTACTTCGGCGGCTTCACGAACACGACGCTCAAGAACGTCCACTCCGTCAGCAAGAGCGTCACCTCGCTGGCGACCGGCATCGCGCTCGACCGCGGCCTCATCCCCTCCGTCGACGCCCGGCTGGCGGACCTCATTCCGCATTACGCACACCGCCTCGCGGAGGCGCCGAAGAACCGGCTGACGCTGCGCCACGCCCTGACGATGACCGCCGGCCTGGCATGGAACGACACCGACCAGGCGTTCTGGAACAATCCCGACAGCGTCGACTACGTGCTGACCCGCGAGGTGGTGGCGCAGCCCGGCGCCGAGTTCTTCTACTCGAGCGGGCTGTCCCACGTGATCGCCGAGGCGAACAACCGCGCTTCCGGGCAGAGCCATCTCGCCTTCGTCCGCAAGCACCTGTTCGGACCGCTCGGCATCCGTACGGCGACCTGGGACCCGGACCTGAGCGGCCGCCACTGGGGCGGTACCGGTCTCCGCATCCGGCCACGCGACATGGCGAAGATCGGCCAGCTCGCCCTGCAGGAAGGCCTCTGGGAGGGCCGGCGCCTCGTCTCCCGCGAGTGGATCGCGGAGTCCACACGCAGCCAGACCGGCGGCATCGCCGGCGCGCCGAGCTACGGCTACCAGTGGTGGATCAGGCCACGGGGGCGCTACCTCGCCCACGGCTACAACGGCCAATACGTCGGCGTCGATCCGGAAGCCGACATCGTGATGACGATGATCACCCTCTCCGAACGCTCGCCTCGCCCCCAGGAGACGTTCCGCAGCTACTTCGAGGAACTGCAGGACCTGGCCCGGGCCGCGATCAGGCCGGAACGGCGAGGCCGGTGGACCGCCGCGGCCTCGTCCGCGACCGGGGGCAGCGATCCGGGAGCGATCACGATCGAGATCGGGCGGGAAGGCGGCAGTGACGGAGCGGCGACTCTCGCCTACCGCGCCCGGAACGGCAGCGCCCGCGCCGGCCGCGACTTCCGCCGTACCGAAGGCGAACTTCGCTGGGAGCACGGCGACGCGTCGCCGCGCACCGTTCGGGTACCGCTGCTCCCGAACGCCACAAGTATCGAGCCGCGCGACCTCCGCTTCGAGTTCGAGGCGATGAGCGGCGGCATCGACGCTCCCGGACGCATGAGAATCCGGATCGATCCGGGCGGCGAGCCCACGAACCCCGCCGGTTCGATCGAGTTCACCGCTCCGGCCTTCGTCGGCCAGGAGGGCGGCCTGGCCACGGTGACGGTCGAGCGGCGGGGCGGCGCGGAAGGCGACGTCACGGTCGACTACCGCACGGCGCCCCGTTCGGCCGAAGAAACGGACTACGCCGCCGTCTCCGGCCGGCTGACCTGGCGGCACGGCGAATCGGGCCCGCGGGACGTCACGGTGCCCCTCATGGTGGACGGCGAGGTCGAGCGAAGTGAGATCTTCGACTTCACCTTGAGCGACCTCGGCGGCGGCGCCGACCTGCCGGAGGCCCGCGCCGTGGGCGTCATCCAGGACACGACCGCCGGTCCCGGCTGCAACGACAGCGAGGACGCTCTCTGTCTTGCCGGCGGTCGCTTCCGCGTCGAGGTCGAGTGGGAGTCCCAACACGACGGCGAGCGCGGCACGGGCTCCCTGAGGCGGCTGAGCGACGAGAGCGGTATCGCCACCTTCTTCTCCCCCGACAACGTGGAACTCGTCGTGAAGATCCTCGACGGCCGCGGCGTCAACGAACACCGCTGGGTGTTCTATGGCGCCCTTTCGGACGTCGAGTACTGGCTGACCGTGACCGACACGCTGCGGGACCGGGTCGTCGTCTACCGAAACCCTCCCGGCGAGGTGTGCGGCCGAGGCGACACGATGGCCTTTGCCGAACCCGCGGGCGCGACCGGTGCAGCGCTGGCGGACAGTGCCGCCCACATCCCGGCCCGAACAAGCGACACACTCGGCGACTGCGCTCCTGGTGCGCTCTGTCTGCTCGACGGCCGGTTCGAGATCACCGCCGTCTGGACGAAGGCCGACGGCGAGACCGGCGCTGCCTCGCCCTTCCCGGGCACTGACGCCACGGGCTACATGTCCTTCTTCTCGCCCGGCAACATCGAACTCGCGGTGAAGGTGCTGGATGGCCGGACGCACAACGACGCCTTCTGGGTCTTCGCCGCCGGCCTCACCGACGTCGACTACCGGCTGACCGTGAAGGACAAGGCGGGCGACGCCGCACGCACCTATACGAATCCGAGCCGCGCCTTCTGCGGCCTCGCCGATACGTCGGCGTTTCCAGAGTAACGTCGCGCTGCATGAGACTGGAAGGCCGATGCGCCCTGGCCGTGCGCCTGCTCGCCGCCCTGGCGGCGACAACCGCACTGACGCTGCCCGCCGCGGCCCAGGTCAACACGGAGAGCATGCGCGTCGGCGCCGAGGCGCCGGGGTGGGCCAGCACGATCGACCTCAGCTCCTCCCTCCAGCGAGGCAACACGGAGCGCGACATTCTCGGCGCCGGCGCTCGCGTCCAGTACGCCTGGGTGCACCCCAACGGGGTATCCGACCCGGCCGAGGAGGAGTCGACGGACGGCGAGGACGCCCCGAAACGTCCCACCAACGTCATCTTCCTGACGTCGAACTACTCCTTCACCCGGCTGAACGAGAGCCGTTTCGTCAACAACGCGCTGAGCCACCTGCGATTCATCCGCGAACACAGTGGCCGGTTCTCGTACGAGGTGTTCGGCCAGCACCAGTTCAACGAGTTCACCCGGCTCGAACAGCGGCTCCTGTTCGGCGGCGGGGGCCGCTTCCAGGTGCTGGAGTCGCCCCGCGCCGAGGTCTTCCTCGGCACCGGCTACATGCTCGAGCGGGAGACCCTGGATCTGCCCGCGGAACTCGCCGACGCGCGACGCAGCGAACACCACCGCTCCACCAACTACCTGACCGTCCGCTACAACAGCAGGGACGAACGCCTCCGTCTGGTCGAGACTCTCTACTTCCAGACCCGGTTCGACCGGGTCGAGGACTACCGCGTGCTCTCCGAGACCTCGTTCGAGATCCAGCTTCTTCGCGGTCTCGCCCTGGCGATCAACCTGAACGTCGCCCACGACAGCGAGCCGCCCACGGGCGTCAAGGAGACGGATGTCGTGCTGTCGAACTCGCTCCGGTACTCGTTCTAGGCCGAAGTTCTGAGGATCAGGCTTGGGAATCCCTTGCAGGTACGGGGCTTAGCGTGGAATCGGTGTGTCCGGTACTGGGTACGCCTGGTTCAG
>JAPVWO010000155.1 GCA_027493375.1 Candidatus Multivorans thiocomprendens | reverse complement strand
CCAGCGGTCCGGGCCAGGCGCCGGTCGCCGACCAGGTCCAGCTCTCCGTTCGCCTGCCGGAGGGCCGCGGGAGCCTCGAGTCGGCGGTCCGGGCCTTCGAACGGCTCGAGACGATCCAGGAGGTGGAAGGGGTCGACCGCGTGGAGAGCGTGATCCGGGAAGAAGGGGGATCGCTCACCGTCCACCTCGTGGACGAAGAGGAGCGGCCCGAGGATCTGACGGCGGCCTTCGTTCGTCGACTCCTGCGGCCGCCGGCTCGCCGCGCCGGTGTCGAGCTGATGAATCCGGGCGAGGGAGACGGGCCGGGCGGCCGCGGCGGCGGCGGAGGCGGGGGCGCCCAGGAACTCCTCGGCGGCGGCCCTTCCCGCGTCGTGCTCTCCGGCAACGACAACGAACAGTTGACGGACCTCGCGGCCCAGGTCACGGAGCGTCTGCGGGAGATCGAGGGCATCGCCAACGCCTATCCGGCGGTGCGCCCGGGCCCCGATGAACTCCACGTGAGCCCGAACCGCCGCGCCTTCGACACCTTCGGGGTGCTGCTGGACGAAGTGCTGCCGATGCTGAACCTGGCCGGCCGGGAGGGCACGACGATCGCAACCGGCTTTCCTCTGGCCAGCGGCCGGGAGCTCCCGATCGTCGTGCAACGGCAGGAAAGCCGGCGCGACGAAGCCCAGTTGACGGACGGCAGCCGTTTCGACCGCGACGTGTCGCTCAGCGGCCTGCAGCAGCTCCGCGTCTCGACCGGGATCGGCGTGCTGCCGGTCGCTGCCCTGGCCCAGGTGCGGCAGGCGCCTCCCTCGCCGGTCATCACCCACCACAACGGCGTCCGCGAACGCGAGGTTCTGTACACCCTGTCGCAGGACGTGCCGCGGCGGGGTCCGGCCCGCGACGCGTTCGACCGAAACCTGGACGAGGCGATCGCCAGCATTCACCGGCCGGCGGGCACGACGATCGCACTCGACCGCTCCGAGGAGAACACGAACTGGTTCCGGCGCATCGCGGTGCCGGTCGTTCTTCTCGTTTTCCTCGTGCTGGCCGTGACGTTCGAGTCGATGACCCTGCCGATCCTCGTCCTCATCGCGCTTCCGCTCGCCCTGCTCGGTTCCGTGTGGGCGCTGGTCGTGACCGGCATGGGGTTCGAGGCGATGGCTCTCCTCGGCGCACTGGTCCTGCTGGGACTTGCGATCAACCCGGCCGTCCTGCTCGTCGACCGCATGCAGCAGCACACCCTCGGCGCCGGCTGGAGCGCTGGCGCGGCCGCCCTCGCCGCGGTCCGCGAGCGGGCCCGTCCCGTGTTGATGACGTCCGCCACGACGATCGCCGCCCTGGCGCCGCTGTCCATCTCCACCGGCCGCGAGAACGAACTCTGGCCGCCCTTCGCCACGCTCGTGATCGGCGGCCTTCTGACCGCGACCGTGCTCACGCTGCTCGTCATCCCCGTCGGCTTCGTCTTCCTCCGCCGGCTCGACGAGCTGTTCAGTCGCGTGGGCCCCTGGGTGGTGCTCACCTGGCTCGGCGCCGTCATCGCGATCACCGCGCCCCTGTTCGCGTTCGGCGTGATCGAGTCGCTGTTCTGGCAGGTCACCACGACGGTGCTCATCGCCGGCGCGCTGCTGGGCCTGACCGTCTGGCTGCTGCCGAAACCGGCGACACCCGAACCGGAAACGGTCGGCGGTCCGCCCAGGCTCGTCGTTCGCCACCTGCGCAAGACATACGGCCTTCCCGGACCGGTGCGCCGGGCGCTGCGGGCTTCCACCGAGTTCGCCAGGCGCGTCGCTTCCGCCGGCGGCCAGGCGTTCCATCCGGCCGACGCACGCGACCGGCTCCTGCCCCTGTTGCTGCTGCTGGCCGGCGCGATCACCCTGGCCGTGCGCATCCGCACCGGCCTGGTCATCCTCGGCATCTGGATCGCGATCCTGCTCCTCGGCTCCAGCCTGCTGCGCGAGATCCGGCGAGCCCGCGGCCACGCCGACGCCCTGGGTCGCGTGAAGCCGGGCGGCATCGAGGGTGTGCTGACGGCCCTGCTGCCCTGGGGGATCCTCACGTGGCTGGTCGGCCCGGAGATGGTCGCCGACCCGGAGATCGCCGGCTTCGTCGCCCTGGCCATCGTCTCGGCGATCATCCTGCTGATCCAGCTCGGCCGCCGCACGGCGCGCGTGGAGACGATGCGCCGCGAACGGAAAACGTCCCGGCGCCGGCGCGCCCGGGGCCTGCGCGGCCAGATCCTCCGTCTCTGGCGCGCCGCGGCAACCAAGCTCTTCGGCCTCGACCTGCCGATCGATACGGTCAAGGCCCTGGCCGCGGTCAGCTTCGAGGTCGACCGCGGCATGGTCGGCGTCCTCGGTCCGAACGGCGCCGGCAAGACGACCCTGCTGCGGCAGTTGACCGGCATCCTGGACTCGACCCGGGGCCGCATCACGCTGGGCGGCGTACCGCTGCTCAGCGTCCGCAAGCGCCTCGCCCGCTACGTCGGCTACCTGCCCCAGGACGCCGGCCTGCCGCCCCGCCTGACCGCCCGCCAGTACCTCGAGTACTACGCCGCGCTCTACCAGATCGACGCCTCCGAGCGGGCCGACCGCATCTCGACCCTGCTGCGGGAGGTCGGTCTCGACGAGCGGGCCGACGAGCAGATCGGCAGCTACTCGGGCGGCATGAGGCAGCGCGTCGCGGTGGCGCGCACCCTGCTCCGGCTGCCTCCGATCATCGTCGTCGACGAGCCCACGGTCGGCCTCGATCCCCGGGAGCGGGTCCGCTTCCGCAACCTGCTCTCCCGCTTGGCCAAGGACCGGATCGTCCTTTTCTCCACCCACGTCGTCGAGGACGTCGCCGTGGCGTGCGAACGGGTCCTCGTGCTGACGCGCGGCCGCATGGTCTTCGACGGCCATCCGGCGGCGTTGTCGCGGGAAGCGGAGGGCCGGGTGTGGTCGTGGAGGACGGCGGACGACGGCGAGGCGCCGGAGCTGCCGGAAGGCGCGGTGCTGGCCGACCAGAAGCCGGAAGCCGACGGCACCAGCAGCCTGCGCGTGCTCGCCGCGGACCGTCCCGACGAACGGGCCGAGCCGGTCGAGCCGACCCTCGAGGACGGCTACCTGTGGCTCGCCCGGTCGGTGCGTCAAGAGGTGCCGGCATGATCACCGTGCTGCGGACTTCCGCGGTCCTGCTCGCCGGGCGCAGGTACTGGTTGCTGCCATTCCTGCCCCTCGTATGGCTGGGGATCCAGGCCGTCATGTTGCTGGCCGGAATGCGGCCCAGCGTGGAGCCGGTGGCCGCGCAGAACAGCCTGATCGGCGTGCCGGTGGCGGTCCTCGCCATCTTCCTGGGCGGGCGAGCGATCACCGGCGAACTCGACCAGAACAGCCTGGAGATCGCCTACACGGTCCCCGGAGGCGCCCACCGCGTCTGGCTCGGCAAGCTCGCCGCCGCGATCCTGATGCTGCTGACCAGCCTGGTGCTCCTGGCCGCCGTCACCTACGCCTTCTTCACCGACTTCCCGGTTCTGTCGAGCCTGTACGGCGCCACTCAGGGAGTCGTCTTCTACCTCGCGGCGGCGATGGGCTTCGGAACGCTGTTCCGCAGCGAGGTCGCCGGATCCCTGGCCACCGTCGGCCTCCTCGGCCTGAACAGCCTGCTCAGTGCGCTCCGCATCTCGCCGTTCTGGAATCCGCTCACCGTGGAAGAAGCCGACGCGGCGCAGATGCTCGCGCTGAACGTTCAGAACCGCGTCGGCGTCGCGCTCGCGATCGCGGCCATCGTCGCACTCACCTTCAGCCGCGCGGAACGTCGCGAAAAGATGCTCGGCGGCTGAGCTCGCCGACGGCCGCATCCACGAATCGGCTGTCCGTCTTGCCCCCCTCGCGCGACAGGAGGACCCGACCGCGTCCTTCCGAGAAGGGCGGCCGAGACGAAGACAGCCGCGCCGTTTCCGTCTCGGTCAATAGGCGGGAGGAGAGCCGCTCCTCTTCCGCGGCGCCTTCCCGCCCGCAAGTCCGCAGCCCCCGAAACGGGATCGGCTGCAACGTGAACCTATGGAACGAAAGGAATCAACCATGCTTAAGAAGGTCCTTCCCCTCGCAGTGGCGGCGCTGGCGCTGAGTGCCGGCGGCGCCTTCGCGGAACCGCCGATCGCGTTCACCGAGGCCAACGTGCCTGGCGTCGACGACAGTCGACTTGAACCGCTCACGGACACCGAGATGGTCTCGGTGACCGGACGAGGAGCCTGCAGTCTGGCAGTCAAGGGCGTCGGCATCTTCGTGTGGGGAGTCGCGACCGTCATGCGTGACCCGTTCGGTCAAGGTGTCGGCATCGGGCTCTTCGGCGCCGCCGGTGCGATCTGCTCGTAGCCAACGCCGCTACTGGCGCTACCTTGCGGCTTCCAGTCGGCGGCGCCAGTGACGCGCTCTTTCCCTGAGAGCGCGTGGAGCTGCCCCTTGGGCGCCGCCCCGTGACAGGTGGGGCGGCCATAGCTTGATCACCGTCCTCCGGCACTCCGCCGTGCTGATCGGGGGTCGACGCTACTGGCTGCTCCTCCTGTCTCCGTTGCTCTGGCTCGCCGGTCAGGCCCTCCTGCTGATCGCAGGCCGATTGCCGACCTTCGAACCTGCCTCTGCACAGAACACGCTGATCGGCGTACCGGTAGCGATTCTCGGCGCCTTCCTCGGCGGCCGGATCATCGCCGGCGAACTGGATCAGCGCACGCTGGAGATCGCCTACACGGTACCGGGCGGCGCGCATCGCGTCTGGCTCGGAAAACTCGCCGCCGCGCTCCTCATGCTGCTTGTCAGCCTGAGCCTGATGGCGGCGTTCACGTTCACGTTCTTCACTGGCTTTCCCGTCGTCCAGACCCTCTACGGCGCCGCGCAGGCGGCCACCTTCTACGTGGTGGCCGCAATGGGCCTCGGCAACCTCTTCCGCAGCGAGACCGCCGGCGCCCTGGGAACCACGGCGGTACTCGGTCTGGAGGGCTTCCTCGTCAGCCGACTCGGGGCAGCACCGCTCGTCTCGCCCTTCTGGAATCCGCTGTACGTCGAGGAAGCCGACGCCGATCGGCTGCTCGCGATGGCCGTCCAGAACCGCATCGGCATCGCCTTGGCGATCGCCGCCATCGTCGCCTTGACCTTCGCCCGCGCCGAGCGTCGCGAGAAGATGCTCAGCGGCTGAAACCGCCTCTTCGAAGTCCCAGCAGCATCGATCAACGCGGATTCCGTCTTCGACATCTGCGCGTAGGACCCCATGCTCATGGTAGGCAAAGAACACTGCCTGCCATGGAGCTCTCACCATGGTAGAGTCCGTCCTCCATGGCGCACGATACGCACAAGACCGTTGAGTCGGCTTCCACCGTCGTGGACGCATCCGGCCGGCTTGTGGTGCCGGCGGCGTTCCGTGCGGCGCTCGGTTTCCAGCCACGGCAGGAGGTCGTCCTGACGCTCGAGGGCGCCTCGATCAAGATCACCACGACGGAGGCAGCCCTGGACGCCGCCGTGGCGCAGATCCAGGCCTTGGCCAGGAAGTACGGCGGCGGCAAGGGCGGCGATGTGGACGCCTTCATCGCGGAGCGCCGGGCCGAGGCTCGGAAGGAGTTCGGTGGCTAGCTCTTTGCTCGACGCATCGGCGCTGCTGGCGCTGATTCAGAACGAGCCAGGGGCGGAAGTGGTGTTCAGCGCCCTGTCGGACGGCGCGGCGATGTCCGCCGTCAATGTCGAAGAGGTTGCCGCTCGGCTCGCCCATAAGGGATGGTCGGAGCCCGCCGCGGCCTACTCTCTCGCCACGCTCGGAGTCGACATCCTGCCCTTCGAGTCGGACATGGCGCTTCACAGCGGAGCGCTTCGTCCCGCAACAGCTTCGGCGGGCCTTGGACTCGGTGACCGCGCGTGTCTCGCCACCGCAGCCGCCCACGGTCTTCCCGCGCTCACGGCTGACCGGGCCTGGCTGAAGCTGGAGTTGCCTGGGGTCGAGATTCGCGCTATTCGCTGAAGCTGGGCCTGATGCCGTCGTCTAGCCTGGTGAGGCCCACAACCCCGCACTAGAAGTCGCAGGCCAGTCCGGGGTAGCGGAACACGACGCCTGGATCGAGCTGCTTCGGCTTGTTCGCGGCCTCTTCGGCGCGGGCGCCGGCGAGCATTCCCTCCATGCCGTAGTTGCCCTCGTGACAGGCGTACTCGTAGATCGCGTCCTCGGTACGCTTGAGGGGAATCGACGCCGTCCAGGGCTTCGTCCACGTCCCCGGATCGTTCACCGTGACCTCCCACTCCAGGGTCTCCGGGTCCGTCAGGGTGAACCGCTCGGTGATCGTAAGCTGTTCCGAGGATCCCATGAAGTCGTTCTTCTCGGAGTAGTTCGAGGTTTCGACGACCAGCGTGTCGCCGTCCCAGTGGCCGCGGGAGTCACCGTTCCAGAGACGCACGCCCTCGGCGAGAACGGACTCGTCGCCCAACCGGATGACGCGGGCGTCGTGGATCATCTCCTGGTGGATCACGACGTTGTCGGGCGTCTGGAAGATCTGGTGGTAGCCGTTGTAGCCGGGGAAGATGAAGGGGGCGCCGTAGCTGATGCAACGCTCGGGAATCGGCCGATCGAGCCAGGAGTCGGCCGGATGCTCCATCAGGTGCTTCACCCGCTTGCAGAGACGCTTCTTCGCCGGTTCGGTGAAGGGCGGGATCAGACCGTCCGGCGGATCGACGACGAGCGAAGTGCGCTTCGTGAAGTACCGGTCGGCGATCCAGAACTGGTTGTAGTTGCCGGTCGTCGGGTCGTATGAGGTCGCCTTGGTCCGCTCGATCGCCGCCAGGACGAGCTGGTCGCCGAACAGGGCGTCCGCGCCCGGGTCCGTCGCCTCGGCGACGGCCGCCATCAGCTCCTGGAACTCCTCGTCCGTCAGGCGCTCCTTGCCGGTCCAGGCGGCGGGGCGCTGCAGGGGAGTGCCGTTGTTGTTCTCCCACACGCCCTGGAGGTCCGGGTGGCCGTAGGCGGTGCGGGGGATCTTCCAGTCGGCGTCCGCGGCGTTGTTGTTCGCTCCCGTGGCGGTGCCGACAGCGACCAGTCCCAGCAACAGGACCATCGCGCCAACCTTCGTCACGGCTCTCGACTGTTCGTGCTTCCTCATCCGACTACCCTCCCAGGAAGGGGTGAACCGTTCTTCAATCCTAGCCGCGGACCTGCGGCGATCAACGTCACGTCCAGCCCCACGCCTTCGCTTCTTCGTCCCACAGCGCCAGGCACTCGGTCGCCAGACCGGCGTCGAGAACCCAGTGAGGCATGTCGGTCATGGGCCGCCCGGTGGGCCCCTGCCAGACGCTGATCGGACGACCGTTCGCAGTCCAGGCCGACAGCACGTGACCCAGCACCTGCGCCCCCTCACCTCCTCCGGACTCCACGTCGAGCGAGTCGATCCGCACCCGCCACTCGACATCCTCGCCCGAGCCGTCGGGGCGCACGAAGCGAACATCGCCGCCGTCGGCTTCGAGGTCCGCCACCAGGTCGATCGATTCGATCTGCGCGATGAAGGACGCGCGCAGCGTGTCCACGTCCGGCTGAGGTTCCGACGGACCGCAGGCCGTGATCGCTCCGACCAGAGCCAGGGACAACAGAACGCCGCCGACAAGCCGGCCGCCGGCGCGAGGACGCGCCGCGGACCGACCTGGCTGCCGTGTTTCGACGATGTGAAGCATGGCGTCAACTCTAACGCCTGGCCCACGTACTACTCTCGCGACGCTCCAGTACGTCGCCGGCCTTCCAGGCCCGGGGACGGCGATTCCGCGCTCTCTTCCACGGCACCCCACCGGCGGAGCCGGTCCACATCATGACCACGCCTCATCCAAGCGCGCCACCCCGCCGACAGGCCGGCGTCGGCTTCATCTTCGCCGTGATCCTGCTCGACATGCTGGGAGTCGGCCTGATCATCCCCGTCTTCCCCGAACTCGTCGAGCAGTTCCGGGGCGGCGACACATCGTCCGCCGCCGTTGCCGTGGGCGCCATCGCGGCCTGCTACGCCGTGGCGCAGTTCCTGTGCGCCCCGATCCTCGGCGCCCTGTCCGACCGCTTCGGCCGCCGGCGCATCCTCCTGCTCTCCATGCTCGGCCTCGGCGTGGACTACCTGATCATGGGCTTCGCGCCATCGCTCGGCTGGCTGTTCGCGGGCCGGATCGTCGCCGGCCTGATGGGTGCCAGCATCACGACGGCGAACGCCTACATCGCCGACATCTCGACGGCGGAGACCCGGGCGCGGAACTACGGACTGGTCAACGTCGCCTTCGGCGTCGGTTTCATCCTCGGACCGATCTTCGGCGGCCTGCTTGGCGGCATCGACTTGCGGCTGCCCTTCTTCGTCGCCGCCGGTCTGTGCCTCCTCAACTCGCTTTACGGCTTTCTCGCGCTGCCCGAGTCGCTGGCGCCGGAGAACCGGAGCGCCTTCTCGCTCCGCAAGGCGAATCCGGTGTCGAGCATCGTGCATCTCCGCACCTACCCCCTGGTCGCCAGCCTGGCCGTCGCCTTTCTGCTGATGGCGCTCGCGCAACGCGGCCTGGAAACCTCCTGGGTGCTCTACACGGGCTACCGCTACGGCTGGAACGAGTTCCAGAACGGTCTCGCGCTGGCGGCCGTCGGCGTTGCGGCGGCCCTGGTCCAGGGCTTTCTCGTGCGACCCGCGGTCACCTGGCTGGGCGAACGCCGGGCCGTGCTGGTCGGCTTCGGCATCGGCACACTGGCCTTCGCCGGCTACGGCCTAGCTCCGAACGGCCTGGTCCTCGTCGCGGTGATCTTCGCGGGATCGCTGGGAGGCATCGCCGGGCCGGCGGTCCAGGCGATCATCGCGGGCACGGTGGCGCCCACCGAGCAGGGGAAGATCCAGGGGGCTCTCACGTCGCTGATGAGCCTGTCGGCGATCGTGGCGCCGCTCGTTTTCACCAGCGGCGTGTTCAGCTACTTCACCTCCGACGCCGCCCCATTCGAGCTCCCCGGCGCACCCCTCCTGGGCGGATCGTTGCTGATGGCCGTCGCCATGCTGCTGCTGGTCCGCGCGTTCCGGCGACACTGACGCCTCAGGCACCCGCCAACCAGCCGATGCGGGCTAGAATCGACCGTCAAGGAGGTTCGCCATGCCGTTCGACAGCACGTCGCTTCCCATACGACTCTTCACCGCGTCCCACGAGCGTTCCTGGAACCCCGCCGACATCGACTTCTCCCAGGAGCGCTCCGACTGGATGTCGTTCTCGGACGACGAGCGGAGGCTGCTGATCCGCCTGATCTCCGGCTTCCGGGTCGGCGAACGCGGCGTGACCCACGAACTCGCACCGCTCCAGTTCCGTTTCCGCCAGGACGGCCGGCTGGAAGACGAGATGTACGTCACCGCGCAGATGTACGAGGAAGCCCGCCACGTCCAGTTCTTCGAGACCTGGCTGATCGAGGCGCTGCCGGGCCGGTTCGGGGTCGACATCCCCTACCCCGACCTCCACGGCGACATGTTCTCGACCCGGCTGCCGGCGACGATGCGCGCTCTCTTCGAGGACGACAGCCCGGAGGCGCTCCTGCGCGCCATCATGCTGTACCACTTCTACGTCGAGGGCGTGGGAGCGGAAGCCAGCTACCCCATCTACTACAAGATCTTCGAGCGCACCGGCAAGCTGCCCGCGCTCAACCGCGGCATCCGTCTGATCCAGCGCGACGAGGCCCGCCACATCGGTTTCGGCGTGTACGTCCTGCAGCGCCTGCTCGCCGAGCATCCGCGCCTGGTCGACCAGTTCGAGGCGCAGGTCGAGGCGATGCGCCCGTTCGCGGAGGACGGGCCGAACCAGACCTTCGCCGGCTTCGAGCGCGGCCGGGCCCCGTTCGACCTCGACTACGACGAGTATCGACAGCTCTACCTCGACAAGCTGGAAGAGATGCGGCAGAGCATCTACGACGGCCGGCTCGCCGCCGCGGTGTAGGGCCTCGGACGTGACGCCGGTATCCGCGGACGGCAGTATCCGGCGCTGGCTGCCGGGTCTTCCCGCCGTCGCCGGGGCCGTCCTCTGCTCCCTCCTCCTGGCTGCCGGTCCGCTGGCGGCACAGGCGGCGCCGCGGGCCGATCACGTCGTTCTCGTCTCGGTCGACGGCCTCCGGCCGGACTTCTACCTCCCCGGCTCCTCCTGGCCGGCGGCGAACATGCAGCAGATGGCGCGCGACGGCGCACACGCCGAGGGCGTGCGCGGGGTGTTTCCTACGGTCACCTACCCGTCGCACACGACGATCGTCACTGGCGCATTGCCCGCCCGGCACGGGATCTACTACAACCGGCCCTTCGAACCCGAGGGCCAGAGCGGAGAGTGGTACTGGCACGAATCGGCGATCCAGGTTCCCACGCTCTGGGACGCCGTGCGCGAGGCCGGCCGGCAGACCGCGGCGATCTCCTGGCCGGTGACCGTCGGCGCGCCGGTGGACTGGCTCGTGCCGGAGGTCTACTCGCTCGACCCCAACAGCGACCGCCTGCTGCCGATGCGCGAGGGCAGCACGCCCGGCCTGTGGCGGGAACTGGAGCGGGAGGCAACGGGCCGCCTCAACCTGCGCAACTACTCCGCTGCCTACATCACCCGTGACGACACGACCGGAGTGATGGCCGCCTACGTCCTGGAAGCCCACCGGCCGGCTCTGATGGCGCTGCACCTGATCACGACCGATTCCGCCCAGCACGCGCACGGCCGGGAGTCGGATCGCATCCGGCGCGCCGTCGGCGCCGCCGACCGGGCCATCGGCGCGGTCCGTGACGCCGCGGAACGCGCCGGCATCCTGGACCGCACGGCATTCGTCATTGTCGGCGACCACGGCTTCGTCGACCTTCACACCCAGGTGATGCCCAACGTCTGGCTGGCCGAAGCCGGCCTCCACGGCACCGAGCCCGACCGCGGTGAGTGGCGCGCCACCTTCCACCCCAGCGGCGGCTCTACGTTCCTTCACCTGCGAGACGCGGCCGACGAGGAGGCGCTGAAGGCAGTCCGCGCCATCCTCGCCGACCTGCCTCAACCCATCGGCCGGCTGTTCCGCATCGTCGAACGCGACGAACTCGACGAGGTCGGCGCCAGCCCGAGCGTCCCCTTCGCCCTGGCCGGCGCGCTCGGCACCACCTTCGGCTCCGATGCCTCCGGCGACGCCGTGCGCCCCACCGACGGCGGCGCCCACGGCCACTTCCCCACCGATTTCCCCGAGATCCTCACCGGCTTCGTCGGCTGGGGCGCCGGCTTCGAAGCCGGCCGCACCGTTCACCGCATGGGGCTGACGGACATCGCCGACCTCATCGCGATGCTGCTCGACGTGGACTTCGAGAGTCCGGACGGGGCGCCGCCGCTGGGTGTGCTTGTGTCCAACAACGACCAGTAAAGGTCACTTGCTGTCCGAGTCGGACTCTCCCGATGTATGGTCGATTCGGCGGGGCTCGTCCGCGATCATCCGCCACTCGCCGCCTCGGAGAATCCACTTCGTGGCCGTGTCGGCAGGGTTGCTGATTGGAAGAACCTCAAAGCTCTCCTGGTCGATTCGCTCGACGACATAGAGGTACCAGGAAGAGCCGTTCTGCATCCGTGCCTCAAACGCCTTGGCCACCTGGGCCCGGCTTAACTCCACCACTTCGTCTTCGGTCCAGGGAAGCCCTTTGCCCTTGACCTCGATCAGACGTGTGCGCCCAGTCTCTGGGTCGTGGCTCCGAACATCCCATCCTGTCTGGTGGGGCTCCCCTACTTCCGGTTCGCGCCCGAAGAGACGCTCGTACGCAGCCGCAATCTCACGATAAATCTCGTCACCAAGATCCGCAGCCGAGTCGCCGGCGATCGACCCTTCGCCCTTGGGTTCTGTCTCCTCCTCACTCTCCGGCTCGAGCTCTCCCTTCAGGGCCTTCCTGAGCTGCTTTGCCAAAGCTCGCGAAGGCCCCAAGGCCCGGTCGACGTCAAACGAACCCCCTCCCGCCTCTGAGTCTGGAACCCGTTCGCGTGCGGCCGGTGTCGCCTCGTTCCGAGCGCAGTCTCGCGTTGACGGGCACGCGGTCTGACGCAGACCCACGAACGCTCACCCACAACTCAAGCCGCTCAACGAGACGAAGCGTGAGCCCGATGCCCACTCCGTCCGGTCCGCCGTCTGACGGGCTCTTCTCCCGGGCATGTGCGAGCAGTCGACCGATGAGTTCGAATCGCGGAATCCAATCTCCAACTTCCCGCTCCGCACCCTCCTCCCAACGAAGACGAATACGACCCGACAACAACGGCAGGTCAAGTGCCTTCGCTGTTCGCTTCTGCTGGTCGCGGGAGTTCCCCAAGTGCCCTCCCGTAGCCGTACGGATCGAGGCATCTCTAGGCGCGAATCTCCGGTCCTCCAGATCGTCAAAGTAGACGCGCGCGGGCGTGTCGGCGAGGCGGATCCACTCTCGCTCCGAGAAGACCGCGGCCTCGGGCGTGGCCTGGTGCCAACTTCCAGCCAAGGACTCGTCGCCCATCCGGTCGTCCAGACAGTAGGCGTACGCCGCCGGAAGGACATCTCGGACTTGGTTGGCGAGACCTTCCCCCGAGGTACCGGCCCTCTTCCAGACCCACCGAAGGTAGTCCAAAGCCTGCTCCCCCGTTGTGGTGGCGGGAAACTCGTACGGAAAGTCCTCGTGCAGCAACTCCTGCCGAAGCGGCTCCACAACACTGTCCAACGGGAGAATCCACCCTCCCATGGTGCCCCGAATGCCCCCGCCGGCTCCGGCACGTCGGACCACTCGGTTGAGCGGAAACCGTTGGCCCGATTCGGCCGGCACCGAGAGGTCGCCCAGGACCTGGGCAAACTGAACGCGATCCTCGGTTGAAGCGGTCCCACGAACATCGAGCAGGAGCTCCGCAAGCTCAGTCGCTCCCAAGGAGTCGCCCAGAGCCATCAACCTGCGAAGCGCCGGAGCCTCGGGAACCGCAGTGCCGAACTCGAGCCCCTCCGCTTCAAGGACTCCGACAAGTTCCTCCGAGAGCGACGCCACGGGCGCGTCACTTCGCGCCGGATCTGGACGGGCAAGCACGTCCTTTGGTGCGCGCAGTCGAGAATCGTCGCATGGCACCCACCGGAGGTCGGCGAGTCTCCGCAACCATGAACTCGGGTGTGACCCCACGGCTGTCTTGCCTACGTAGTGGAAGAACATCGCGATCCTGCGGCCGTGGTTTGCCAACGAACTGAATCCGTCCTCCATCCAAGGGGCGAGTGCCCGCCTGACGCCCCCTTCGGCGTCAGGGCCCGGAATGCGAGGCTCGACCCTAAAGTCTCGCAGCGTGCAGCCGTTCTTGTTGGCGGGTCCGGGATCGAGCCCCAGGAAGTCCGACGCCGTCTCACGGTCTTGTTGGCTCAACCACTTCTCGATAGGCCGCACCGCCAAAGTGCCCTGGCCCCCCGCCTTTTCGAAGAACAGGCGCCATTCCTGCGCGCTCTTGCTTGCCGGGTCTTCGTCTCCATAAGCCGCCGCGATCGCCGGAACGCGAGGCAAGAGGTGCCGACGAACGTCGCCACGCTCGACGTAGGAATCGGCCACCAGCGCATCGCCAATCGGCGCGGGCTCGCTGACCGGTATCTGAATCCACGAGGACGTGCGCCAGCAGATCGGGGCGATTTCGGTGTATAGCCCAGTGTCCCAAGGGCAACAGAACGGTCCAATCCGGGTCGGGCAATTCGGAGATCGCATCTATCGCACCGGAAATGGCGTCACTCAAGTCGATCGTTGTCCCTTCTCTCTCCAACCACTTCAACGCCTTGAAGCACGGACCCGGCGGCGCCTCCCTCCTCGACTTCGTACCAAGGGCGCTAGCAATCTGTCGGACTTGGGTTGTCTCGGAGTCGCTCTTGTAGGCCGGGGCGTCGGTTCTGTCTGCGTGGCGTGAGCGATGCCTTCGCGGTCCGAG
>JAPVWO010000154.1 GCA_027493375.1 Candidatus Multivorans thiocomprendens | reverse complement strand
GCAGACCCCGACCACCGAACTCCGGACGAGGATCTCGTGCGGTCCCGGCTTGCTGATCGCGACGTCGGTGATCTCGAGCGGTTGCCCGACTTCGTGGAATACGGCTGCTTTCATGGAACGGCGTCCTCGTAACTTCAGTTGAGAGACAGGCAGGCTATCAGCGGCGGCGCCGGCATCCCGACCGGCACGCAACAGGATCCGACGCGCACCGGCGATAAGCTGCCGCGATGATCCCCACGCCGGCCCCTGGTTTCCGCCTTCGCGTTCTGGCACTCGCCGTCGCCGCCGCTTGCGCTGTCGCGCCGGTCCTCGCCCAGCGCACCGTCAAGCCCGTGCTGCACGGGCGTCACTGGGTCGCGGTCACCGGCAAGCCGCTGGCGGCCACAGCCGGCGCGCTTATCTTCGCCCGCGGCGGAAACGCGGTCGACGCCACTTGCTGATCGTCATGCTCGCGCACTACGGGACGATGAGCCTGGCGGAAGTGCTCGAACCGTCCATCCAGATGGCAGACGGTTACCCGATCGAGCGGGCCCAAGCCGACAACATGGAGCGCCGCAGGGAGATGCTCCAGCAGTGGCCGGACTCGGCGCGGGTGTTCCTTCCCCACCTGTCCTCGTCCGGGGACGGCGACGAACGCGCGGCGCCGCGGGCCGGCGAGATCTTCCGCCAGCCGGATCTGCTGGACACGCTGCGCAAGCTGGTCGAAGCCGAGGCCGCGGCGCTCAAGCAGGGCAAGACCCGCGAGCAGGCTCTGGAGGCGGCCTACGACCGGTTCTACCGCGGCGACATCGCCGAGGAGTTCGTGCGGGGTTCGCAGGAGCTGGGCGGACTCCACACGATGGCCGATCTCGACCGCTGGCAGGTCCACATCGAGGAACCGGTGCACACGAACTACCGCGGCGTCGACGTCTACAAGCTGACCTCCTGGGTTCAGGGACCGGTCATGCTCCAGGCGCTGAACATCCTCGAGAACGCCGATCTGAAGCCGATGGGCTACAACTCGGCCCGTTACATCCACACGCTCTACCAGGCGATGAATCTCGCCTTCGCCGATCGCGACTTCTACTACGGCGATCCCTACTACCCGCCGGAAGAACCGCTTGAGGGCCTGCTCTCGAAGGACTACGCCCGAGCACGCTACGAGTCGATCGACTGGAAGCGGAACGACGAGGGAGCCCGCCCCGGCGACCCGTACCGATTCCAGCAGGGTGACAACCCCTTCCTCGACCTCCTTGAGCAGTGGACTCCGATCCCGCCGGCCGCGGACGCGGAGGGCGAACAGGGCTTCCAGCAGGCGTCGGCCGGCCGACAGGTCCTGCCGCGAATGACCTACGAAGAGGCCTTCACCGCCGGCACGACCTCGATTCAGGCCGCCGACGCCGATGGCTGGGTGGTGTCCGTGACCCCGAGCGGCGCCTGGATCCCCGCCGTGGTCGCCGGCCGCACCGGCATCGGCATGAGCCAGCGCATGCAGAGCTTCGTGCTCGACCCTGGGCTCAACCCGTACAACCTGCCCGAGCCGGGCAAGCGGCCCCGCGCGACGCTGACGCCCGGGATGGCGCTCAAGGAGGGCCGGCCCTATCTCTCGTTCGCCGTCCAGGGCGGCGACACCCAGGACCAGAACCTGCTCCAGTTCTTCCTGAACGTCGTCGAGTTCGGCATGAACGTCCAGCAGGCTGCGGAGGCCGCGAACATCACCAGCCACCAGATGCAGAGTTCCTTCGGCGCCCACGAGTCGCGGCCCGGCGACCTCGACGTCCGCGAAGATGTTCCGCCCTGGGTACGGGCGGAACTCCGCCGCATGGGCTACCGCGTGCGCGCGCTCGACCGCACTTCCGGACCCATCACCGCGATCTGGTTCGACCGCGAGAACGGCACGATGTGGGGCGGCGCCAGCGACTACGGCGAGGACTACGGCATCGCCTGGTGATACCGCGATCAACCGCCCCCCACGCGGACGGGAATCCCGTGGAGGGCTGGGCTTGCCGCTTCGCGGCGTCGCGCCTGATGCCGGCCGGCACCCTGGTGGCGCGTCCCGCGCCACCAGCGTCACAGTCCGAGCGCCCGTCTTCGGGCGATCGGATGTCAGGCCGGCGCACCGGCAGTCAGACCGCGACGACGCTCATGCTTACGGCTCGTCGTCGGGCCACCGCAACGTTCGCCGGGCCCCGGCGAACTCGACCGTCCGGCAGTCCTCGGACACCGTGCGCAGCAACGCAAAACGGGGAGTGTCCGCGATCTCGACCAGCCCGTGTCCGGCCGACGACGCGAACAGTCGTTCCTGATTGTCCAGGCGCAGAGAATCGGGATCGAGGCGGTCGCTCTGCCCGTTGTTCAGGTGGGCGACGACTCCTCCTCCGGCGGCACCGCCTTCCTCCCGCAACTGCACCGCGACCAGCGGAGTGGTCGCGCAGTCGAGATAGCACTTGTCCCACCAGCCGTCGTTGACCCTGTACTCCACGAACCAGACCCCGAGGTCTGGTTCGAAGCCGATGTGCTGGACGAAGAAGCGGCGGATGCGTTCGGCCACGGGCTGTCCCTTCCACGACCAGCACCGGTCCGCGTCGACCACGACCGGCGGGTAGTGGAACGACATCAGCGCGTCGTCGAAGGCGCGTCCACCGGCGACCGCCCTGGCCAGAGGTACCGGGAAGTAGGTGCCCCGCTCGAGTCGGTCGAGCCGCTCCGGGAGTTCTTCGGCGACGATGGCCACGACGGCCGGATCTTCTGCCGCCGCCGAATCGGCCAGGGCCTCCCGGTCAACGGGTGACAGCGGATTGCGAAAGCGGGCCTGATGCGAGAGGAAGATCGAGATTCCCCTTGGCCACAGCGGCTGGCATGCCCGAACCAGGTCGTCCACGGCGCGAGGGACTCGCCGGCTACCTGCCTCCGGGCTGCGGCGCCGGCTGCGCTTCGCCCGGCTCCGGGCTCATCCCCACGAGCCAGCGCAGACC
>JAPVWO010000153.1 GCA_027493375.1 Candidatus Multivorans thiocomprendens | reverse complement strand
ACAACAGACGATGCGCTACCCCCACTACCAGCCGCCGCCCCTCACCCGCCGCCAGATGCTGAAGACCTGCGGCTGCGGCTTCGGCGGCCTGGCGCTCTCTTCCCTGCTCCAGCGCGACGTCCTGGCCGCGACAGCCACGAACCCGCTGGCGCCGCGCGTGCCGCATTTCGCGCCTAAGGCCAAGCGGATCATCTTCCTGCACATGCACGGCGGCCCGTCGCAGCACGACCTGTTCGAGTACAAGCCGCTGCTCATCCGCGACGACAACAAACCGCTGCCCTTCGCCAAGCCGCGAGTCCAGTTCAACGAGACCGGCAACCTGTTCAAGAGCCCCTGGGAGTTCAGGCAGCACGGCCAGTCCGGCGCCTGGGTGAGCGAACTGCTGCCCAACATCGCCTCCGTGGTCGACGATCTCTGCTTCATCCGCTCGATGTGGGGCACGAACGCCGCCCACGGCGGGGCCATCCTGGCGATGAATACGGGTAGCGACCGCTTCGTCCGCCCGTCGATGGGCTCGTGGATCGCCTACGGACTCGGCACCGAGAACGAGAACCTGCCCGGCTTCATCACGATCTGCCCCTCGTACCAGCACGGCGGCGTCCAGAACTACTCGTCCGCCTTCTTGCCCGCCGCCTACAACGGCACGGCGATCGGCACGACGCGGATGAAGACGGAAGACGCGACGATCGACTTCCTCGACAACGAATCGGTGTCGCCCGAGGTCCAGCGGAGCGACTCTACGGACTCGACGACCCGGTGGCCCGCAACTTCGGGCTCCGCTGCCTGCTGGCCCGGCGCTTCTCGGAATCGGGCGTGCGCTTCGTGCAGGCGACCCACGGCCCGGACACGAAGTGGGACCACCACTCGGGCCTGATCACCGGCCTGCCGCAGAGCTGCGCCGAGGTCGACCGCCCGGTGGCCGGTCTGATCAAGGACCTCAAGTCACGAGGCCTGCTGGACGAGACCCTGGTGCTCTGGGGCGGCGAGTTCGGGCGCACCCCCGGCGCCGAAGCCGGCGCCAGAAACGGCCGCGACCACAACCCCCACGGCTACACGATGTTCATGGCCGGCGGCGGCGTGAAGCCGGGCCACAGCCACGGCCGCACCGACGACTACGGCTACTACGCGATCGAGAACAAGGTCCACATCCACGACCTCCACGCCACGATCCTGCACCTGCTCGGTCTCGACCACGAACGGTTGACCTACCGCTCGCAGGGACGCGACTTCCGTCTGACAGACGTCGAAGGCCTGGTCGTCGACGACATCATCGTCTGAAAGAAACGGGGCGCGCCGGTGAGGCTGACCTCGCCTCGGTGCCCGAGCACGGCACGGCGCTGCCCATCTCCTTCGCACGCATGCTCATCAGCGACCACATTCACGGTGTCTCTGCCGGGAGGACCACTGCTCCGTCCTCGTCGATCTCAAGGGTCAGGTGTTCGGCCAGGAACTCGAGGCGCCGCTCCCAGAAGTCGATCACATTGGGCCGCTTGGAGATCACATGCCCTTCACCGCCGTACAAGCGGTACTCGACCGGCTTCCGGAGTCGCTCCAACGCGACGAAGATAGCCTCGGAGGGCACCAGATCGCCGTCATGCTCGCCCTGTCCGATCAGAAGCGGGGTGTCGATGCGGTCGAAAGCGAACAACGGTGAGTTCTCCCGGTAGCGCTCGGGAAACTCCCACATGCTGCCCCCCATGTGGCCCTGGCCCTGCTCGTAGTATCCCGGGCGATGCACCCCCCCGACGTAGGCCGCGAACAGATCCGGGTGAGTGACCGCGGCCGTAATCACTGCGGCCTTGAAACGGTGTGTCCGCGTGACGATGCCGAGGACGTTGTACGCGCCGTAGCTCTGGCCCATGAGCGCGAGCCGCCCGGAGTCGGCGTAGCCTTGATCGATCACGGCGTCCACGCCCGTCATCACGGACTCCATCACATCCTTGATCGGCGACCCCACGCGGATCGGCGCATTGGGGAAGAAGATGGCGTAACCCCTGGTGGCGAGCACATGCATGTTGAACGGCGGGTAGCCCACCAGCCCGAACCGGTTGACGGAGTCTGAGCCGCGACGGGCATACCTTGAGCCGTGAACACCTCCGTAGACCCACACGACGAGGGGCAACCGCTCGCCCTCCCGGTATCCGGGAGGAAGCAGGAGCGACCCGGCCAGCGGCTCGCCGTCTCGATTCTGCCACTCGATGAGCCTGGCGGAACCCAACTCGTAGCGCTGCAGGCCCGGATTGATCCGGGACCGCTGGCTGGACGCTCCAGTGCGCGTGTCGAATGTCCAGATGTCCTCCAGGTGCTCCTGGTCGGTGGAGACGAAGGCGAGCTCGCCGGTCTCGCTGTTCGCATCGACGTTCAGGATCCCCGAGTACAACTTCCGCTCGGTAAGCGAGGCACGGCTCGCGCCGGAGATGCGATCGACGGCAAAGATCCCGGACTCCCCGCCGCTCTCGGTGCGTGCGATTACCCACAGAGTCCGACCTTCATCGGTCGTCCACGCAGTCTCGTCGTGCGGACCGGCTACCACTACGCCAATCCGCCAACCTGGAATGTCGGTCAGGCGGCGGAGTGAGCCGGTGCTGAGCGAAACCTCCCACAGGTCGCCGTCACCGACCCCGTACACCCGCTCCCCGGCCGGGTCCCACAGGGGCCTCAAGTAGCCTTGGCCCGGTACAAGACTCGGTACATCGGCTTCACCGATCTCGGTGACGTTGCCGTCGGCGATGGAAGCGACCATCAGCCGTCCAGGTTCGCCGGCGGCAGCCGCAGCGAAGGCGGACCGTCCCGCCGGGAACCACGCGACATGGCGGTTGTCCGGTGACCAACTCCATTCGATGCCATAACGGAGCCGCGCATTGGTGCCAACAACCCGCGTACGGCCGGTGGCAACTTCGTGGACGATCAAATCGAAGTTGGCCTGCTCGCTCGCTGGCTCGCTTCCCTTCTCCACGGTGTATGCAACGTGCCGCCCGTCCGGGGAGAAGGCCCAGTCCCATATCGCCTTGCGCTCGACGAGCCTTGTTACCTCTCCGTTCAAACGGACCACGGCCAGGTCCCCTTCGAACACGCTAAGGGGGCCGGTGGGCGGACGGCGTTCGGACGGCGGCCCCACGTCGGGCGAATCGATCGACTCATTCGAGGCATCGACGCGCCGCACCCATACCGAGGGTGCATCCGGCCCCGCGTCCGGAAAGCGGGAGGGAGCGGCTCCGGGAACCAGATCATCCCTTTCGTTGGCGGCAGCTATCGACTGGCCGGTTGGCAGAATCTTGACGAGGATTGCGTTGCCGTCAGGATTCCATCGCGGCATCTCAAATCCGAAGTGCGAGAGCACGACCACGCTGCCTAAGCGCTCGGCCCGACGCGCGCCTGCATCCCAGATCCACAGACCGGCCTCGCCACCCTCGTCCGAGTAAAAGGCCACCAACTTGCCGTCGGGCGACCAGACCCCCGCCCAACTGGAGCTGTGCTCGCCACCCAGTCGTATCGACTCGGAGTCCGCGAGCCTGGTCACCCTCGCCTCCATGCGGGGCCCCCCCGGCACGGTCTCATCCGTCTCCACCGTGTGGGCGATCCAGGCTCCGTCAGGCGAGAAGTTGATCGACGAGCGTGCGTGGTGGCCGTGCACGGAGACTGCGATCTCGAGCGGCAGTGGCTCCCGGATTCGCGTCCGCGTCGATTGGGCCAGGACCAATGACGCGGCGCTGGTGAGGGCGATCGTCGCGATCAGCACAGAGCCCACAACACGAGCGCTTCTCCGACGAGGACCATCCGTTCGTTGAATCACGCTGAATCTCCCGGGCTAGCGAAGCGTCGTCAGGTACTCGACCAGATCGATAAGTTCTTCGACCCTCATCTGGCTCGAGAGATCGGAGGGCATGATCGACACCGACTGCGGTACGACGCTCTCTACGTCCGCGCGCTCGTACTCGGTGGCGACGCCGCCCTCGGTTCTGACGATCAGACGACTGTCGGTCTCCGAGACCAGCATCCCGACCACGGACTCGCCGTTCGCGAGCTCGAACAGGTGGGGCGCGTAGGTCGGCGAAACCGAGGCGCTCGGATCGAGAATCGACTCGTAGAGGCCCTTCTTGGCCAGCTTGGCGCCGATCGTCGAGAGATCCGGGCCGTACTCGGTGCCGTGGCCCGCAACGATGTGACACTCGCCGCAGGTCGCCGAGGCGAAGACCTCGCGGCCGCGGTCGGCGTCGCCGAGAAGGACGAGCAGGTCGGTCATCTGCGGCAACGCCTCGGCGTCCTTCGTCGGCGGCAGCGGGTACACCCGCGCGGCGCGCTCACGGGTGGGGACCTGCATCACGTTCGAGAGCGCCGCTCCAGCGACTTCGTGCAGCTCTTCGGGCAGGCTCTGGTGCTCGCCCAGTTCCACCAGCCGGACTGCGCCCGCCCTGGTTCTCGCCAGTCCGCGTACCGCCTGATCGCGAGTTCGCCAGTCGAGAGCGTCGTCGAGCGCCGCCGCCTCGAGGTGGGCGACCGCCCCGGGTTCACGCGAGCGACCGAGGGCTTCGACCAGGCCCGCTGCCTCGGCGTCCGTGGCGTCCACGAGAAAGGACTCGATCACTTCGTCCTGTTCGAGGGCAAGCAGCGTGCTGATCGCCGCCTGTCCGACCGACTCGGAGCCGTGCCGGGCGGCAATCCCGGCCAGCTTCGGATAGTGGGCATCGAGTTCGTAGCGGCTGACGAGACGCACGAAGGGGCCCGCTGCCACATCCGTACTGAGAAGCGTAGAGAGCGCCGAGGCGACCTCGGGGTCGTTCTCCAGATCGATGCGCTCCAGACGCACCGCCGCCTCGCTGGCGATGAACGCGGCCGCCGGACCCGCATCCCCCGCCGCATCGAGAGAGACACGCCGGAGGGCGTCTTCCTTCGCCGCACTCTCCGCCTGGAAGTCGAAGGCGCGCAGGTAACGGGCTGCATCCGAGGCGTCGAGGTCAACGTCCGCCAGAATCCTCCGCAGAAGCGCCGGCGTCGCGGCGGCCCGCGACCTCCAGATCAGATCGCGACCGCCGGCGGCGTTCCACTCGTCGCCCGCCCTCGCGAGCCAGGCGGCGAGCAGCTCGTCCCAGCGATCCGCGGCCGCGATGCCGAGCGCCTCGAGATACCAGCGGTCTTCGCCGTCGTGGCGCATGGCAAGGCGCGTCCACAGGTCGGCCGTTGCCTCGACTTCGCTACCCCGCAGCGCGACCGCGACCTCACGGCGCACCTGCGGCGAAGCATCGGCGGCGGCCTGTTCCAGCACCCGCTCGAGTCCCGTCTCCAACTGGCGCGCCGCTCGCACCGCCACGACCCGGATGTCCTCGTCGTCATCGGCCAGCGCACGCTCGATCCACAACGGGCCGCGACCGTCGATCCTGCTGAGCAGCCAGAGGGCGCGGGCCCTGAAGACCGCCCGGTCGGATTCGAAGAGCCCGGCGAGCGCCTCCTCCGCATCGCTGCCCATGGCACGCAATGCCTGCCAGGCGCCGAACCGGGCATCGGCATTGGGACTCTCCAGCGCCTCCACCGCGCCCGCGGCCGTCGAGAAGTCGTACTCGGACCCTTGGCTGCGATGATCGGGCGGCGCGAGGCGGAAGACGCGTCCCCGATCGAGATCGGCCTGACGGTTCCAGCCGACGACCGGGTCGTACCAGTCGCTGACGTAGACCGCTCCGTCGGGAGCCACGGCGACGTCGACGGGCCGAGCCCAGCGATCGTCGCCGCCGAGCAGCGGCACCATGTCCCCGATCCAGCCGGCGCCGGTCTTTTCGGTGGCCACACCCCGCACCACACCGGGGCCGGCGTCCGCGTGGAGAGGTCGATCCCAGTAGACCTCGGGCAGCAGGCGCCCCTCGTAGACCGTGATGCCGGTGGGCGAGCCGGCCCCGAGATAGACCGAGTTGGGGACGACTCCCGGATCGTTCTGGTGCCAGTGCCGCTCCCAGGCGATCTCGCTCTGCCCGGTCCGGGGCTGGGCCCAGGCCGCCGCCGTCATCTCGTCGCGGTAGCCGTAGTTGCCGTACTCCATGACGTAGTTGATCCGCACGCCGCGGTAGCCGTCGTCGTCGTTGTCCGATTGCCAGAGATTGCCGAACGAGTCGACGGCGATCTCGTAGTTGTTGCGGAAGTTGTGACCCAGGACCTCGAAGTCGCTGCCGTCCGGGTTGCAGCGAAAGACCATGCCTCCCAGGTAGTGCGGCTCGATGTCGTCGAACTCGCCGGGGAAGCGCCGAGTGACGGCCCGCTGCGCTACCGGCCGGCCGAAGCGGTCGTGGACGAGCCGGCCCCGGGCGTCGTGCACGTACATGCCGGCGTTGCCCATGTTCCAGTAGTACTTGCCGTCGGGTCCGAAGACGAAGGAGTGCGTGGAGTGGTCGTTCTGGGCGAGGCCGGTCCGCGTGAACAGCGACTCCTTCGAGTCGGGCAGGTCGTCGCCGTCCTCGTCCGTGAAGACGATCACTTCGGGCGCCGCGGTCACGATGACCTGGTTCCCGAGCACCGCGATGCCGAGCGCGGCG
>JAPVWO010000152.1 GCA_027493375.1 Candidatus Multivorans thiocomprendens | reverse complement strand
TTCCGCGACCACTACGGAGAGCTGCGGCAACTGCTCGCGAACAGATCCTTCGTGTCGGTGACTGCCTCCTGGCTGACCATCGCCGCGGCCCAGGGTGTGCTGGACATGGTCAACATCTTCACCTGGATCTGGGTGTACGACCTGTCGACGGAACAGTTCTCGGTCCTGGCCTTCGCGAAGATTCCAGGGATCTTCGTGGCCCTTCCGCTCGCCGCCTGGATGACGCGCCGCTTCGACAAGAAGCCGACGGTCATTTTCACAAGCGCGGTCTCGGCCGTCCTGGTGGCCTTTCCGCATGTCCTGCGCCTGGCGGGTCTGTTTCCGGGAAACGACTCGGCGTTGCTGCTGCCCCTGCTGTTCGGGCCGCTGTTCATCGGCTATGCCCTGGTGACGGTGATGGCCATCGTGGTCGACTCCCAGTTGGTCGACATCGCGGACGACCACGAACTCCGGACCGGCAGCCGGGCCGAGGGCACGATCTTCTCGGTTCGGGAGTTCGCGATGAAGGCGACGGAAGGGTTTGGCGGTCTGATCGGAGGCTTCGGACTGGAGCTGATCCGGTTCCCGCAGAACGCCGAAGCGGAAGGAGTGTCGGCGGGGACCCTCACGGGCCTGCTGGTGATGAGCGGACCGCTCTGCCTCGTGATCTACGGCGTCGGCATCCTGTTCATGACGATGTATCGCCTGAACGCCGCCAGGCATGAGGAGATTCTGACCGTGCTGGAGGCGCGCCGCGCGGCGGGTGCGACGGGAGTGGGCGGCGGATGAGCCTGGAGCAGCTCAAGCGGGACTTCGACCGGGACGGCTACGTCGTCCTGCGCGGCTTTCTTTCGCGGGACGAACTCGAAGAGCTGCGTGTCCGCGCCGCGGGATGTCTCAGCGAAGCCAGGAGAAGCGAGGAGTACCCGGGCGTCGTCAAGAACCTGAACGGGATCGATCCGTGGTTCGAGGATCAGCTCCAGCGAGGCAAACAGGCCGAGCTGATCTCGGCATTGCTGGAGGCCGAACTGGAGCCGGCCAGCGCCGGCTGCTTCGAAAGGATTCCCGGCGAGAGCTCGGGGATCAGGCCCCATATCGATGCCATCGGCCGACGGCGCAGGGGCGCGACGGCGTGGATCGCCCTGGACCGTGCCGACCGGGAGAACGGCTGTCTCTTCTACGTGAAGGGCACCCACCGGCAGGACCTGCCGAGTGTCGTCGGCCTGGAAGGCTTCGGCACGGAGTCCGAGGGGGCGGTGGCGGTCGAGGTCGAGCCGGGCGACGCAACGATCCACAACTCCCGTACCGTGCACTGGTCGGAGGCGAATCGCAGCGAGCGGCCGCGCCAGGCGATCACGTACTTCTACTGGGCGGCCTCGTGCGAAGGTGATGCGGCGACTGACAACGTCTGAGAAAGGGTGCGGAGGATGATTGAGAAGAAGAGACTCGTCAGGACCGGTTTCGTCGCTGGGCGGAAGTCCCGGATGCCGGCGCTTCGCGCCGGATGCCGGCGGGTGCGCCGGCGCACCCAGTGGCTGGCGAGCGGCATCCTTCTGGCTCTCGTGGCGATCGCCGGGATGGCGCTGCCTGCTCAGGAGATTCCGACGGCCTCGCCCGAGGACGTGGGCATGTCGAGCGAGCGCCTGCGCGAGATCGACGCCGTCATGAAACGGCATATCGACGCGGGCGAGATCCAGGGCGCGGTGACGGCCGTGGCCCGGCGCGGGAAGGTCGTCCACTTCGAGGCGTACGGCCTGATGGACGTCGAGCGGGCTCGGTCGATGGAGAGGGACGCGATCTTCCGCATGGCCTCCTCGTCCAAACCCGTGCTCGGGGTGGCGGCGATGATGATGATCGAGGAAGGCCTCTTCGATCCGGCGGACGAGGTCGCGAAGTACCTGCCGGAGTTCGAGAACATGCAGGTCGCGGTACTCAGGGAACCGGCGGACGAGGACATCAGTCCCGAGTTCGTCGTGCCGGGGCAGGAGCCCGAGCACCGTCTGGTGCCCTCGAAGCGGCCGATCACGATTCACGACCTGCTGACCCACACTGCCGGGTTGGGCAGCTACGGCCTGGGCACGGCGGTCGCGAAGCTCCCGGACGTCGGCCCGGACGATACCCTGGCGAGTCGCGCGCCTCTGTACGCCGCCATGCCGCTCGACTTTCAGCCGGGCTCGCGATGGGGCTACAGCCCGCGTTACGGACACGATGTCGTAGCCCGCATCATCGAGATCGTCTCGGGCGAGTCCTACGACGAGTTCCTTCGCCAGCGGATCTTCGAGCCGCTGGGCATGGTCGACACCCACTTCTTCCTGCCGCCGGAGAAGGAATCCAGACGGGTCGCCATCCACGGCCTCGACGGCAAGGCGAAGGGCTGGGACAAGCCGAGCCGCTACGCCTCGGCCTCCGGTGGGCTCTCCAGCACCGCCGAGGACTTTCTTCGCTTCGAGCAGATGCTGGCCGGCGGCGGCGAGAGGTTCGGGAACCGCCTGTTGAGCCCGGAGTCCGTCGCCCGGATGGCCAGTGATCAGGTCGACGGGCTCTACGGCCGGGGAGGCAAGCAGCCCGGCTCGGGGTTCGGCTACGCCGTGTCCGTCGTGCTCGACCCGGTCGCTGCGAAGAGCGCGCGGGGCAAGGGCGCCTTCGGTTGGGGCGGAGCGTTTGGAACCACGTCCTGGACTGATCCGGCGAACGAGATCACGGCCGTGCTGATGGTCCAGCAGGGCAGCAAGGGCGTGTCCACAGGCTTCGAGAGCGCCATCAGGGAGGCGATCGTCGACTGAACCCGCTGCGCTGTAGCGCACGGAACCGTGTCGCACACCGGGTGCGCCGGCGTCCTCGCCGGCTGCCGCCGAAGGCGGCCGGGGGACTCGTGTCGGCCGCAAGGCCGGCGCCGTTTGGCGTCCTGCTCCGTACAGGTGCTCGGGCGCCTGCTTCGTGGGACTTTTCAACGCCCCCGGATCCTTGTATACAGCGGTCAGGGGAGAGAAGCTGAACACAGAGGGGAGAAGCACCACGATGGACGACATGACGAGCACAGGCAAGTGCCCGGTTCTGGCCGGGACCGACAGGCATTCGGCGATGGGAACCATCGCGAATCAGCGCTGGTGGCCGAACCAGTTGAATCTGAGGGCACTCCACCAGAACTCGGCTCTCGCCGATCCGATGGGCGAGGACTTCAACTACGCCGAGGAATTCGCGAAGGTCGACCTGGACGAGCTGAAGCAGGACATCGAGGAGGTGATGACCACCTCGCAGGACTGGTGGCCGGCTGACTACGGCCACTACGGGCCGCTCTTCATCCGGATGGCGTGGCACTCGGCGGGCACGTACCGGATCGACGACGGCCGCGGTGGCGGAGCCTCCGGCACGCTCCGCTTTGCGCCGCTCAACAGTTGGCCCGACAACGTGAGCCTGGACAAGGCGCGGCGGCTGCTCTGGCCGGTCAAGCAGAAGTACGGCCGGAAGCTCTCCTGGGCGGACCTCATGATCTTCACCGGCAACTGCGCCCTGGAATCGATGGGCTTCGAGACCTACGGTTTCGCGGGCGGACGCGAAGACGTCTGGGCGCCCGAAGAGGACATCTACTGGGGCTCCGAGGGCACCTGGCTCGGTGACGAGCGCTACACGGGCGACCGCGAGCTCGAGAACCCGCTGGGCGCCGTGCAGATGGGCCTGATCTACGTGAATCCGGAGGGGCCGAACGGCACGCCGGACCCGGTCGCCGCCGCGCGCGACATTCGCGAGACGTTCCGCCGCATGGCGATGAACGACGAGGAGACGGTGGCGCTCATCGCCGGCGGGCACACCTTCGGCAAGGCGCACGGCGCAGCCGACGCGGGCCAGTACGTCGGTGTCGAGCCCGAGGGCGCCGGTCTCGAGGAGCAGGGTCTGGGCTGGCGGAACACGTTCGGCAGCGGCAAGGGCGGTGACACGATCACCAGCGGCCTGGAAGGCGCCTGGACCACCGAGCCGGCGAAGTGGGACAACAACTTCTTCGAAAACCTGTTCGGCTACGAGTGGGAACTGACGAAGGGCGCCGGCGGCGCGTACCAGTGGACGCCGAAGGACGATGCGGCCGCCGGCACGGTGCCCGATGCGCACGATCCGGCGAAGCGGCACGCGCCGATGATGCTGACCACGGACCTGTCGCTCAGGCTGGACCCGATCTACGAGCCGATCGCGCGGCGCTTCCATGAG
>JAPVWO010000151.1 GCA_027493375.1 Candidatus Multivorans thiocomprendens | reverse complement strand
GATCCGCTCGAAGTAGAGCGGGTCGTAGGCGTCCACGACCCCGGGAATCCGTAGCGTCCGGCCCGACCGCATCGGCATGTGGGGGCTGGCGGCCCGGATGCGCGTGTCGAAGAAGCCTTCGATGAGGTCGATCGCCCGGCCGGCCAGCGCCACCGGGTCGCCGCCAGAACGCTCCAGCAGTCCGAGGTCGTAGTGGAAGCCGAGATCGTGTCCGAGGTCGAGGACCTCTTCGACCGCCTTGGCGCCGTCGGCCTCGAACAGGTTGTAGTCGGAACCGATCTGGACGAAGAAGGTCGAGCGCACGCCCGCGTCGTGGTCGGCCCGCGCCAGGGTCAGCGCGGCGTCGAGACTGAACTCGACGTCGTGCCGCATCAGGACGAAGCGCTCCACTTCGAGCAGCGCCTCACCCAGGGGCGCCGCCTCGCCAAACGAGAAGGTGCGGTGCGTCGAGGTGATCCGGGCCAGAATCTCCCGGTAGTGATCGAGGGTGAAATCGAGATCCGGATCGGCGGGCCGCGATGGTCGCGGACTCGTCATGCCGGCCGCCAGGCGACTTCGTCCCACGCGTCGGTCGCCAAATCGCCAAGCGGACGCTCGGCGCCGCCGTCGATCCAGTCGACCAGGTGGCGGGTCACGTCCGGATAGTTCATGGGCGCCGGCTCCGGAGTGTCCATCCAGGACTCGATCCGCGCCACCGTGAGCCGCTCGACGACGGTGCCAAGACCCAGCGCCCTGAGCGCCCGGCCGTTGAGGAACTGCTCCGGATGGCGGCGAATGGGCTGCACCAGAAGACGGCGGCCCAGATGGAGCGCCTCACTGGCGAGCGAGAAGCCCGCGTTCGTGATGACTCCCGCGCAGTCGACCAGATCGGCGACGAAGGCCTTGCGGTCGTAGGGGCGAATCGAGACGTTGCCGCGCTCGACCGGCTCGGGCACGGGCCGGTAGGCGACGAACCGCCGCTGCGGCAATTGCCCCAGAAGATCCACGATGCTCTGTTCGCTCTCCGCGGGCAGGTAGACGAGGAACCGCCGGCCATCGCTACGCTCAGAACCGTCCGCGGCCGCCGCGACGAGGTCGGGACTGATCGTCGGCGGCAGATTCGTGCCGCCGAATCGATGCCAGTGCAGACCCACGGCGGTCCGAACCGGCGTATAGACCGGAGCGAACAGGCGCAACATCCAGCGGGCCGGCCCGGTCCGTCCCGGCAGTCGCAGGCGCCGGCGGAATGCGTAAAGGTGACCGACGCCGATGCTGCGCCGACGGCAGCGCCAAGCGATCCAGGCGGAAACCGGCTCGTAGTCCGTCAGCACGAGATCGAAGCCGGACGCATCGAAGCTGCGCACGTCGCGCAGGAAGCGAACCACCCGCAACTGCCGGATGGTCTGGAGCAGCCTTACTCGCCCGCCGGCAGCCTGGCCGGTGAATCCCTCGAGCAGCGTGTGGCTGGCCCGGATCTCGGGGTCGGCGAACGCCGCCGAAGATCGCCCGGTCAGCAGGCAGTGAACATCGTGGCCCCGACTCCGCAGGCCGGCCACCATCGCCGCCGAGCGCACCAGGTGGCCATGACCCGTGCCCTGAACCCCATACAGAATCCTCATGCCGGGGCCGCGGACAATGTCGCGCCTGACGGATTCGAGACCCGGGAAACCGAAGCGTGCGGCCGCCGACCTTGTCTTGTTCCGGACCAGAGCACGCGAACGGAAGGTAGCACCCGCCCAGTCGAAGCCGCAACAGCCAGACTCCCGCGCTCTCGCTGGTAGAATCGACCGCCTCACGGGATCTTCCCGGTTCGCACCCGAGAACGCGGTCTGATCCCCGCACAGTGCAACAGGGGGTGAAATCACGCGCGTTCTCATAGCAGGCATCGACGGCTACCTCGGCTGGCCGCTGGCGCAGTACCTGACTGCCCGCGGCCACGAGGTTTCCGGCATCGATGCCGGCTTCCGCCGCGAGTGGGTCGCCGAGATGGGCGGCCGCTCGGCTCTCCCGGTCGCCTCCGTCGAGGCCCGCCTCGACGCCTTCGAGTCCGCCCACGGCCGGCGTCTCCACCTGGTTCAGGGCGACCTGACCGACAAGGACGTGGTGTACGGGCTGTTCGAGGACGTCCGGCCGGAGGCGATCGTCCACCTGGGCGAATGCCCCTCGGCGCCCTACTCGATGATCGACGCGGATCACGCGATCTGGGTGCAGCGCAACAACATCGAGGGCACGATGAACGTGCTCTACGCGATGCGCGATCTGGCGCCGGAGGCGCACCTGGTCAAGCTCGGCACGATGGGCGAGTACGGCACGCCGAACCTCGACATCCCGGAGGGCTTCTTCGAGGTCGAGTATCGGGGCCGCCAAGACCGCCTGCCCTTCCCCCGCCAAGCCGGCTCCTGGTACCACTGGAGCAAGGTCCACGACAGCAACAACGTGATGTTCGCCTGCCGCATCTTCGGGCTCCGGGCCACCGACGTCATGCAGGGCGTCGTCTACGGCACCCGCTTCTTCGGCAGCGCCGCCGACCACCCGGCCGACCCCGCGCTCCACACCCGGCTCGACTTCGACCAGGCCTTCGGCACCGCGCTAAACCGCTTCTGCTGCCAGTCCGTGATCGGCGAGCCGCTGACCCTGTTCGGGCTCGGCAACCAGCGCCGCGGCTTCCTGCCCATCCGCGACTCGATGCAGTGCCTGACCCTGGCGGTCGATAACCCGCCCGAAGCCGGCGACTACCGTGTGTTCAACCAGTTCGAGGAGACCTACACGATCTCGGACCTTGCCGCCAAGGTCGCCGCGGTGGCGTCCGGGATGGGTCTCGAGCCGCGGATCCGGCGCATCGAGAATCCGCGCAAGGAGCTTGAAGAGCACCACTACAACCCGGACCACGATCACCTGCTGGCGCTGGGTTACCAGCCGACCCGGGACATGGACTCCGAGCTCCGGGCGATGCTCGAGGACCTTCTGCCGCACCACGACCGGATCGTGGCCAAACGCGACGTGCTGTTGCCCGACATCCGCTGGGACGGCAGCCGCCGGAAGTCAGCCTTTCTGGATGGAGCGACTCGCCTGGAGAGCGGCAACGGTGCGGGACCGGACGAGCCCGTTGCCGAGAAGCCGTCAGTCGACAAGCCGGATGCGCGTGCCGCAGATCTGGATCACGCCGTCGTCGCCGAGGCAACCCCGGTCGCTCGCGGCTGAACGGGCGCGGTCCGCGTCCACCGCGCGCACGTCGATGCCGCCGAGCCCCTCGGGCCGGCCGTCGGTCGGCAGCACGAAGCGCAGGTCGGCGTTCTCGAACGGGATCGTCGGCACGCCGTCGACATCGCGCAAGGGGATCTCCGCGATCTCGCTCCAGCGAGCCGCCAGCCGGGCCGGGTCCGGGGTCTGAATCTCGCCCGCAACGATCGCGTCGATCACGTCCGTCCTCCGGCAGCGCCGCCAGTTGTCGCCTGCAGGCTCCCACGGTCCGTCAGGCTCGAGACCGTTCGTCTGGCAGTCGATCTCGAAGAAGGTACCGCCAGTGTCCTTGGGGTGGAGCTGCATGTTCTGGAAGCCGTGGCGCTCAAAGTCGTTGACCAGGCGGATGGCCAGCTCCTCGACTCGCCGGCGGCGCGGCGCGTGGTCGTCGCACTGGGTGATGAACATGTAGCCGCCGTCGCCGCCGCGCTTCTCCAGGTAGCGGCCGCCGGCCGTGTTCTCCTCGACTGGCGCGACCACCTCGAGGAGCTGATTGCCGATCGGCAGCAGGGCGTTTTCCAGGCCGAACCGGCCAACGCCCGGGTCGTTGTAGCAGACCTCGAGGTCGAACACGGCCTCCAGGTCGGCCACCACCGGGGCCAGTTCTTCGGCTACCAGACAGATCTGCCGCAGGCGCAACCACATGACGAATCTCCTTCAGGTGCTTCGGTTCGGACGGAAGGCCGGATCATGGCACGAGTGACCGGTACCGCCGCCGTTCGTGCGGCGGCTACGCTTCGGGCCAGGAGCCGCGACCTTCCAGCAGGAAGGTCAGGTGCGGGTGGTACAGCGCCGGTTCCAGCAGGAAGGAGTCGTGCCCCTTGTCCGAGTGGACGATGATCCTCATGCAGCTCACGCCGGCCTCCTCGAGTGTCGCCATCAGCTCGCCCTGCTCCTCGGGGTAGTAGCAGACGTCCGAGTTGATCGAGAAGATGAGGAAGCGCTGCTCCCGGCAGCGTTCGAAGGCCGCCGTCAGAGACGGGGCGCCGGCAGCCGCGGCCAGGTCGAACTGGCTCCAGGCGTCGAGAATCCGCAGGTAGGAGTTGGCGTCGAACCGGGCCGCGAACTTCCGGCCCTGATGCCGCATGTACGACTCGATCGGGTGGTTCACGCCGTACCAGGGAACCCCCGACGCCTCGGCCACCGTGTTCCGCGCCCGCCGCCGCAAGGTGCGCAGCGAGACGAACGTCTTGTGGTTGATCTGGCGCGCGATCTTCATCCCCTCGAGCTCGGCGCCCGGCGGGTAGTTGCCGCGGTCGAAGCGGGGGTCGTTGGCGACCGCCTGGATTTGCTCGAAATTGTGGATCCGCTGAAGAGGCGTCACTTCCATGCCGGCCGCGATCACGACGACATTGCGCACGCGTTCCGGGAACATGACCGCGAGATCGAGCACGGCCATGCCGCCGGTCGACGGGCCGATCCCCGCGTGCAGCACGTCGATTCCCAGCCGGTCGACCAGGCGCATCGCGGCCCGCACCGAGTCCGAGAAGCGCACCCTCGGGAAGGACGGCCCCCAACGTTCGCCGGTGGCCGG
>JAPVWO010000150.1 GCA_027493375.1 Candidatus Multivorans thiocomprendens | reverse complement strand
CGACACGGTGACCGGGGCGGTCAGGGAGTACCGCAACGAACCCGGAGAGCCGGCCGCGGCGATCACCGACGTCACCGCCTTCCCGGACGCCTGCGAGCCGCGGTGAGAGGCGGGGTTGACGAACCGAGTCCGGCTCAACGGTCGACCCGGCCGCCGATTTTCGTCACGTCAGTGCATGTCCGGCTGCGCGGTGCTGGTGAGCATCCCCCTGGCCGTGAGCACGACCACCGCGAAGGCGACTTCGAGGGCCACCGTCAGCGGCACCGGATCCGTGTGGGCATCGGGGCGGAAGTTCATCCGGAGGTGGTTCACGGCGCCCAGGAACAGGACGCACACGCTCCCGGCCATCTTGGCCAGCAGGATTCGAAGCCCGCGCCCAGCACGTGAATGCTCTGCGCGGTCCACGCAAGCGCCAGCACCACCCCGCACGACAGCAGCGTGAGTCGGGCCAGCTCGATGCGCAGGTCGCGAACCGCCAGGTCGCGTGGACCCATCGCCTCCAACAGGCGCATGCCGGTCGCGCCGCAAACCAGGAGCAGCGGCGGATGGACGGCCCAACGGCCCGCCATCTCCCAGCTCAGTGTCGAACCCGCGTCCAGCGTCTCAGCGACCGCCCCGGTCGATCGTGAAGGTCCATTCGCCGGTCAGGGCGTGACCGTCGTCGCCCGCGGTCTGCCACTTGGCGGTGTACGAACCGTCCGGCATACGCCCCGAGACCCTGGCCATCAGGTCCTTCTCGCCCATCGTGTGAAGGCCCTCGACGTTCAGCGGACCGGTCGGACCCGTCAGTTCCAGCTTGCTCAGCGTCAGGTCCGGTTCCCGGTTGAACCAGACCCTCAGCGTACGCACCGGGCCGCTCAGCGTCGCGCCGTCCTCCGGGCTCGTGTTCGACACCTTGATATGGGCGAACGCGGCCGTGGCGAGAAGCAGCAGCAGGGCGACACTGCCGAACGTCCTGGTGCCGCGGGAGCGGTCTCGGTCCTTCATCACTGACATCTCCATGCTGTCGAGACGCCGGCGCCAGTGCCGGCGCGCGAGGGACTTCGAGCGTACCAGTGCCGCCCCCGCCGGCGTGGCCGCGCAACGGTGTAGAGTCGCGCCTTCACCCCCGATGAGCGACTCCACTTCTCCGCGGAGCGATCCCTACACCGTCCGCGAAGGCGGCGCGGTCGAGCCGCCCTCGACCTGGCGGGCACGGTTCCGCTACCTCGGCCCCAGCATCGTCATCTCGGGGTCGATCGTCGGCTCGGGCGAGATCATCCTGACCTCCGGCCTGGGCGCCGCCGCCGGCTTCGTCATGCTGTGGTGGGTGCTTCTTTCGTGCTGGATCAAGTCCCTGATCCAGGCGGAGTTGAGCCGCTACATCCTGGTTTCGGGAGACACCTACGTCCGCGCCATGAACCGGCTGCCCGGCAAGATCCCGCTGGGCCGCGGGCTGATCAGCTTTCCCGTCGTCATCGCCCTGATCGCCATCGTCCCGGGGGTGATGGGGCTGGGCGGGATCATCGGCGGCGCCGGACAGGCACTGACGCTCCTGGTGCCGGAGGTGTCGTCGGTCCGGGCTGCCGGCCTGATCGCCGTGGTCACGATCGCATTGCTGGTCACCGGCTCCTACAAGGTGCTCGAGAACGCCATGTTGGGGCTGGTGATGATCTTCACCGCCGCCACCCTGGTATGCGCCTTCCTCATGCAGAACACGCAGTACGCGGTGACCCGTGCCGACCTGTTCTCGGGCCTCACGTTCAGCTTTCCGCCCGAGTACCTGGTCGCCGCCATCGCCGTCTACGGCTATACGGGCGTCAATGCGTCGGAAACGTCCGCCTACCAGTACTGGTGCGTCGAGAAGGGCTACCCGAACTTCATCGGACGCAGCGACGCCCCGGGCTGGGAGGCCAGAGCCCGCGGCTGGATCAAGGTACTTCAGACCGACGTCTGGGTCACGCTGGCGCTTCTGACCTGCGCCACGCTGCCCTTCTACATCCTGGGCGCCGGCGTACTGCGCGCCCGCGGCAAGGTGCCGGACGGCCTCGAAACGATCTCCATGCTGTCAGAGATGTTCACTGAGACACTCGGTCCCTGGTCGCTGTGGCTGTTCGGCATCGGCGCCTTCTGCATCCTGTTCTCGACCATGCTCTCCGCCGTGGGTGGCGCGGCCCGTTTCATCCCCGACTACATCATGGAACTCGGCTACCTCGACCGACAGAACCTCACCGCTCGCCGGAACTGGATCCGCGGATACTGCCTGTTCATTCCGATCGTCGCCTTCGTCATCTACATGACGATTCCGAACCCGAGGCTCCTGGTCACGATCGGGGCCCTGACCCTGGCCATGCTGCTGCCGATCCAGAGCGGAGCGGTGCTGTGGTTCCAGAAGAACCGGATGGACCCGAGGATCCGCCCGGGCCGATGGATCCGGCTCGCGATCTGGGGCATCTTCCTGTTCGAACTCGGGATGGTCTGGTTCGTCGTCCGCTACGGGGTCTTCGGCTGATTTCTCGACCGGGGAGTGCAGACCGAGGACACACCAGGTCCAATGTCCTCAGGCGCCTGCGTCGAACAGAAGGGCGATCCCTACACCATCCGCGAAGGCGGCGCGGCCGCGCCGCCCACGAGCTGGCGGAAGCGGCTTCGCCATCTCGGCCCGAGCGTCGTCATCTCCGGCGCGATCGTCGGTTCGGGCGAGATGATTCTCACCTCGGGTCTGGGCGCCGCGGCCGGTTTCGTCATGCTGTGGTGGGTGCTCCTTTCCTGCTGGATCAAGTCCCTGATCCAGGCGGAACTCGCCCGCTACACGCTGGCTTCGGGCGACACCTACGTGCGGGCGATGAACCGTCTCCCCTTCCGCATCCGGATCGGTCGCGGCCACGTCAGCTTCGCGGTCGCCATCACCCTGATCGCCCTGGTTCCCGGACTGCTGGGCATGGGGGGAATCATCGGCGGCGCCGGCCAGGCTCTGACCCTGCTGGTCCCGGAGGTGCCGTCGACCCTGGCCGCCGGACTGCTGGCCGCGATCACCATTGCCGTCCTGACCACGGGCTCCTACCGGATCCTGGAGAACGCGATGCTCGCGCTGGTCATCATCTTCACCGGCGCCACGCTCGTCTGCGCGATCCTGATGCAGGGCACCGAGTTCGCCGTCACCCGAGCCGAACTCGCGTCCGGCTTCACGTTCAGCTTCCCGCCCGAGTTCATCGTCGCCGCCATGGCCGTCTACGGCTACTCGGGCGTCAACTCCGCGGAGACATCCGCCTACCAGTACTGGTGCGTCGAGAAGGGCTACCCGAACTTCATCGGCCGCAGCGATGCACCGGGCTGGGAGACGCGCGCCCGGGGCTGGATCAAGGTCATGCAGACGGACGTCTGGGTCACGCTGATCCTGCTGACCTGCGCGACCGTGCCCTTCTACCTGCTGGGCGCCGGCGTGCTGAAGAAACTCGGCAGGGAACCCGACGGTCCGGAGACGATCTCCATGCTGTCCGAAATGTTCACCCAGACCCTGGGCCCCTGGTCGCTGTGGCTGTTCGGCGTCGGCGCCTTCTGCATCCTGTTCTCGACGATGATCTCGTTCATCGCCGGGGAGGCCCGCTACATCCCCGACTACATCATGGAGCTGGGCTACCTGAAGCGGCGGAACCTGGCCGCCCGCAGATCCTGGATCCGCGGCTACTGCACGATCGTCCCGATCTTCTGCTTCATCGTCTACACGTGGATCCAGAACCCGCGACTGCTGATCACGATCGGCGCCCTGGTCGCCGGAATGCTGCTGCCGATCCAGAGCGGCGCCGTGCTCTGGCTGCAGAAGAAGCGGATGGATCCCAGGATTCGTCCGGGCCGGGGGATCCGTGCCGGGATCTGGGCCATCTTCCTGGTCGAGCTGGCCCTCGCCGGGCTCGTCATCCGCTACGTGGCACTCGAGCCACTTCTCAACTGAGGAGCAACGATGTCCCTACGACTGACCTTCAGCACTGCATTTCTCTGCGCCCTGACCCTGCTGGCCGGGTGCGCTTCGCCGGACGCCGAGGTGGTGGAAACGGGCGCCGAAAGCGTCCGAACGATCGGTGAAAGCGCCAGCTTCCGCGGCATCAACGGGATTCTCTTCGGGCCGGACGGCGACCTCTACCTGACTTCCGTCGTCACCCCGGCGCTCGCGCGAATCGACCCGGAGAGCGGCGAGATCCTGGACAACTGGGGCCTCGAGGACGGCTCCAAGTCTCCCGACGACCTGGCCTTCGGCCCCGACGGTTCCGTCTACTGGACCGACATCAGCAATGGCGAAGTCGGCATGCGCACGCCTGAAGGCGAGACCCGCGTGGTCGCGTCGCCGGGGGTCGGGGTCAACCCGATCACCTTCTCGGACGGCGGACGGCTGTTCGTCTCCCAGTGCTTCATGGACACGAACCTGTTCGAACTCGACCCGGCGGGCGAGGCCGAGCCGCGCGTGATTCGCGACGATCTCGGGCCGGGCTGCGGCCTGAACGGCATGGACTGGGGTTCCGCCGACGGCAGGCTCTACGGCCCGCGGTGGTTCCGCGGCGAGGTCGTCCGCGTCGACGTCGACAGCGGCGAGTTGGAGACGGTCGCCAGCGGCTTCGAAGTTCCGGCAGCGGTCAAGTTCAACAGCGAAGGCGTGCTCCACGTGCTCGATTCGCTCCGGGGCGAGGTCGTACGGGTGGGCGACGACGGCGGCAAGGAGGTCGTCGCCCGCGTCCAGCCCGGCCTCGACAACTTCGCTTTCGACGCGGAAGACCGCCTCTTCATCTCGAGCTTCGCCGACGGCTTCATCGTCGAGGCGCTGTCGCCCGGGGAAAACCGCATCGTGCTCGAGGGCGGACTGAACATGCCCGGCGGCGTGGCGCTGATCGGCGACGGCGACGCGAACCGGCTCGTCGTGGCCGATTTCTTCGCCCTGCGCCAGCTCGATCCGTCAACCGGCGACGAACTCGGCGTCGTGCGCGACGTGATCGGTTTCTCGGACATCGGCACATCGATGTCGGTCCATGCCACGGACGACGGCCAGCTCATCCTCTCGAGCTGGTTCGACAACGCCGTGCGGCTCTGGGACCCGGCCACGGACGCCCTGGTCCAGATCTTCGGCGAACTCGCCGCGCCCATCGACGCACTTCAGTTCGAGGGCGACATCGTCGCCAGCCAGTGGGGCGCCGGCAACGTGATCGCCTTCTCTCCGGCGAATCCGGACGAGAGACGGGTTCTCACCGAAGGCCTCGAAGGTCCCGCCGGTCTGACCGCGGCCGATGGCGCCCTCTACGTTGCCGACAACCTCGCGGGCACGGTGCTCCGCCTCGGCGACGGCGGCGCCGAGACGATCGCCCGGGGCCTCGATCAGCCGGAAGGGTTGGCGGCCGCCAACGGCTCGCTCTACGTCGTCGAGGCCGGCGCCGGCCGGGTGGTCGCGATCGACCCGTCGACCGGCGAGGCGACGACCGTCGCCGACGGCCTCGACCTGCACGTGCCGCCGAGCGGCGCCTTCCCGAACACGATGCTGTTCAACGGCATCGCCACGGACGGTTCGACCGCCTGGGTATCGGGCGACGCCGCAAACACGGTCTACGTCATCGACCTCGACTAGGAGTTCGCGCCGCGCCCACTGGGACTCCCCACCATTTTGCAAGTGGGGTAATCGCCGTCGGTTGTCGCGGTGCGGTGTTCGGTTTTCCACAGTCACGTCGAGGTTTCAGTCGAGCCGGTGGTTGGGTTTGGTGGGGTTTCGCGATTTGGTGTTGGCTTGTGCTCCGGCCTGCTGGGTCGAGGGTTTTGAGGGCTGGCGCGGTG
>JAPVWO010000015.1 GCA_027493375.1 Candidatus Multivorans thiocomprendens | reverse complement strand
AGGTTCGCCAGGATCATCTCGGAGCGCGCCTGCTCGCAGATCGCCTCGCCTCGCCGCACCTTGTTCAGCGTCGCGGTCACCTGCGCGAGGGTCGTGCCGTAGCGTTCTTCCGAAGCCCGGAGCCGCGCGCGGTACTTCTCGATCCGGCGCCGGTGCAGCGCGCCGAGTTCCGTGTCGCGCTCCCGGTCGAGCGCGATCTGCGCCCGGCGGATGTCCCGGTCGTGGCGCGAGATCTCCGCGTAGAGCTGCTTGAGGATCTCGACCAGGCGGCTGCGCGTCTGCGCCGTCAACTCGATCGAGCGGATCTGCTCGGTGATCTTGCCCGCCATGCGATCGATCTCGCGTTCGATCTCCGCGAACCGATCGCCGCCCGGGCGGCAGCGATCGCTCTGCCGGCGCAGACGGCGCACCTGCCGGTCGAGAGCCTCGATCGCCCGGAAGATCCCGAGGTTCTTCGCGATCCGGTCCCTGGCGCTCCGGTCGAGGTGGGCGCCGCCATCGGCCAGAAGCTCCCGCATCAGGCGCCGGTCGCGCCGCGCCAACTCGTTGATCCGCAGCAACTCCCGGAGCACGACCGGGTTGTCGCAGAGCGCCTCGAAGACGATCCACTCGCCGCGCTCGATCCGTTTGGCGATCTCCACTTCGCCTTCCCGATCGAGCAGATCGACCCGGCCCATCTCCCGCAGGTAGACGCGGACCGGATCCGTCGTCCGGTCGTGGTGCGTGGGAACGGCGGGTTCCGGGCCGTCCTGTCCGGCATCGCCAACAGGGGGCAGGGGATCGGAGTCGGCGACGTTGACGAACATCTCCGGCCGCCGGATCAAGCCGGTACCCATCGCTGTCAGGCGTGTCCGGATTTCCTCCAGGTCCCGCGGCTCGGCGAGCAGGTCGTCCGGCAGCCGACCCTGGAACTCGTCGTGGAGCAGATAGCCCTTTTCCCGGCCCAGGTTGAACAGGACGCGGACCGAGCTGTGGCGTTGCTCGATCGGCTCGAACGCCTTGACCCGGACGGCAGCGGTGTTCACGGCCACGGCCCCTCAGCCCCCCGCCTGCCGGTAGAGGTCGCGGCTGAGCTGCTGCTTCTCCTCGATCATCCGGTGCAGGGTTTCCATGTCACCTTCACGCTGTGCGCGATTGATCTCCCGAGCGAGCAGGTGGAGCCGCTGTCTCGCGAAACGCCGACCCAATTCCACGAGACTGATCCGAAGCTCCGATTCAGAGAAGGCAGACGACCGTTGTAACAAAAGCCCGGCGACCCGGTCAACAGGTCGATCGGTCTCGTCGTTCGTGCCGACGCGGCGTCCCAGAACGTCCACGAGGGCGCCGGAGTCGATCCGTTGCGCCCCGGCTTGGGCCTGTTCCCTCATGGCCTCGTAGATGGCCCGCAGGGCGGGGTCGAAGAACGCGTCCGGCGCCCGCCACTCGATGTCGCGAAGGTCCGGGGCGGCGGCCAGCAGCCGCAGCACCTGCTCCTCGATCGACGCGGTCACCGGGGGACGGGGTCCAGCGGCGGGCCCGGGCGAACCCGCGCCGGACGGCTTCTCCGCGGCGACGGATTCGCCAAGAAGCACGTCGACCTTGACGCCGAGGCGCTCGGCGGCGGTTTCGTAGTAGCCCCTTCTCGCGATCGGGTCGCCGACCCGGTCGATCAGCGTGCGCACCCGCGCGGCCTCGCGCGCCCGCAACCGCGGGTCGAGTTCGCCGCGACTGGGCAGGTCGTCGATCTCGATCGCCACCGCATCCCGCGCCTCGGAAACCGTGGCCCGCACCGCCTCGGGTCCCTCGTCGAGCCGCAGCGAATCCGGATCCTGGCCCGCCGGAAAGAGCGCGCGCCGGACGTTGAGCCCGGCCTCGAGCATCAGTCCCGCCGCCTTGCGCGCCGCCTCGATGCCGGCGCGATCGCCGTCGTAACCCAGAACCACCTCGTCGGTGTAGCGGGCCAGGAGCTTGACCTGCTGCCCGGTCAGCGCCGTGCCCATGCTCGCGACGGCCCAGTCGATGCCGGACGCCACGGCGCCCAGGACGTCGAAGTAGCCCTCGACCAGGAGCGCCCGGCCCTGTTCCCGGATGCCGCGGCGAGCGGCGTCGAGGCCGTAGAGCAGGGCGCCCTTCCGGAAGTGGTCCGTCTCGTTCGTGTTGACGTACTTGGCCTGGTCGTCGCCGAGGGTGCGTCCACCGAAGGCCAGCAGGCGGCCGGAGGGCGACCGGATGGGGAACATCAGCCGGTTGCGGAACCGGTCGTAGGGACGGTCCGGCGCCTTCGGGCTGCGGGCGATGAGACCCGCGGCCTCGAGGTCGGGAACCGGTATGCGCCGGCCGAGGTCCTCGATCATCGTCCGCCAGTCGTCGGGTGCGTAGCCGACGCCGAAGCGGTCGATCAGCTCCGGCGGCATCTTGCGCCGCTCCAGGTACTGCCGCGGCACGGGCGCCGTCCCGAGCTTCGCCCGGAAGAACCGGTAGGCGGCGTCGAGGGCGGCCTGGATGCGGTCGGCGCGCTCCGACCGGGCGGCGGCCTCCGGACCGGAGGCCCGCGCCAGAGGAACCCCGTAGCGCCGGGCCAGGTGCTCGAGCGCGGTCTTGAAGTCGTCGCCCGTAAGCTCCATGTGGAACTTGAAGGCGTCCCCGCCGGCGCCGCAGCCGAAGCAGTAGTAGAGCTTGTTCTGGGGATCGAGCGACAGCGACGGCGTCTTCTCCTTGTGGAACGGGCAAAGCGCCTTGAAGCGCTCGCCCCGGCGTTCGACCCTCGTGTGCTCGCTCACGAGATCGATCAGGTCGATCGCTTCGCGCACCGCGTCCACCGCCCCATCGGTGAACCCTGATCGCCTCTGCACGACCGCTCATGCTACAGCGACGCACGCCGTCAGCGCAGGAGGACTTCGGTCGCGCCGTCGCCGCCGGCGGAGGGCGGAGCGGGATTGAAACCGGCGACCGCCGGGTGGCTGCGCAGGTGCTCGCGAACGGCCCGCCGAAGCCGGCCGCTGCCGTGGCCATGGACCACGCGAACCCGTTCGCGGCCGGCGGCAAGAGCCCGATCGAGGTAGGCGTCGAGGGACTCGAGCGCCGGCTCGACCAACTGGCCGATCAGCAGCAGCTCCGCTTCCACCGAGGGCGCGGGAGACCTCTGGACCCGGACGCGGCCGGGCGCCGGCCGCTCTCCTCCCGCTACCGCCAGAAGGTCGGCGCTCGGCGACCGGACACGCTTGCCGCGGACCAGCACGGTCGCCTGGTCGCCGCGAAGCTCCACCAGTTCACCCAGCCAGCCCAGGGAGCGGTGGCGGACGCGGGCGCCGAGGGTGAGGGGACGCTGCTCCTCCGGCCGCGGCGGTTCCTCCGGCTCCCGTTCCGGCGGCGCGTCGAGATCGCCGGCCGGCCGGGAAGCGCGATCGGCCGCCGCCGAGGTGTCCCGGTCGAGTTCTCCGGGCAGGGATGCCGCCGCCCGGGCGAAGGCTCGTTTGCCGGGTCCCCGGGAGGTCGACGACAGCTCGGCCAGGGCCTCATCCAGCCGGCGGCGGTTCGCCCGGCGCAGTGCGTCGACTTCGCTGCCGAGGGTCTGGTCCAGCCGCTTCCTGGCCGCCCGCAGCGACTCCTGCCGCGTTTCGAAGCGGGCGCGGGCCGACTCCGTCTCGGCGGTCAGACGCGCGAGTTCCGCCTCCCGCTCCAGCAGCCGCTCGCGGAGGCGTTCGTTGCGCTCCAGCACGCGCCGCAGCTTCTGGTGCCCGGAGCCCAGGAAGTGCTCGGCCCGCTCCAGCCAGGCCGGCGGAAGGCCGAGGCGGCGAGCCAGCGCCAGCGCCTGGCTGCCTCCGGGCGGACCGACGACCAGCCGGTAGGTGGGCAGGCCGTTCTCCGGATCGAAACCCATCGCGGCGCAGGAGGCCGCCCGCGACTCGAGGGCGGCGGCGGCAAGCTGGGTGAGATGCGTCGTCAGTATCCCGAGCGAACCGCGCTCGACCAGCCCCTCGAGCAGGGCGATTCCGAGGGCCGCTCCCTCCTCCGGGTTCGTGCCGGCGCCAACCTCGTCGAGCAGGACCAGCGTGCGCGGCCCGGCGCGGCGCCACACTTCGCGGAGGCGAAGCAGACGGGCGCTGAACGTCGACTGTTCGTCGAGGACGCTCTGCTCGTCGCCCACCACCGCCACGACGTGGTCGAGGATCGGCAGGCGACTGTCCCGCTCGGCCGGAACCGGCAGGCCGGCCTGGTTCATCAGGCACAGCAGACCCGCCGTCTTCAGGGCGACCGTCTTGCCGCCGGCGTTCGGACCGGTCAGGACCAGGGTTCGGTGAACGTCGAGCCGCAGGTCCAGCGGCACGACGACGCCCCGGTTGCCCGCCGCTCCCAGCACCAGCTCCCGGCGGTCGGCGAGCAACGGCTCGAGCAGCGGGTGGCGGGCACTGCGAAGTTCCAGCATGGACGCGCTTCCGCCCGGATCGGTTGGCGCGACCGCGGCCAGCGCGGCGCCGACCTCGCCCGCGAACCGCGCCGCCGCCTGCATCGCGTCGACCGCGGCCAGAAAGTCGATGCGCGCGCCGATCGCCGGCTTGAGAACCTGGACCTGAGCCACCAGCTCGGCGAGGATGCGGGTGCGCTCGATGTCCCCGTCGGAGGCGATTCGCTCCATCTCGTCGTTGCCAAGGGCGACTTCCGAGGGTTCGAAGTAGAAGCTCCTGCCCGAGGCGGAGCGTCCCCTGACGAGACCGGCGAGACGGCCGCGGCTGCCCGAGGGCAGGAGCACCGACAGCCGGCCGCCCCGCATGGGCATCGAATCGTCCGCCAGGGCGCTGCCGTGTTCCCGCACCCAGGCCTGAAGCGAGGCCTCGACCGAGGCCTGGGTGCGCCGGGCGTCCCGGACGAGCGTCCGCAGCCGGGGCGTCGCGTCGTCCCGCACCTCGCCGCGCCGGTCCAGCATCCGGCGCAGGCGGCGCGCCAACCCGGCGCAGCCTCCGTCCTGCCGGCCTGGCGCGGCTTCCGCGGCGCCGGCCTCGATCCCCCGCAGCGTCTCGACCTCGGCGGCACACTGCGGCGTAGCCTCGAGGCTCTCGAGGCGGCCCAGCACCTCTTCGCTTGCCTCGATCGCCGCCGCCAGGTCGAGCAGCTCCGGACCGCCCAGTCCCCGACCGTCCCCTTCCAGATGATCCCGCAGGTCGAGAAGCCCGTCGAGCGACGGCACCAGGACACCGCCCCGCTCGACCTCGCGGGCGATCTCCGCGTAGCGAACCCGGCGACGCTCGATCTCGCCGCGGTCGGTCTCCGGCGCGATGGCGCGCACCGCCCGGCCGCCGATGTCGGTCGAAGCGAAACCCGCGAGGACGGCGAGCAGCGACGGAAACTCGAGCGCCTCCGAGGTCGCGGCGCTACAGCAACTCATCTGTCAGCCCGGTAACGGATCACCAAGCTCGGCGCAGCGCACTCGCTGCGGGGACGCCCTAGGCGAGACCGGCGCGGCGCTCCTCGGCGAGGCGCCGCAGCATCTTCTTGCGGGCCTGCATGACCTTGCGCTTCCGCTTGACGGACGGCTTCTCGAAGTGCTGGCGCTTCTTGAGCTCCGTCAGGATGCCTTCCTTCTCGCACTTCCGCTTGAAGCGTCGAAGCGCATTCTCGAAGCTCTCGTCTTCGCGTACCTGCACAACCGGCATGAAGTGATCCGTTCCCTTTGTTGACCTGCGGGCTCCCGCCCGGATGACCCGACAGCCGCCGACGCACGTCGGCCCACGGGCGAACGCGGATTCTGCACGAGCCGGCCCGCCCCGTCAAGGGCCAGAGCTGTCCAACGAGAAGTGATCGTGAGCGGGGGTGTGCAATCCAACGAGAAGTGATCGTGAGATGCGGCGATCGGGGATCATCGGAGGATGATCT
>JAPVWO010000149.1 GCA_027493375.1 Candidatus Multivorans thiocomprendens | reverse complement strand
TGGCGAGCAGTCCGGCGAAGTCGAGGGCGGGGTCTCCGATGGAGCGGTCGCTGAAGTCGATGATGTTGACCTGTCGCCGGTCTGCGTCCCAGAGTATGTGCTCGCCGGCCAGGTCGCCGTGGACGAGCGCCGTCGGGCGGGTCGATTTCACTTCGGCGGCCAGTTCGGTCAGGAAGGTCCGGACGACCGCGACTTCGTGCGATGCGAGGCGCGGTAGCACCAGCGTTTCAAGGTCACGAACGAGGTCCTCGTGGTCCTTCCGCGGGTCCTGCTCGGACACGCCGCGCTCGCGGGCGACCGACTTCGGGGTCTCGTGGACCGCCGTGAGGAACGCGGCGAGCTGTTCCGCCATCCGCTCCCTTGCCGTTTCGGAGAGCCGGCCGAACGTGGCGGCGTCCAGCTCCCGACCGGCGAGAAGTCCGTAGCCGGCGAACGAGCCGTCGGCGGACTGGTAGACGTAGTCGGGAACGCCGACGGCGACCCTCGGCCGGAGGTGGCGGAGCAGCCTGGCTTCGTTCGCCAGCGCATCCCGGTACGCCTGGGTCCTGGGAGCCCGGAAGACGAGCGCCTCGTCGAGGATCAGGACGTCATGGTCCCAGCCGTGCGTCAGGTACCGGTGCGACGTCCACGTGACGCTGGGAAACTCCTCCCGTATCCGCCGCAGGAGCAGGATTTCTTCCATGCGCGCCGCCAGCCTATAGCCAGCGCCGGCGCGGGCGTCCAGACCGCACACGCTGTCTCCAACCGCGGGGAATCGACGTGAGTCGCTGACCGCCTCGATTCCGACGCCGACCGCGAGCTTGCATGGAACTGGCCGCCAGAGAAGTGCCGGCCTGACGGCCGGCGCAGGTTACGGCCGCCTTCGCCGGCAGCGGGTCAGAGGACCCGCGCACTCAGTGGCCGGTCAGCACGCTCGTCGGCCTGAAGCGAAGCCCCGTTAGATATCGTGTTTGTCGTGCAAGTGATACCGTCGGAGGCACGATGTCCATACCGACACGCGCTCATCCGCCAACGGACGACACCCGTCCCGCGAAATCGGGTCGATTCCTGCTTCGCATGCCGCCGGCGCTGCATGCCGCGCTGGACGGAGCTGCGCGGGCAGCGGACCTGTCCCTGAACGAGTACTGCGTACGCCGGCTCGCGTCGGCCGGCTGCCGCAACCCTGAAGCAGCCGTGTTCGTTGCCCGAGCGGCCGCGGTCGTTGCCGATCAGCTTCGTGCGGTCATGCTGCACGGCTCCATGGTCCGGGGCGAAGCGACCGCGCGCTCGGACATCGACCTTCTGGTCGTCGTCGACCGCGGCCTCCGACTGGATCGCGACCTCTACCGCGCCTGGGACGCCGTCGACCCGGTCTCCACCGGTGAACGACCGGTTGATCCCCACTTCGTCCACCTGCCCGAGGACACCGGCCTCAGCGGGCTATGGGCGGAGGTCGCCATCGCGGGCGAAGTGCTGTTTGACCTGGATGGCGAAACGTCCGCCCACCTCGTCCGCGCACGACGCGCGATCGCCGAAGGCAGTCTCTGCCGCCGCGTCGTCCACGGACAGCCCTACTGGACGGCCGCCTGATGCGCAACCGCGCTCTGGCGGCCGACCATGTGCGCCGGGCGCGGGCCCGCCTTTCCGCCCTGGACGTGCTCTACCAGGCCCGAAGCTGGGCCGACGTCGTGAGGGAGTCGCAGGAGGTCGTCGAACTCGGCCTCAAGGGGCTGCTGCGTTCGGTCGGCGTGGACCCGCCGCGCCTGCACGACGTTGCCGACGTGCTGACGGCCGAACAGGACAGGCTGCCAGGCCCGGTGCTTGAACGCCTGGACGAACTTGCGAGAGCATCCCGAAGCCTGAGGCGCGACCGGGAACTCGCGTTCTACGGCGCGGAGGACCTGACGCCTTCCGACTTCTACCGCGAGTCCGACGCGTCCCAGGCACGGGCCGCGGCCCGCCTCGTCGTGGAGACCGTCGCGTCTTGCGTACTGACCGACCCGTGATTCTCTATCTCTATCCCGTGGTCTATCCCGTGGACTGCTTCCCCAACCAGCGGCGGCTGCCGGCAATCGGATCGCGTGCTTGCTGATGGAGTGGACATTCCGCCACGCGCGAGAGCCGCTGGGGTCGCGGTTCAGTTCGCGATGAGTGCCGCGCGCCAAGCTTCGGCCGCAGCGCGGTAGGCGGTCATCGCCTGTCGTCTGAGGTCTTCCGCAATGGCCTGTCTTGCAGCAGCCTCTTCGCGAGCGGCGGCGGCGTCCTCAATGCGGTCATGGGCGGCTCCAAGTGCCGCCTCGGTAGGACCCGGGAAGAGCCGGCGCCGTTCGCGCTGCCTTCGACTCGATTCCGCCTGGCCAAAGCCCCGCTCTCCGACTTCAATCGCCTCGAGTTCGGCCCGCGCCTGCTGCCGACGGCCCGGATACATCCGATCCAGGAGTCTCAGATACTCCTCCCGAGTATGCGTGGCTCTGTAGGCCTCGTGAAGCTCGTCCAAGGTCGGGAATGTGCGCGGACTTCAAGGCGCTCGCGTTCCGTCTCTCTATTGAGCATCGCTGGAAGGCTGAGACCATCGTGGCGTTCGGCTCGTACACCGTTGCGGAGAGGTGCCCGGTCGAGGAAACGCCGGGAAGCGTCATCGTAGGCATTCCCGAGCGCTTCCGCGTCGCTAAAGCCCAAGCGTCGAGCGGCCTCGTCCTCGGCGGCCAAGAGCGCGACCTCGGCCTGACCGTGGGCGGCCTCTTGCAGGATGAGCCTGGCTTCCGAGGTGTCAGCGACGGCCGCTTCCAGAACGGCGCGCGCTTCGAGAGCATCCGCCATGGCAAGCCCGAATCGGTCGGCCAGCTCCGCGGCGTGGAGGCTGCGACGGTGAGGTTCTGACGTGGCGCGGCGCGTAGTTCGGTGTGCTTCGGCGGCGCGCTCAAGAGCATCGACCGTGGCGCCGCGGAAAGCGTCCCGGGCGCCAGGGGCATCTGGGTTGTCCAAAGCACCGAGATCGTCCAGAGCGTCGTAAGAAGCACTGGCAGCCAAAGCTGCGGCTTGGGCCGCTCCGGGCTCTGGTCCTTGCGTGTCGCAGGCGTAGACAACGAGTAGGACCAGAGCGAGACGGGAAACCGGATCGTCCTTCATCGCCCTCTCCCCGAATCGGCACACTGACCCCGAGCGGCGCGGCCCGCCTCTTCGGACACATGGCCGCCATTGACGACGAACTCGGCACGCGGCGTACCCGGTCTCCACCTCGCCGATCGCGTTCACGACGATTTCGGACGACCGACACGCGCACTGTACTCGTAGCAGGCAGCCTCAAGAGACTGTGGGGCGGGCTGACGCAACGCTCCTTGCCGGCACATCTCGACGAGCACGCCCACGTGCCGTCGGCACTCTCTCGGCCTCGGCAACCTGGGGTAGTCCTTCCGGCTCTCTTCCACGGTCTCGTCCTCCAGGTAGGCAAGCCATGTCTCAATGTTCCACGTGGGCACGAACACGGCGACTCTTTCTGTCGGTGACCTTACCGTCACGCCACGCCTCTCGCACGCCTCGTCCAGTCTGCGCAATCTCCCCTCAACGCCTAGCGCGTCACCATCGGTCAAGAGCAGCAAGGTCGAGGCAACATGGCACCGGCGGGCAGCATCGATCTCGTCCACATACGTTTCTTGAACGAAGCTGTCGGCCGCTCCCCGGCCGCCCGGACTGCGCTCCACCCGTAACTGGTGGCGGTCCCTGACGATGTTTACCTGCCGCAGGAACCGGCGCGCGAACGCCTCCTGCTGCTGGTCTTCGCACACCAGAACGTACTGGACTCTCTGGCGACTCATCACCGCTCCCAGCCTCGGGCCATCAACTGGGAGAGTCTCAGCGGGGTGTCGCGATTCGAGTCCGTCAACCTCTCGGCCACGGATTCCGTTCTGGTGGGCCCTAAGCCATCGCGCCAAAGCAAGATGCCCTGGTCGCCAGCCAGATAGTCGATAACCTCCGGGTGGTGCGAGCACAGAACGGCCTGAGGAAACGCGTCCCCGCAGGCATCGGCAAGCGCAATCAGCCACGGTTGGATCTCCCGGAGCCCCACGTAGTTGACGGGCTCGTCAATGAAGACCGCAGTCTCCTCGACACCGAGGAGCGTGATCGCGTACAGAACAACCAGGGCACGCTGTCCATCGGATAGCTCGCGGAACCTGTACTCGTGCGTCTCGTCACCTTCGCCGAAGACCGCAGCCAACACCCGTGTATCGACGCCGGCCCTCTCCAGCCGAAGTCCACGCAGTCCACCCAGGACTCGGCCGAGTTCGTCCAGGTACTCTGGATTCCGATGCGGCTGTTCCTGTAGGAGATGGCGGTACCAATCGACGAAGTTCCGGCCATCTCTGGCCAAGGTCGGATCCTCGCCGGTGGCCTCCGAACCCAAGGCTGGCGGATTGAGCCCACAGACCAACACACCGCGAACGAAATCGAGGAAACGAGTCAACGCCAGGTTCTTCTCGACGGGCACCACCCGGGCAAGAGCGGATTCGCTCCAGTCGCTCTTGAAGGCGGGACCCTTCGAGTGGTCGTCACGGTACAACTGGACGTCGCCCCCGCGAAACTCAAACAGGGGACCGTCACCGTTCGACAGAGTCTCAAGGACGACCCTTGCGCGCCGTGGGTGCCGTTCCCGACGGTCGTGTTCCACATCCAAGCCATACTGGAACGCGTCCCCATCCAACTCCACGTCCAGTCGAAAAGACTGAACGTCCCGCCGTTGCCACTTCGTAAGGGACGAAGGAGGAAAGACATCCCGGTCCGTCACCTTGGCCGTCCCTTCAAGCAGTTTCCGCAACGCGTACACCACGTCCAACACCGCCGTCTTGCCCGTACCGTTCTGACCAAGAAGGAGCGTCAAGTCCCGCAGCCGCAAGTCGAAGTTGACAAGGCACTTGTAGTTGTCGATGAAGATGCGCTTGAACATCGAAGTGTTCCCTCACCGGGCAGTCGCGTTGGCTCGCAAGCCTAGCGGATCGCACCCCTTATCGGAGACTCCCTCGGCCTCCGCCACGACCGCGATCACGAACCGCCGCCAGAGTCTCGAGAGCCGCGTCAGGGCAACGCGAGTTGCCGCCCATCAAGGATACGGGTAGTCGAGGTCCAGAAACGGAAAGGCGCCGAGGACGGTCGGAGGATCGACCGGCAGGGCGCGGTGGAGGCAGGAGGCGTCGAGTTCGTCCCAGCCGGTGACGCCGAGCAGGCCGAGGCAGGTGACGATCTCGTGTTCGAGGATCCTGAGCATGCGGACGAGGCCCTCGCGGCCGCCGGCGGCCATGGCCATGGCCTCGAGGCGGCCGATGCCGACCGCGTCGGCGCCCAGGACCATGGCCTTGACCACGTCCGTGCCGCGCAGGAAGCCGCCGTCGACGACGACCTCGGTGCGGCCGTCGACTTCCTCGACGACCTCCGGCAGGGTGTCGAGGGTGCCTCGGCAGTGGTCGAGCTGGCGGCCGCCGTGGTTCGACACGTAGACCACGTCGACGCCGTGCTCGCAGGC
>JAPVWO010000148.1 GCA_027493375.1 Candidatus Multivorans thiocomprendens | reverse complement strand
CGAGGTCTGGTTCGGCGTCGTCGCGGAACGTGAACTCATCGCGCTCCTCGAGAGTCAGCAGCGGACTTCGGAGAGGTTCCTGGAGCTGACCCAGCTTCGTTTCGGCCAAGGCCTGGGGCCGGCTCAGGACATCGGCCGCCAGCGCGAGCAGTTGCTGAGCCTTCAGGGTCAGATCGAACTCGCGCGCGGCCGGTTGGAGTCGCTGGAGTACCAGCTCGCGACGCTTCTCGGCAGTGCGGAACGCCTCACTCCGGACGACGCGCCCGGCCTGGGACCGTTGCTGGAGGCCGCCGAACAGCCTGATCTCGGCGTGCCGGCCACGTTGCTGGACCGGCGGCCCGACTTGCAGGCGGCCCGCTCGCGGGTCGAGGCGGCGGATCGCAGGGCGGCGGCCGCGGTCAGGGAGTGGCTGCCGTCGCTGTCGCTGACCGCTCTGGTCACCGGGCGGGCCCTGGAGGTCGCCGACGTTCTGAGCGACCTCGTGCGGCAGATCGGCGGTACCGCCTCGCAGGCCGTCTACGGCGGCGGCGGCCGGCGGGCGCGAATCGACCAGGCGTACGCGGCGGCCGAGGAGAGCCTCTACTCCTACGCGCAGTCCCTGGTCGTCGCGGTGGGCGAGGTGCAGACGGCGCTTGCGGTCGGCCGCAGCAGCCGCGAACTCGTCGCGAACCTGGAGGAGCGCCTCGACGAAGCGCGCCGCGTGCTGCTTCTCACCAGCGAGTCGTACCGTGAGGGCGCCACGGACTACCTGAACGTGCTGACCGCGCTCCTGTCCCAGCAGGGGCTGGAGCAGGCGCTGATCGATGCCCGCCGGCAGCAGTTGGCCAGCCGGCTGCAGCTCTGCAGGGCGCTGGGCTTCGCGCCGGGCACGTCGGTCGAGCGTCTGGCGGCAGGTCTCGCCGCGGCGCCCGAAACAACGGCGGTCGGCGGGGCGTCCTGACAGTCGGAAGAACATGAAGGCTACCCTGATCCGCGTCGGCATCGTGGTGCTGGTCCTGGCCATCGGCCTAGTGGCTGCCAGGGCGATCATTCAGGCCAGACCCGAGGCGTTGCAGAGGCCGCCGGACGACTCCGGCGTGCTGGTTGAAGTGGCCGAAGTGAGACGGCTCCCTTCGCGATCGAGGATGCCGACTTCAAGCTGGCGGTGGCGCGGGCCACCGCGTCGGTCGCCGAGGCGGCTGCGCAGCTCGAACTGGAGCAGGGCCGTGGCCGGGTCGCCGAGCGGGAGTGGGAGCTGTTCCAGGATGAGCTGGACGTCGAACAGATGGAGGCCTCGCTGGCGCTCCGCGAACCGCAGTTGCGTTCCCGGCTTTCAGCCGTCCATACCGCCCGCGCAGCCCTGGCGCGGGCCCGGCTGGATCTCGAACGCACAGTCGTGCGCAGTCCGTTCAACGCCGTCGTCCTCTCCGAGTCGATCGAGGTCGGGCAGACGGTGACGCCGCAGAGTCAGGCCGTGACGCTGGCGGGCACCGACGCCTTCTGGGTGCGGGCCGCGGTCCGAACCGACGAACTCGAACAGCTCCGCGTTCCCGGTCTCCACGGCGACGTCGAGGGTTCGCGCGCGCTCGTGCGGCTCGATCCCGAGACCGACTACGTCCTGCCGGGCCGCATCGTCCGTTTGCTGGGAGACCTCGACACCGCGGGCCGGATGGCCCGCGTGCTGGTGGAGGTCGACGATCCGCTCGGACTCGCGCGTGGGACGGGCGGTCCCGCGGGACGAGGACTCCTGCTCCTGGACAGCTACGTCGACCTCCTGCTCGAGGGCGGTACGATCCGCGACCTGTTCGAGGTGCCCAGGGAGTGGCTCCAGGAGGGCGGACACCTTTGGATGTACACCGGCGCGCAGCTCGAGCGTCGACCGGTCGACGTGGCGTGGCGTTTCGAGGACAGCGTGTGCATCGATACCGGCCTGGCTGACGGGGAACTCGTCGTCACCAGCCGGATCGCCACGCCGATCGAGGGGATGAGGCTCCGCCTGGGAGCGGATGAACCACCGTCGATCGCCGCCGAGTTCCTCTCCGCCGCCAGCCGCTGGGACGTGTCGGGCTGGGGCGCCGTGCCAACGGGAGTGGCGCCATGAGCCTGATGTCGCACGACCACGGTCCCGTCGACAGGAAGGGGCCGATCGGCTGGATGGCCGCGCATCCGGTCGCGGCGAACCTGCTGATGGGAGTCCTGGTCATCGGCGGCATCCTGTTCGCGTTCGGAACGAAGCGGGAGGTCTTCCCGGAGATCGACATGGACATGGTGACCGTGGTGGTCGCCTACCCGGGGGCGTCGCCCCAGGAGGTCGAGGAGGGTGTCGTCCTCGCGATCGAGGACGAGATCAGCAGCCTCGACGGCATCAAGAAGATCAACTCGATCTCGGTCGAGGGGCTGGGCACGGTGATGGCCGAGCTTCTCACCAGCGCGAACCCGGACCGGACCTACAACGACGTCAAGAGCACGGTGGACCGGATCACGTCCTTCCCGCAGGACGCCGAACGCCCCGTCATCTCGCTGGTGACGAACCGCAGACAGGTGCTGTCGCTGCTGGTTCACGGCGATGTGGACCTGAAGTCGCTCGACCGGCTCGCCGAGGAGATCAGAAGCGAGCAGCTTTCGGACGAACGGATCACCCTGGTGGAGAAGGCGGGCATCCCGCCGCCCGAGATCAGCGTCGAAGTGCCCGCGGACAACCTGCGGCGCTACGGCCTGACGCTGCCGCAGATCTCGACGGCCGTGCGCGCGGCCTCGATCGACCTTCCCGGCGGCTCGGTCAAGACCGAGGGCGGTGAGGTGCTGGTCCGCACCACGGAGAGGCGGGACTACGGCGAGGAGTTCCGGGACATCACTCTGATCGCCCGGGCCGACGGCACCCGGGTCCGGCTGCGCGACGTGGCCACCGTGGTCGACGGCTTCCGGGAGACGGACGAGGAGCTGTACTACAACGGTCAACCGGCGATCGACCTGCAGGTCTACCGGGTCGGCGAGGAGGTGCCGCTCCAGGTCTCGTCCGCGGTCTACGACCTGGTCGAGCGCCGGCAAGGCACGTTGCCGGACTCGGTGGGACTCTCGATCGTGAACGACGAGTCGGAGGAATACCGGGCCCGACTGTCGATTCTCGGAAAGAACGGCCTGATCGGACTGCTCCTGGTGGTCACCGTGCTGGGCATCTTCCTGCGCCCGGCGGTCGCTTTCTGGGTCAGCCTGGGCATCTTCATCTCGTTCTGCGGCTCGTTCTTCCTCATCCCGATCCTCGGCGTGTCGCTCAACATGATCTCGCTCTTCGCGTTCATCCTGGTGCTTGGCATTGCGGTGGACGACGCGGTCGTCGTCGGCGAGGCGATCTTCTACCACCGCCGGGGCGACAACCGGCTCGAGGCCGCGATCGTCGGCACCCGCGAGGTGCTGACACCGGTCACGTTCGCGGTGCTCACGACGATCATCGCCTTCATCCCGCTGGCCATCGTCCCCGGCATCACGGGCAAGTTCTTCCGGAACATCCCGTTCATCGTCATTCCCGTCCTGTTGCTGTCCCTGATCGAGTCCGTGTTCATCCTGCCGGCGCACCTCCGGCACGTTGGACGGACGAAGCTGCGCGGCCGCAAGGGCCGGAGGCGGTCGCTCAATCCGTTCAAGAAGCTGGGCGCCCTTCAGCTCCGTTTCTCGGAGTGGGTGGAGCGCGTGATCGCGGGGCAGGTGCCGCCGATCATCCGGAGACTGGTCCGGGACCGTTATCTGACCGTGGCCGTCATGTTCTCGGGGCTCGGGGCTGGTCGTCGCGGTCAGCATCGTCGCGGGGGGCCACATCAAGTTCAACTTCTTCCCGCGGATCGAGGGCGAGTTCGCGAACGGTGTGATCGAACTGCCGTTCGGCGCGCCGGTCGCGGACACCCGCGAGGTTGCGCGACGGATGACCCAGGCCGCGGAGGAGGTCGGCGCCGAATTCGTGGCGGAGGGGCGGATGCGCCGTCGAGCCGACGGCTCGATGCCGGAGACGGTCCTGGAGGGACTTCGGGCGAGGATCGGCAGCGCCGACACGGGCGCTTTCGGCCCCGGCCAGGGTTTCCCCGCGACCGGTGGACACGTCGGCGTCGTCACGGCATACCTCGTTCCCGACGCGGAGCGCGAGTTCGGCTCGGCCGAGTTCACCGCGCGCTGGCGCGAGCGGGTCGGTGAGGTTTCGGGGGTCGACCGGTTGTCGTTCGACTTCAACACCGGTCCGTCAGCCGGCGCAAAGGTCTCGGTCCAGCTCGAGCACACCCAAACGCCGCCGCTCGAAGCGGCGGCCGCGCGTGTCGCCGCCTCGCTGGCGACCTACAACGGCGTGTTCGATGTCGACGACGGCTTCAAGGTCGGCAAGCCGCAGCTCGACCTGGTGCTCAAACCGGCCGCGAAGGGTCTGGGGCTCACCGAGCGGGCCCTGGCGGCCCAGGTCCGCGGCGCCTTCTTCGGTGCCGAAGCGAGCCGCCAGCAGCGGGGCCGTGACGAACTGCGCGTCTACGTCCGCCTGCCGCGCGAGGAGCGGGATTCGGTCCACGCGATCGAGAATCTGCTGATCCGCACCCCGGGCGGCGGCGAGATTCCGCTCCACCAGGCGGCGTACGTGCGGCCGGGAAGATCGTTCACCGAGATCCTCCGGGTCGACGGACGCCGCACCGTCACGGTAACCGCCGACATCGACCCGACGGCCACCACCGGCAACGACATTCGAGCCGCCCTGGCCCGGACCATCCTGCCCGAGGTTGTGGCCGACACGCCCGGACTGACGTTCAACTTCAGCGGCGAACAGGAGGCGCAGGCCGAAGCGGTTGCTTCCCTGACGGGGAGTCTGATCGTCGCCATGCTTGCCATGTACGCCCTGATGGCGGTCGCCTTCCGCAGCTATCTGCAGCCCTTGGTCGTTCTGTCGGCGGTGCCCTTCGGCATGTTCGGGGCCGTTGTCGGCCACCTGATCATGGGCTACGACCTGAGTTTCCTCAGCATCTTCGGCCTGGTCGCTCTTTCCGGCGTCGTGGTCAACGACTCGCTGGTCCTGATCGACGCGGTGAACCAGTTGCGGAGCGAGGGCAGGAGCCTGGTCGATTCCGTGGTCGGCGGTGTCACCCGGCGTGTGAGGCCGGTCATCCTGACCTCGCTGACGACCTTCTTCGGTCTGATGCCGATCATCCTGGAACGGTCGAATCAGGCCCAGTGGCTGGTCCCGATGGCGCTCAGCCTCGGCTTCGGCGTTCTGTTCGTGACCGGCATCGCCCTGGTTCTCGTGCCCTGTACCTACATGATGGTCGACGACCTGAAGAACGGTCTGCGCTGGCTCGTGGGGATGAGCCCGGAGCCGGGCGAAGCGCAGCCGGCGCCGCAGCCCGGAGGCAGGTAGCCGGCGAGTCCCTCGCGCCGTGGA
>JAPVWO010000147.1 GCA_027493375.1 Candidatus Multivorans thiocomprendens | reverse complement strand
GTGATCGCTGCCGTCAGCGTCGTCTTGCCGTGATCCACGTGACCGATCGTCCCCACGTTCACGTGCGGCTTCGTACGCTCGAACTTCTCCTTCGCCATGCCTCGATCTCCTCGCTATCTCGCTTGATCTCTTTGGGGCTCGTTGACTTCCCGCATTCGTCTCAGCCGGTCGCCCGCGCCACGACTTCCTCGCTCACGGTGCGCGGCGTCGGTTCGTAGGACTCGAACTGCATCGAGTAGTTCGCCCGACCCTGGGTCGCCGAACGCAGGTCGGTGGCGTAGCCGAACATCTCCGCGAGGGGCACGCGGGCGTTGACGATCCGCGTCCTGCCGTGCATCTCCATGCCGAGCACCTTGCCCCGGCGCGAACTGATGTCCCCGATCACATCGCCCATGTACTCCTCGGGCGTCGCGATCTCGACCGCCATGACCGGCTCCAGCAGCACCGGACCGGCGTCCCTGGCGGCGTCGCGCCAGGCCATCGAACCGGCGATCTTGAACGCGACCTCGGATGAATCGACCTCGTGGGAGCTGCCGTCGTAGACCTCGACGGCGACCCCCGTGACCGGATAGCCGGCGAGGGGACCCGACTCGAGCGCCTCGGAGATGCCCCGTTCGATCGACCGGATGAACTCCCTGGGAATCACGCCGCCCTTGCTCACGTCCTCGAACTCCATCCCCTCGCCTTCGATCGGCCGCACCCGCAACAGGCAGTGACCGTACTGACCCCGGCCGCCGGACTGGCGCACGAAGCGCCCTTCGCCGGCGGACTCCAGGGTGATCGTCTCGCGATAGGCCACCTGGGGACGGCCGACGTTCGCACCGACGCGGAACTCCCGGATCAGCCGGTCCGTGATGATGTCCAGGTGGAGTTCGCCCATTCCCGAGATCAGCGTCTGGGCAGTGTCCGGATCCGTATGGACCCGGAACGTCGGATCCTCGCGCATCAGCTTCTCGAGCGCGAGACCCAGCTTCTCCTGGTCCGCCTTCGTCTTCGGCTCGATCGAGACGGACAGGACCGGCTCGGGAAAGTCCATCGACTCGAGCACGATGGGCGCCGAGGGCTCGCAGATCGTGTCGCCGGTGGTCACGTTGCGGAGACCGACCGCGGCAACGATGTCGCCGCACCAGACCCGCTTGACCTCCTCGCGCTTGTTCGCGTGCATCTTGAGCAGCCGGCCCACGCGCTCCTTGCCGCCGCGGTTCGCGTTCAGCACCGACTGCCCCGTCTCGATCCGGCCGGAGTAGACGCGCAGGTAGGCGAGCTGGCCGACGAACGGGTCGGTCATGATCTTGAACACGAGCGCACTGAACGGCGCGTCGTCCGACGGCATGCGAACGGCTCTCCCGTCGCCCTCGACGATCCCTTCGATCATCGGCACGTCGAGCGGCGACGGCAGGTAGTCGAGGACCGCGTCGAGCAGCGGCTGCACGCCCTTGTTGCGAAACGCGGAACCGCAGAACACCGGCTGCAGGCTGTTGGCCACCGTCGCCCGGCGCAGGGCCGCCCGCAGTTCGTCGCTCGTGACTTCGGCGCCGGAGAGGTACTTCTCGAGCAGTTCCTCGTCGGTCTCCGCCACGGCCTCGACCATCGCCTCGCGAGCCGCCAGCGCAAGGTCGGCGTACTCCTCGGGAATCCCGGTGATCGTGACCTGCGCTCCCAGGCTCTCGTCCTCGTAGATGCAGGACGACATCTCGACCAGGTCGATGACCCCGGCGAAGGCGTCCTCGCGGCCGAGAGGCAACTGCAGAACGACGGGCGAAGCGCCGAGCCGTTCGCGCATCATCCGGACGCATCGGTCGAAGTCGGCGCCGACCCGATCCATCTTGTTGACGAAGGCGATCCGCGGCACGCCGTAACGGTCCGCCTGCCGCCACACCGTCTCGCTCTGCGGCTCGACGCCGGCGACGGCATCGAACACCGCCACGGCGCCGTCGAGCACGCGCAGCGAACGCTCGACCTCGGCGGTGAAGTCGACGTGGCCCGGGGTGTCGATGATGTTGATCCGGTGGTCCTGCCAGGTGCAGCTCGTGGCGGCCGAAGTGATCGTGATCCCGCGCTCCTGCTCCTGCTCCATCCAGTCCATCGTCGCCGTGCCTTCGTGCACTTCGCCGATCTTGTAGTTCACGCCGGTGTAGTAGAGGACGCGCTCGGTCGTGGTCGTCTTGCCCGCGTCGATGTGCGCCATGATCCCGATGTTCCGGGTCTTCTCCAACGGGACATTTCTGGAGGCGACGGTGGAAATGGCGGCGGACATGGCGTAGTGAGCGGACGGTTCGCTGGAAAGCAGGTTTGACGGGCGGATTCGTGACGGGTCTGTAAGGGTTCAACGCGGGAGTCGCCGCCCTGCGGGAAGGCGGCGGCGCAACGGGACGGGCCGTGGACAACCGGCGGCCGGAAACGCGATCGGGACCCGCACGGGGCGGGTCTCGCGCCGTTCGCTACCAGCGGTAGTGGGAGAAAGCCCTGTTCGCTTCTGCCATCCGGTGGGTGTCCTCTTTCCTCTTGATCGCTACTCCGCGGTTCTCGGCGGCGTCGAGCAGTTCGCCGGCCAGCCGCAGCCTCATCGTCTTCTCACCCCGGCCCTTCGCCGCCTGAATCAGCCACCGCATGGCCAAGGCGAGTTTGCGCGCGGGCCGCACTTCCATCGGCACCTGGTACGTCGAACCGCCGACACGCCGCGACTTGACCTCGACCGCGGGCTTCACGTTGTCGATCGCCTTCTGGAAGACCGTGACCGGATCCTCCTCCCCCGTCCGCTCCTTGATCGTGGTCAGGGCGTCGTAGAGGATGCGTTCGGCGACCGACTTCTTGCCGTCCTTCATCAGGACGTTGACGAACTTGCTGACCAGCTGGGAGTGGTACAGCGGGTCGGGGAGTATCTGGCGCTTCGGGACTTCGCGGCGTCGAGGCATGAGCAGGCTCCGGTGTATCAGGCCTTGGGGCGCTTGGCGCCGTACTTGGAGCGTCCCCGCCGACGTTCGTCGACGCCGACCGCGTCCAGGGTGCCGCGAATGACGTGGTAACGGACGCCGGGCAGGTCCTTCACCCGGCCTCCGCGAATGAGCACGATGGAGTGCTCCTGGAGGTTGTGCCCGACACCCGGAATGTAGGTCGTGACCTCGATGCCGTTCGTGAGGCGCACGCGCGCTACCTTGCGCAACGCCGAGTTCGGCTTCTTCGGCGTCTGCGTGTACACGCGAACGCACACTCCCCGCCTCTGCGGCGAGGCCTGCAGCGCCGGGCTCTTGGTCTTCGCGACCTGGCGTTGGCGGCCCTTTCGGACCAGTTGACGGATGGTGGGCATCAGTGCTCTTTGCTCCAGCAGACTCTCTTGCCTTGTGCCGGGACCCCGGCGTTCCAAGGCCCGCCGCCACGCGCGGCGCGGGCCAGTCTGAGCCTACCCGGGCCAACCCGAGGCGACCGAAAACGAGCAGGCCAGCCGACCGCGTTAGGCGCCGGAAGCGCGCGGCACCGGGCGAACACCCGGTTCAGAGCCTGACTCGCTGAGTGAAGTTGGGACTGCCAAAAACCTGGTGTACTGCCGGCTCGCCCCGCGCGAACCGCACAAGGGCGCGAACGTTAGCAGAAAGGCCGGATCCGGGGCAAGCCCGAAACCCGCCTAGTTGTCGCCTTCGCTCAGCACCTGCGGCATCGTGCGGATGAACTCCTCCGGGTAGTCGTAGTTGTACAGATCGTCGGCCACCAGCTCCGGCGTCGGATACACCACATCCTCGATGTGGAAGTCGTGGTAGTGGTCCATGCCGGTACCGGCCGGGATCACACGCCCGACGATCACGTTCTCCTTCAGTCCGCGCAGGTGATCCACCCTGCCGCTGATCGCGGCCTCGGTCAGTACCCGCGTGGTCTCCTGGAAGCTGGCGGCCGAGATGAAGCTCTCGGTGGACAGCGAAGCCTTGGTGATCCCGAGCAGCAGCGGCCGCCCGATCGCGGGTGTGCCCCCCGCCGCGGTCACCCGTTCGTTCTCCTCCTTGAAGAGCCAGCGGTTGACCTGCTCGTCGATCAGGAAGTCCGTGTCGCCGACCTCGTCGATCTCCACCGAGCGCATCATCTGACGGACGATCACCTCGATGTGCTTGTCGTTGATCGCGACGCTCTGGGAGCGGTAGACCTCCTGGATCTTGTCGACCAGGTGCCGCTGCGTCTCTCTCACGCCCTTGACCCTGAGGATGTCGCGCGGGTCGACGTTCATCGTCTCACCGACCAGAACGTCACCGGCACTGACGTACTCGCCCTCCTGCACGTTGACGTGGACGTTGCGTGCGACGGCGTAGTCTTCGGACTCGCCTGCCTCATTCTCGACGGTGATCATCCGGTTGCCCTTGACGATCTCCTTGCCCATGCGGACGATGCCGTCGATGTCCGCGATGATGGCGGGCTCCTTCGGCTTGCGCGCCTCGAACAACTCCTGGATCCGCGGCAAGCCGCCGGTGATGTCCTTGGTCTTCGTCGTCTCGCGCGGGATCTTCGCGAGGGTCGCGCCGGGGTGGATCTCGTCGCCGTCGCGAACCCAGAGGAAGGAACCGACGGGCAGCAGGTAGCGCTTCTCCTCCGCCCCGACCACGACGACGGCTGGAGCCCGCTTCTCGTTCTGCGACGCCTCGACGATGATGCGCTGCGACATTCCGGTGACCTTGTCCGTCTCCTCCTTGACGTTCTCGCCTTCGACGATGTCGTGGAACTCCACGCGTCCCGCGACCTCGGAGAGGATGGCGGAGGTGAACGGATCCCACTCGACCAGGTCGGTTCCCGGCTCGACCTCCTGGTTCTCCCGCACCAGCAGGTGGGAACCGTAGGTCAGCGGGTGGCGCTCGAGTTCGCGGCCCGCCTCGTCGACCAGAGCCAGCTGGCCGTTCCGGTTGACGACGACGGAATCGCCCTCGCGGCTGTCGACGGTGGCCACGTTGAGAAGCTTGACCCAGCCCTTGTTCCGCGCCGCGTGCCGCGACTGCTCCGCGACGAGTTGGCCTGTCCCGCCGATGTGGAACGTGCGCATCGTCAACTGCGTGCCGGGTTCGCCGATCGACTGCGCGGCGATGACACCCACGGCTTCGCCCAGGTCGACGCCGCGGCCCGTCGCCAGGTTGCGGCCGTAGCACGCGGCGCAGACGCCGCGGCGGGTCTCGCAGGTCAGCACGGAACGAATCTTCGCGTGCTCGATGCCGGCCGCCTGGATCTCGTTCGCCTTGCTCTCGGTGATCTCGTCGCCGACCGAGAGGAGCTGGTCGCCGGTCATCGGATCGAAGATGTCCTCCTGGCTGACGCGGCCGACCAGGCGGTCGCGCAGCGGTTCGAGGGTGTCTCCGCCCTCCATGATCGCCCCGACGACGATTCCGTCGATCGTGCCGCAGTCCTCCTCGGTGACGATCACGTCCTGGGCGACATCGACCAGGCGGCGCGTCAGGTAGCCCGAATCGGCGGTCTTGAGCGCCGTGTCGGCCAGACCCTTGCGGGCGCCATGGCTCGAGATGAAGTACTGCAGGACGGACAGGCCCTCGCGGAAGTTCGCGTGAATCGGGGTCTCGATCACCTCGCCCGAGGGCTTGGACATCAGGCCGCGCATGCCCGCCAACTGCCGGACCTGCTCGCGGGAGCCCCGGGCGCCCGAGTCGGCCATCAGGTTGATCGGGTTGAACTCGCCCCGTTCGGCCTCGACGTCCTTCATCTCGCGGAACATCTCGCTCGAGACATCCTCGGTGACGCGATGCCAGATGTCGATGATCTTGTTCTTGCGCTCACCGGCGGTGATGACGCCCGCCCTGCGCTGGTTCTCGATCTCCAGCACCTCGCCGCGCGCCTCCTCGATCAGCTTCTCCTTCGTCGACGGCACGACCATGTCGTCGACGCCGAAGGAGATGCCGGCCCGGGTCGCGTACTGGAACGTGATCTCCTTGATCTCGTCGAGCATCCGGACGGCCAGGTCGCTGCCGTGGCGGATGTAGCAGTAACCGACCAGATCCTGGAGGCCGCGCTTGCGCAGAAGACCGTTGATGAACGGGAGCTCGTCCGGCAGATGGTCGTTCAGGATGACCCGGCCGACGGTCGTCTCGACCACGTCGCCGTCGAGCTGCAGCAGCTCGGCGTGGACGATGTCCTGCGTGTCGGACTGCGCCTCGAGATCGACGTACGGGCCGCTGAGACGCAGACGAATCGGCGTCTGCGTCTCGACCACGCCGCCATCGAGCGCGAACAGGACCTCGTCGACGCTGGCGAACGTCCGCCCCTCGCCGCGCGCGCCCGGCCGCGGCATGGTCAGGTAGTAACCCCCCAGCACCAGATCCTGGCTGGGCACCGCCAGCGGCCGGCCGTGGGCCGGGCTCAGGATGTTGTTCGAGGCCTGCATCAGCACATGGCTCTCGATCTGGGCCTTGGGCGAGAGCGGCACGTGAACCGCCATCTGGTCGCCGTCGAAGTCCGCGTTGAACGCGGCGCAGACCAGGGGGTGGATCTGGATCGCCTTGCCCTCGATCAGGACGGGCTGGAACGCCTGGATGCCCAGCCGGTGCAGCGTGGGCGCGCGGTTCAGGAGCACGGGGTGATCGCGGATGACGTCGTCCAGGGCGTCCCAGACAACCTCCTCCTCCCGCTCCACCATCTCCTTGGCGGCCTTGATCGTGCCGACGTACTCGCGCTCTTCCAGCCAACTGTAGATGAACGGCTTGAACAGCTCGAGCGCCATCTTCTTGGGGAGTCCGCACTCGTTCAGCTTCAGGTCCGGACCGACCACGATCACCGAACGCCCCGAGTAGTCGACGCGCTTGCCGAGCAGGTTCTGGCGGAAGCGGCCCTGCTTGCCCTTCAGGGTGTCGGACAGGGACTTGAGGGGCCGGTTGTTCGAACCCTTCAGCACCCGCCCGCGGCGGCCGTTGTCGAACAGGGCGTCGACGGCCTCCTGCAGCATCCGCTTCTCGTTGCGGACGATGACCTCCGGCGCGCGCAGTTCGAGCAGCTTCTTGAGCCGGTTGTTCCGGTTTATGACGCGCCGGTAGAGGTCGTTCAGATCGCTCGTCGCGAACCGCCCGCCGTCGAGCGGCACCAGCGGCCGCAGCTCGGGCGGAATGACCGGAATCACGTCCAGGATCATCCACTCCGGGCGGTGGCCGCTGCGCCGGAAGGCGTTGACCACCTTGAGCCGCTTCGCCGCCTTGAGGCGACGGATCTGGCTGGTGTCGGAGCGCATGACGATCCGGAGTTCCTCCGCCAGCTCGTCGATGTCGATGCGGGCCAGGAGTTCCTTGATCGCCTCGGCGCCCATCCGGGCGTCGAAGCCGTCCGGGCCGTACTCCTCACGCAACTCCCGGTGGCGTTCCTCGGAGACGAGCTCGTTCTCTTCGAGGTCCGTGTCGCCGGGATCGATGACCACGTAGCTCTCGAAGTAGAGGATGCGCTCGAGGTTGCGCAGAGTCAGGTCGAGCAGGTGGCCGATGCGGCTGGGCAGACCCTTGAAGAACCAGACGTGGCTGGCCGGACTGGCCAGCTCGATGTGCCCCATGCGCTCCCGCCGCACCCGCGAGCGCGTGACCTCGACGCCGCACTTGTCGCAGACGACGCCGCGGTGCTTCATCCGCTTGTACTTGCCGCACAGACATTCCCAGTCCGTCATCGGCCCGAAGATCTTCGCGCAGAAGAGGCCGTCCCGCTCCGGCTTGAACGTGCGGTAGTTGATCGTCTCGGCCTTCGTGACCTCTCCGTAACTCCAGGAGCGGATCTTCTCCGGCGAAGCCAGCGCGATCTTGATCGCGTTGAAGTCCTTGGCCGACTGCGTCTTCTCGAAACTGGACAGTGGTTGCACCCGCGACCTCCTAGACCTTCATCAACTCAACGTCAAGACACAGACTCTGCAACTCGCGCACCAGTACGTTGAACGACTCCGGCAGCCCGGGGTCTTCCGGCACGTCGCCCTTGACCAGCGCCTCGTAGGCGCGGCTCCGGCCCTCGACATCGTCGCTCTTGACCGTGAGCAGCTCCTGCAGGGTGTAGGCGGCGCCGTACGCCTGCAGCGCCCACACCTCCATTTCGCCGAAACGCTGGCCGCCGAACTGGGCCTTGCCGCCGAGGGGTTGCTGGGTGATCAGCGAGTAGGGACCGATCGACCGCGCGTGGATCTTGTCGTCCACCAGGTGGGACAGCTTCAGCATGTAGATGTAGCCCACCGTGACGTTCTGCTCGAAGGCGTCGCCGGTGACGCCGTCGTAGAGCGTCGTCTTGCCCGAAGACGGCAGATCCGCCTCCTCCAGCAGCTCCTTGAGCCGGGACTCCCGGATTCCGTCGAACACCGGAGTCGCGAACTTGACGCCAAGGGACTTGCCGGCCCAGCCCAGATGCGTCTCCAGAATCTGGCCGACGTTCATCCGGCTGGGCACCCCGAGCGGATTCAGCACGATCTCGACCGGCGTGCCGTCCGGCAGGTAGGGCATGTCCTCTTCCGGCAGGATGCGCGAGATGACGCCCTTGTTGCCGTGGCGGCCGGCCATCTTGTCGCCGACCTGAAGCTTGCGCTTCATCGCCACGAAGACCTTGACGAGCTTGATGACTCCGGGTGCCAGTTCGTCGCCCTTCTGAAGGAGCTTGATCTTCTCTTCGTTCGCCTGGTGCATCGCCTCGATGTGGGAGTCCGTGTCCTTGTAGATCTCCCACACCTCCTTCAGCAGGTCTTCCTGCCTCAGGGGCAGCGCCAGGATCTCGCGCCGGGTCAGGCGCTCGAGGTGCTCGTACTCGATCTTCTCGCCCCGCTTCAGGAGACGCTCGCCGTCCCGGTCCTTGACTCCCGCGGCGGGCTTGAGACCCACGAGAAGATCGGCGATCTTCTTGTTCCGCTCCTCGTGCATGATGCGCGTCTCGTCGCGGATGATCTTCTCCAGCCGGCCGACCTCCTGCTCCTCGATCTCGAGCGCCCGCTCGTCCTTGTCGACGCCCTTGCGAGCGAAGATCTTGACCTCGACGACGGTACCCTCGATGCCCGGGGGCGCCTTCAGACTGGCGTCCCGGACGTCGCCGGCCTTCTCGCCGAAGATCGCGCGCAGCAGCTTCTCCTCCGGCGTGAGCTGGGTCTCGCCCTTGGGCGTGACCTTGCCGACCAGGATGTCGCCCGCCTTGACCGAGGCGCCGATCCGTATGACGCCGCTCTCGTCGAGATCGGCGAGCGCCGCCTCCGAGACGTTGGGAATGTCCCGGGTGATTTCCTCGGGCCCGAGCTTCGTGTCGCGGGACTCGATCTCGAACTCCTCGATGTGGATCGAGGTGAAGGCGTCGTCCCGCACCAGGCGTTCGGAGACCAGGATCGCGTCCTCGAAGTTGTAGCCCCGCCAGGGCATGAAGCCCACGAGAACGTTGCGCCCCAGGGCCAGCTCGCCTTCTTCGGTCGAGGCGCCGTCGGCCAGGACGTCCCCCCGCGCCACCCGCTGGCCCTCTCGAACGATCGGCTTCTGGTGTACGCAGGTGCTCTGGTTCGATCGCCGGAACTTGGTCAGGGGGTAGGTGTCGGCCCCGAACTCGCGCGGCTCGCCGGTCTCCGGATCCGCGCCCTCGACCCGGACGATGACCCGCTCGGCATCCACGGAATCCACGACCCCGGCACGCTGGCATTTCACCACCGCGCCGGAGTTGAGGGCGACGATCCCCTCGAGCCCGGTGCCGACGATCGGCGAGTCCGAGCGCAGCAGGGGAACCGCCTGCCGCTGCATGTTCGATCCCATGAGGGCGCGGTTCGCGTCGTCGTTCTCGAGGAACGGAATCAGGGCCGCGGCCACGCTGACGAGCTGCTTCGGACTGATGTCCATGTAGTCGACGCGCTCGCGGTCGACCGGCACGAAGTCGCCGCGGGCGCGCGCCACGGGCCGTTCGTTCTCGAGGAAGCCCTTGTCGTCGATCTTGGCGTTGGCCTGGGCAACGATGTACTTCTCTTCCTCCCAGGCAGTGAGGTAGAAGGCGTGGGGCTCCGCCCCCACCAGCCGCTTCCTGTTCCGCTTGAGGCGGTCATTCTCCGCCACCAGTTCGTCGACCGAAACGATCTGGCCCAGCTCGAACGCGCCGCCGCCCGGCTTCGTCACCTTGAAGTGGTCGATGACCCGGCCGCCCTCCACCTTCTTGTAGGGGCTCTGGATGAACCCGTACTCGTTGATGTCGGCGTAGGTCGCCAGCGAGGAGATGAGGCCGATGTTCGGCCCCTCGGGGGTCTCGATGGGACAGATGCGGCCGTAGTGCGAGGCGTGCACGTCGCGGACCTCGAAGCCCGCGCGCTCGCGCGACAGCCCGCCCGGGCCAAGGGCCGACAGCCGCCGCTTGTGGGTGACCTCGGACAGCGGATTCGTCTGATCCATGAACTGCGAAAGCTGGGACGAACCGAAGAACTCCTTGATCGCCGCGATGACCGGCTTGGAGTTGATCAGGTCGTGCGGCATCGCCGAGTCGATGTCCTGGTGCACGGACATCTTCTCCTTGATTGCCCGCTCCATGCGCACCAAGCCGACCCGGAACTGGTTCTCGAGCAGTTCGCCGACCGCGCGCACCCGGCGATTGCCCAGGTTGTCGATGTCGTCGACCTGCCCCACGTCCTTCTGCAACTGCAGGAGGTACCCGATCACGCGGTAGAAGTCCTCCGCGGAGAGGGTCTTCTGCTCGACCGGCACTTCCGTCTCGAGCTTGATGTTGAACTTGAAGCGGCCCACCCGGGAGAAGTCGTACCGCTTGGCGTCGAAGAACATCCCGTAGAACAGCGAACGGGCGCTCTCGTGGGTCGGCGGGTCGCCGGGACGCATCCGCCGGTAGATCTCGATCTGCGCTTCCTTGGCGTCCCTGGTGGCGTCCTTGGCCAGGGTGTTCGAGATCGTGGCGCCGCACAGCGCCCAGTCGGGGAAGAACACCTCGAGCTCGCTGTGGCTGCGTCCGTCGAGACGCTCGTCGAGATCCTCGGGAACCGGCTCGTTCGCCTCGAGCAGCACCTCGCCGGTATCGGTGTCGACCACGTCGGCGATCAGGAGTGCCGGTTCGAGCTCCTGCAGGCCCACCTCCGCCCCGACGGGGTCGCCGGCGTCGAGGAGCTCGACGGCCGTCTCGTCCAGGGTCAGGCCGGCGAAGACGTTGTAGCTGTGACGGACGCCCCGGCTCGAGCGTTCGCGCAGGCGCTCCTGCTCCAGCACTTCGGGACCGATGCCGAGGCGGTACACGCCGCCGCCCTCGATGGTCAGGGGCACCGCCGTGTAGAACTGGCGCAGGATCTGCTCGTTCGTCTCCAGGCCCAGGGCGCGCAGGAAGACGGTGCCGGGGAACTTCCGCTTGCGATCGATGCGGACCGAGAGGATGTCCTTCTGGTCGTACTCGAACTCGACCCAGGAGCCGCGGTAGGGGATGATCTTGGCCAGGTAGACGCGCTTGTCCTTGTCGTGAGTGAAGAAGACGCCCGGACTGCGGTGCAACTGGCTCACGATCACCCGCTCGGTGCCGTTGATGATGAAGGTGCCGGTGGCGGTCATCAGCGGGATCTCGCCGAAGTAGACCTCCTCCTCCTTCGCGTCCCGCATCATCTTCTGGCCGGTCTCAGGGTCCTTGTCGTAGACGAAGAGCCGGAAGGTGACCTTGAGCGGCACCGCGTAGGTCATGCCCCGCGAACGGCACTCGTCCTCCGAGTACTTGTGCTGGAGCTCGACGGACTGGCCGCAGGTGCCGCACTTGGTGACGCGATTCGCGTTCAGCGCGCCGCACTCTCCACAGATGACGCTGTCCTCGTTCGAGTGCCCGGTCTCGATCTTGGCGCCGCAGTTGGTGCACGACATCCGCACGTACTCGAGTCCCTTCAGCTCGCCGCAGCGGCAGTGCCAGTCGCCGATCGAGTAGCTCACGAAGTCGAGCGAACAGGTCTCCCGGAAGTCCCAGAACGGGAAGATCCCGGTGAACACCGCCTGCAGGCCGTGGTTCGCCCGCTCCTCCGGGAGGAGGTCCTTCTGCAGGAACCGATCGTACGAGCGGCGCTGCACCCCGATCAGGTCGGGGATCCCCAGCGACGTCTCGATGGTCGAGAAGTCGATCCGCCCGTTGCCGTTGCCGTTGCGGTGACCGTTCCGCGCAACTGAAATGTCCGTCATGTTCGATGTCCTCTACGTCAGATCCCCTGCACGAGGTGGAAACGCACGAATACCGCTCCGGCGCGGGCCCTCGCAAGGCCGGGGCGCCGGGTCGAGTCTGGCTGCCCCGATTCTATGCCGACTCCGGGGAAGATCGCCAGCCCCCGAGGCGCGACGAAAACCGGGTTGTTCATCTTCCTCATGGCTCCTGGGCCCGCGGCGGCGCCGCGCAAGCGGCGATCCGTTTCAGTTCGACGCGGTCGAACCAGGCGTCGCCCAGGTTCGCGCCGTCCCGGGCCGCCCGGACGCGGACCGCTCCGACGGAGGCGGGGATGCACTTCGTCACCGCCCGGCACTCCCAGGCGCCGGTCG
>JAPVWO010000146.1 GCA_027493375.1 Candidatus Multivorans thiocomprendens | reverse complement strand
ACATCGACGCCGTGAACGTCGTGGCAGGCGCCGCAGTCGATCGTCCGCGCCAGGGCCTCCTGTTTCATCGGCAGGCGCGCCTCGGCCGGCGACATGGAGGCCAGACCGACGGACCAGCGCATGCCGTGGCGACCGGCCTGGAAGCCCTGGATCTCCAGTTCGTGGCAGCCGCCGCACATCTCCCGCGCTGGACGATCGGTCCAGCCCGACGCGCCGGCCTCGTGGCAGTCCGGGCAGCCCACCTCGGCCAGGGCGTGCTACGAAGCGGCCCAGGCGGCGACCAGTTCCGGCGCGGCGCTCGCGCCGCCTTCCACGCCAGCCGACGGCAACCCGGCCGTCGCCTCCGCCTCCCCTGCAGCGAGCGCCGTTCGCTCGCCGCCGTCCCGCAACACCCGGCCCGAGCGCGGCGGCAGCAAGCCGCGCACGGCAGCGACCGGGTCGCGGCCGTGCCGCGCCAGGAAGTCCTCGTAAAGCGAGCGGTTGTCGTGGTACTTGTGGCAGCCCCCGGAAGCGCAGGTGTCGAACCCGAACCCCTGGTGGCTCGGGCGTTCCTCGCCGACCTCCGCGTGGCAGTGGAGACAGAAGTCGGCCGGCAACGTGAGGCCCATCGCGCCCGTGATGTCGAGCCGATGCTCGGTGTGGCAGGTGACGCAGCGCCGCGCGTCCAGACGCTCGAGATCGGCGGCGTTCCGCGGGTCCGCGAACTTCCGGTCGCCGTGCGAGTCTTCCGCGGCTTCCAGCTCCTCCTCGTGGCAGTCCAGGCACGCCTGCTGGCGAACGCCGCCGAACGGCGAGTGGCAACTGTCGCAGGCGAGTTCGATCTGGTGGTGGCCGTCCGTCGTCCGCCCGGGCAGGAAGAGGCGGCGATCCTCGCCGGTCAGTTCGAGCGCCAGATAGCCGGCCAGGACGAGCGTCGCCGCGGCCCAGACCAGGACGATCGCTCTGGTCCTCACGCGGTCAGAACCTGTAGGAGACCACGACGTGGAACGCCAGCAGCACGGGCAGCGGCCAGACGGCGAGGACGTGGAGCCAGAACATGAGGCGGACGCTCCGCCGTCCCACGCCCGCGGCGGCGGCGGCCCCGGCCACGCCGGCAAGCAGGAAGGCGACCATCAGCAGCCGGTTGAACCCGGACCCGGCTCGAAGGCCCGTGTGTGCGACCAGCGCCACGGCGGACAGCGCCGCGAGGGCGCCGTGCGCGAGACGCCAGCGCGCGAGGTCGCCCGATCCGAGGAACCGGAAGCGCTTGCGCAACGAGAAGCCCGTCGCCAGCAGCGCCAGGCCGAGCGCTCCGAACCCGGTCGCTTGCCGCCAGGCGCCGCTGCGATAAAGGACGTCGAGAAGACCGGCGCTCTCGACGCTCTCCGCAAGCGGCCATGGCGCAACGCCCACAATCGCCAGCGCGACCGCCACGGCCACCGCGGCGGCCGCGATCAGCCCCTTGCTCGTGGCCTCCGTAGACGCGTCGGCGGCGAGTTCATGCAGGAGGGGCCGGCAGGAACCGCAGACCGTCGACGCCCCAGTGGCGAGCGCGAGCGCCGCCGCCGTGTCGCAACCCCGGGCCCTGGCCGCGCTGAGTTCGCCGCGCGAGATCTCCAGACAGTTGCAGACGACCGCCGACGCCGGCCACTCCGCCACGGGCAACCGTGCCGAACGATTCGAGAACGAGCCGTTCCGCAGGAAGGCCTGGACCTGCTGGGGCCAGATGCGGCGTCGTTCGAGGATGAGGTCCTGCGCGACGCCGATCTCCCGCCAGGGGCCGACCGACGCCGCCGCGACCAGCCGCCGATCCCTCAGAACGATCCGCCGATAGGCGCCGTCGCCGCGCCAGGTCAGGCGAACGCCGCGCCGCGCGGTGTCGCCCAGGGTCCAGACGTCGATGTCGGGCAACCTGAGCCGCGCCGCCGGCGTGTAGCCCGTGAACCTGCTCTTCCGCCCCGCGACGATCTCCGCCAGCGTCTCGGCCATGCGATAGCCCGGCGCCACGAAGCCGTGGACCACCCCGTTGTGCGAAGCGCATTCGCCGATCGCGTGGATCGCCGGGTCCGCGGTCCGCAGTTCGTCGTCGACCACGACGCCGCCGCGCCCTTCGGCGACCGGGAGCCCCGCGCTCCGGGCCAGTTCGTCGCGCGGCCGGACGCCCGCCGTCAGCACGATCAGGTCCCCGGTCAGCGGCTCGATTCCGTTGTCCAGGGAGAGGATCAGCCGGCCGTCGCCGGCGTCGATTCGCCGGACCTGCACGCCCGCGAAGGTGCGCCCCCCCTTCTCGCGGACGCGCTCCTCGAGCATCGCCGACCCTTCCGCGTCGAGCTGGCGGCCCATCAGGCCCGGCCCCGACTCCACCACGCAGACGTCGAGGTTCAGGCGACGCAGGGCGTCGGCAGCCTCGATGCCGAGGAGTCCGCCCCCGACAACGACGGCGGAGCGGGCCTCCGCCGCCCGCTCCTTGATCCGTTCCAGATCGTCGACGGTGCGGTACACGAAGACGCCTTCGCGATCGATCCCCTCGACGGGCGGCACGAAGGGCGAGGAGCCCGTCGCCAGCACGAGTCGCTCGTAGGGAATCCGGTACCCGTTGCCGGTCCGCACCGCTCGGTCGACGCGGTCGATCGAGGCCACGCGGTGGCCGGTGATGACCCGCACTCCCAGGTCGCGCGCCCACTCCGGCGGGCACAAGGCCAGCCTCCGCTCGTCGAGGTGATCGAACCATGCGGTCAAACGCACCCGGTCGTACGCCGGGCGAGGCTCCTCGCCGATGACCGTGACCGCGAAGCGTTCCGTTCCGCCGAGAACCGCCAGCCGCTCCACGAAGCGGTGAGCGACCATGCCGAACCCCGCGACGACGAGTCGCGGACGCCGTTCCCCGTTCACTCGAGTGGAGGAATCGAACCGGGCTCTTCCAACTGCTGCCCCCGCTTCCAGTTCCGCCGCAACTCCTCTCGTCGCAGAGACGCCCACTCCATCACCAGGCCGAGGGCGCGCGCGGGAAGGCGGCCCTTCAACACGGTCAGCCTCTCGATGCCGATCAACACGACCGCTCCGCCGTATCGGACGTGAAAGTGCGCCGGCGGGGTGTCCCCCTTCTCCATCTCGACGACGATTCCGTAGAAGCGACTGACTTCAATCATCCGCGCGGCAGCTCCTCGATGTTCTCCAAGGTGGTTGGCAAGCGTACCAATGCGCTCCGAGCTACGGGCGGAGCCCCCTCTTCCCGCGGCGCGGCGTCCTACTGCCTCTCCTCGTCCGCCTGGATGTCGCCCGCTGCCTCGAGCACCAGGCCCGCGGTCGTCGTGACCTTGGTGCCGGCCGGGATGTCCTCCGTCACGGCACAGTTCACACCGATGAAGACGTCGTTCCCGACCTCGATGCTCCCGATGAGCCGGCTGCCGGCGCCGACGAAGACGTTGTCGCCGAGGGTGGGCATCTGGTCCAGCCGCCTGCCCGTCGGGGCGCCGATCGTGACCTGGTGGAGCAACGTTCCGTTGCGCCCGATGCGAACGCCGTTGCCGATCACCAGGCCGACGCCGTGGCTGATGAACAGACCGGGCCCGATGCGGGCCCCGGGCGCGATGTCGACGCTGTTGAGAAACAGCGACAGCCGGGCGACGAACGGCCCCAGCACCGGGATGCGACGGCTCTTGAACCAGTGGGCGATCCGGTAGAGAACGACGGCCTGGTAGCCGTTCTCGAACAGCAGCGACTCGAGCACGTAGAACGGGAACGGCTTGGTCTTGATCGCGCGCAGGCGGCGCGTGTCCTCGCGCAGGTTCTTCAGCACGGGGCTACTGGACGATCTCCAGCTCGGGTACGTCCGCGAAGTCGCGCTCGTTGAGCGTCCAGAGCGAGGCGCCCCGGACCAGGGCGCACGCGGCGATCGCGATGTCCGCCTGGCGGCGGCGGGGCCGCGAGACGGCTTCGTGGATCTCGGCCGCTCGAGCCGCGGCCTCGGCGTCGAACGGCACGGCAGCGGCGGCAGGCAGGATCTGCTCCTGCGCCAGTCGCTCCGCCACCGTTCGCGGTCCGCGCAGCCACTCGTACAGAACCAGTGTGGAGATGCACAAACGGTGGCCGTCTTCAACGAAGGACATCAACCGGTCGAACGAACGGTGAGGAGACACCAGAGCGTCCACCAGGGCCGAGGTGTCAAGGTGGATCATCGCCGATCGGACTCGCGGTCCCAGCCGACGCGACGGGATTCGCGGATCTCACGCAACTCGGCCTCGACCGCATCCGCCGAGCCCGCTACCTGCTCGCTGCGCAGTCGGCCGAGCACTTCCAGCATCCTGAGCCGCTCGACCTCGCTCAGCCTGTCGCAACGGGCCGCATAGTCGGCGATCGCCTCGCGAACGATCTGGCTTTGAGGTTTGCCGAGCCGCTCCGCCGTTCGGCGGAGGCACTGGATCGTTGCTTCATCGAGCGAGTACGTAGCGCGCACCATAAGGAGGCAATACTGTCATAACGAGTGCCGACGCGCAGCAGCGGCGTGTCCCGGCGCAGGTTGTTCAACATGCCCGCGCACCCTCGTCGATCCGCGGCGGCGGCGCCATCGGCGCCCGGAGGCCCTCGATCACGCCTCGCAGCTTGGCGATGACCGCGCCCTGGTTGCCGCGGACGAGCTCGCGAAAGAAGGCGAGGAACAGACCTGCCGAAAGGAAGGTCACGAACGAGCACCACTGCAGCGGCCCGCCGTAGCGGCGAACGAAGAGAGCGGCGCTGCGGCCGTTGAAGAACGTCCGCGACGCCCGGTAGCCGCCGACGGTCCGGGCCACCATGTGGTACAGCACCGCCCGGTGCGCGTAGTAGCAGCGGTAACCGCGGGCCTTCATCCGCATGCACCAATCTGCATCGTCCAGTGCGAGGTGGAACAGCGGATCCCAGAGGCCGATTCGCTCGACGACGGTCCGGCGCACCAGCATCGCGCAGCCGTTGACGTAGGGCACTTCCTCGTCGCGGTCGTACTGGCCGCGATCGACCTGGCCTTCGCCACGTTCCCTGGTCATCGACTCGCGGAAACGGATGCGGCCGCCGGCCGACCACAGCCGATCGCGCTCCCCGTGGTAGAGGATCTTCGGCCCCACGCAGCCGATCCCCGAGTCCGTCGCGGCCACCGCGACGAGTTCGTCGAGAAAGTCCGGCTCGACTTCAATGTCGTTATTGAGCAAGAGAAGGTAGTCCACGCCGCGGTCGACGGCAAGTTCGATCCCCCGGTTCATGCCGTGAACGACGCCCCGGTTCTCCTCGACGCGGATCTGGGTCACACCCGGATGCGCGGCGGTAACCGCCTCGAACGAACCATCGCTGGAACCGTTGTCGATGTGGATCAACTCGCAGGCGGGATAGGTCATCGCTTCGAGGCTCGCCAACGCCTGCAACGTGATGTCGCGCCCGTTGTAGTTCAGGACGAGGGCGGCAACCGTCGGTACTCCCTCCCCAGCCACAGGGGGCAGCGTAACGCAGAGCCGACGGGTAACATCCGCGCCATGCGCCGCTGCCTCCTCGCCGCCGCGCTCATCCTGCCCTGCGTGGCGCCACCCGCGCCTGCACAGTCGGCGGCCGAGCCGGCGCCAACCCCGCTCTGGCCGGGCTTCCGTGGACCGAAGGGCATTCCCGTTTCGGACAACGACCGGCTGCCGCTCCGCTGGTCCGCCACCGAGAACGTCGAATGGAGCGTCGACGTGCCGGGCTCGGGCTGGTCGTCGCCGATCGTCGTCGGCGACACCGTCTTCCTGACCACGGCGGCCAGACCGACCGAGGCGACCAAGCGGCCGGAGTACGGCACCGAGTACAGCAACGAGTTCATGCGCGAGCTGCGGGAGCAGGGACTTCCCTGGGAGGAAGTCCTCAAGCGCCACGACGAACGCTTCATCGAGTTCCCCGACGAGGTCGATCTCGACTACCAGTTGATCGCGTACTCGCTCGAGGACGGCGCCGAACTCTGGCGGCGCACCTTCTTCGCCGGACCGCCACCCGGAGGCCGTCATTCGAAGAACACCTTCGCCTCCGAGACGCCGGTCACGGACGGCGGGACGATCTTCGTCTACAGCACAGGTCTCGGCCTGTGGGCCTACTCGCTCGACGGCGAACCGCGCTGGGAGCGGCGGCTGGACCCGTTCCAGATCTACATGGACTTCGGGACCGGTGGTTCACCCGCCCTCACGGACGACCTGGTCGTCATCCTGAACGACAACCAGGAGCACCCGTTCCTCGCCGCCTTCTCCAAACAGGACGGCCGCGAGTTCTGGCGCGCCGCGCGGGGACGGCTCGCCGCTCCGCACGCCCCCAACCACCGGACCTCCTGGAGCACGCCCTTCGTCTGGCGCCACGAGGAGCGTACCGAGATCGTCGCTCTCGGCCCCTACACCGCGATCAGCTACGACACGATGGGCCGGGAGCTGTGGCGGCTGACGCGGCATTCGCTGCTGCCGGTGCCGACGCCCTTCGCCTACGAGGGCCTGCTGTACGTGACCTCGGGCGTCCACGGCGACCAGAACCGCCCGATCACCGCGATCCGCCCGGGCGCCAACGGCGACCTCACCCTCGCCGAGGACGAGACGAGCAGTGACTTCGTGGTCTGGAACGACAACCGGGCCGGCACCTACATCCCGACTCCCGTGCCCTACAAGGGCTCGCTCTGGGTCGTCTACGACCGGGGCATCTTCGCCCGCTACGACGCGGCCACGGGGGAACGGCTCTACCGGTCACGCATCAGCGACTCGAACGGCCACTTCACGACCTCGCCCTGGGCCTACCGCGACCGCATCTTCGCGACCGACGAGGCCGGCACGACGTTCGTGTTCGGAACCGGCGAGGAGTTCGAGCAGCTCCACGCGAATCCGCTGGACGAGATGACGCTCGCGTCCCCGGCCCTGGCCGGCGACCGGCTGGTCATGCGAACGCGGTCGAAGCTGTACAGCATCCGCGAGGACTGACGGACAGCCGGCATTCTCCCTCCAGGAAGGAGAGATTCGCCCGGACTTCTCCTTCTCACGAGGAGAACCGGATCGGTGGCGCACCCAGTGGTCAGACGATCCGGACTTCCGGCACCGGCAGAATGAACCTGCCGCCGCGGCGGCGGAACTCGGCCTGCTGGGCGAGGATCTCCTCTTCGAAGTTCCTCGGCGGCCAGGACCTCGTCCACGCTTCGTTCCACCTCACCCTCGCCGCGACGCATCACGGTGGCGCGGAGTTGGCCGTGGTGGATCGGCAGCCGCTCCGCCCGCACAACCTCCATGCCGTGGTTCTCGAAGAGCCGCGTCATCGGGCCAAGCGCCCAGTAGGAGACGTGCTCGTGGTACACGGTGTCGAAGGCGAGCTGGTCGAGCAGATCGACCAGGTAGTGCGCCTCGACGACGAAGGCGCCGCCGGGCGCGAGGACCTCGTCGAGGCCCGACACGAAGCCTGAGAGGTCCGGGATGTGCGGGAACGTGTTGGTCGCCGTGATCAGCGCCGCCCGGCCCCGGCGGTCGGCGATCTCGCCGGCGGTGTCCGCGCCGAAGAAGCCCCGGTACCGCTCGATCCCGGTGTCGCTGCTGAACTCGGCCAGGTTCTCGGCGGGATCGACGCCGAGGGTCCGGGCGCCGCGATCGCGGAAGCAGCAGAGGAGCGAAGCGTCGTTGCAGCCGATGTCGATGACCAGGCCGCCGTCGACCAGGCCATGCCGGGCAGTCAGCGTGGCCGCCAGGTCGTCGAAGTGGGCCCGCAGCGTGTCCGAGGCGGACGACACGTAGAGGTAGTCCGTGAACATCGCGGCGGGCGGCACGCGCTCCACAAGCTGGACGTGTCCGCAGGCGTGGCAGAAGCCGACGCGCAGCGGGAAGCGGGGTTCGGGGCTGCTCAGGTCCTCGGCGCTCGGGAACTTGTTGGCGAGCGCGGTGCTGCCGAGGTCGAGGAAGACCTCGACCTCGGGCTCGGAACAGACCAGGCAACTCGCGGTCACCTAGCCCCTCGCACGGATCCGGAGTGCCGGCCAGAAGGCCGGCGCACGGACAGTCGGACTTTCGGTCGCAACGTCAGCCATGGTGGAACGGAGCGACGAGCTGCGAGCCGTGAGACTCGTGGCCGACGGGCAACTCGTACAGGTCGGCAAGCGCCGCGCGAACCGCGGCCTGGCGATCGGGCGGGACGACAAACAGCAGGAACCCGCCGCCGCCGGCGCCGCAGAGCTTGCCTCCCAGGGCGCCGGCCGCGATGGCCGCGTCGTACCAACCGTCGATCAGCGGCGTCGTGATGGAACCCGCCAGCTCCCGCTTCATCCGCCAACCCTCATCGAGGAGCCGGCCGATACCCTCGACGTCGACATCGCCGGCGCCGAGATCCCGGTGCAGGTCGCTCGCCTGGTCCCGCATCCTGCGCAGCGACTCCAGGTTCAGGTCCGTGCGGTCGTCCTGCTCGGAGAGCACCGCGCTCGCGTCGCGCTGGTGTCCCGTCCAGAACATGAGCACGGACCCGAACAACTCGCGCAAGAGGTCACCGGGAATCCGCAGGTGCTCGACGGTCACCCCGCCGTCCGGCTTGAACGACAGCAGGTTGAGCCCGCCGTAGGCCGCCGCGTACTGGTCCTGCTTGCCGATCCGCTCGCCCAGCACGTCGATCTCGATGTGGCAGGCCTCCTCCGCCAACTGGCCCGCCGAGGCGCGTTCGCCCTTGTAGGAATGCAGCGCGTTCAGCAGGCCGACGGCGAAGGCGCTCGAGCCGCCGAGACCGGTGGACGCCGGCACGTCGCCGACGGTCGAGATGTAGACCGGCGGGTCGACGCCCACGAAGCGCAGGCACTCGCGGGCGATGTTGTTGTCCAGTTCGTCGATCCGTTCGACCTGCTCGCTGCGGGAGTAGTTGACGCGCACCGGCTCGAAGAACAACTCGCTGTGGCGCTTCACCGTGACGTAGACGTAGCGGTCGATCGTCGTCGAGAGCACGGCGCCGCCCTCGCGCCGGTAGAACGCCGGCAGGTCGGTGCCGCCGCCCACCAGGGACACCCGCAACGGCGTGCGGGTCACGATCAGCCTGGACTGGTCCACGTCTGCGAGAGTCCAGCCGCCTCAGCCGTGCCGGATCGCCCAGTCGTAGGGGATCCGGTCGGTGAACGGATCGAGCCGCTCCATCTCGTCCGGGTCGTGCGGCTCGGTGGCGGCGTTCGCCATGATCACCTGCTTGTCGCCGTAGGCCTTGTAGCCGTTGGCGATCCCCGGCGGAATCTGCACCAGGACGTAGTTGTCCTCGCCGAAGAACACCTCCTGGAGCTCGCCCAGGGTCGGCGAATCCTCGCGCAGGTCGCACATCACGAGCTTGGCCCGGCCGCTGATCACCGCGTTGTTGACGGTCATCGAGCGGTGGATGTGCCAGGCCTTGATCGTCCCAGGCCAGGCGGTCGAGAAGTAGATCTCGCCGAAGCCGAGGAAGTGCTCGTCCGTGGCCTTCAGCATGTGCATGATCTTGCCCCGCTCGTCGACGATCTGACGAAGCGGAACCACCTTGACGCCGTGGATCATCCCCCACCCTCCAGGTTCGCTGCCTCCGGTTCTTTCTCCTCGCCGCCGGCGCCGGCCTTCCAGCGGAGCGAGCCGTCCAGCCGACCCGAATCGAGCAGGCGATTGAGCCAGCGCAGGCGGACGAAACGCGAGTCGCCGTAGCGTGCCGCATCGAGGTCTATGCCGCGGTAGTCCTCGATCAGCTCTTTCGCACCGACGGCCGCGTCCCGGAACTCGAAGTCCGGGAAGGCGCGGGCGAACTTCTCGAACGAAGCCCGATAGGTGCGCTCGTCGGCGCCCGGCTCGCCCCGAACCTCGATTTCGCAGCCGGGCACAAGGTCCGCAGCGATCTCGGCCAGTTCGATCACCCGGTGGTTCAGATGGTCGGCCCCGGTATTGAAGGCCTCGTTGTGAACCAGCGAGAGCGGGGCTTCGAGCACGCGACCGAATGCCGACGCCACGTCCTCGACGTGGACGACCGGCCGCCACGGCTTGCCGTCGCCGTAGACCACGACTCGCCGGTTGGCGAACGCGGCGCCCGTCAGGTCGTTCAGGACCGTGTCGAAGCGCATCCGGGGCGACAGCCCGTAGACCGTGCCGTTGCGCAGGAACGTCGGCGAGAAACCGTCGCTAGCGAGTTGCCGGATCGCCTCCTCGCTCCGGACCTTGGAACGTGCGTACAAAGTGCGCGGATCGAGCGGCGAGGTTTCGTCCACCGTCTCCGTGCTCGACTGGCCGTACATGATGCAGGAGGACGAAAACAGGAAGCGACGCACCTCGGCCTCACGGGCCAGTTCGGCGAGGCGCACGGAAGAACGGTGGTTGATCTCCTCGGTCCAGGTCTCGTCCAGGTTGCCGATCGGATCGTTCGAGAGCGCGGCGAGATGGATCACCGCGTAGAAGGCGCGCAGGTCGGCCGGCTCCAGGTCGCGGATGTCCTTGCGGATCGACGGAATCGGCAGCGGGTCGCCGGTGATCGTGCAGTCGTCGAAGTAGCCGGTGTCGAGCCCGACGACGTCGTAGCCGCGCTCCAGCAGCCACGGCGCCATGACCGAGCCGAGGTAACCGCGGTGCCCGGTGACCAGGACCGGACGGCGCACGAAGGCCGAGCTCATCCCACCGCCGCCGTTCGCAAGGCCAGCAGCCGCTCGGCGTGCGCAAGCAGCGGTTCGCTCCCGGTGACCAGGCCGAACGGGCAGCCTGCCGCGTCCGCTGCCTGCCCGTCGCGCTCGTCGTCCCCAAGGAATGTCGTCCGGGTGAGGTCGAGGTGATGGTCCCGCTGCGCCATGAAGAGCATCCCCGGCGCCGGCTTGCGGCAGTCGCAGCCTTCGTCCCAACCATGGGGACAGAAGTAGATGCGGTCGATCCGTCCGCCCGAGGCCTCGGCCTCGCCGCACAGGCGTCGATGCACCGCGGCCAGGTCGTCCAGCGTCATGCGGCCGCGGGCCACTCCCGGCTGGTTCGACACGACGAGCACCCGCCAGCCGGCCCGATTGAAGGCGGCGAGCGCCTCGCGGGCGCCCGGTAGCCAGCGCAGCTCGTCAGGCGTGCAGACATACTCCGCGCGCGGCGGGCGGACGTTCAACACGCCGTCGCGATCGAGGATGATCGTCGGCGTCCGGGCGAAGAACGCCTCGGTCAACGGCAACCGTTCGTGGCCGCCGACGCTGTAGTAGCGGTGCTCGCTCCAGTAGGCGTGGAGTTCGCCTCGGGCGGTCAGAGCCGGATAGACGGCTTCCTCGAACAGCTCCTGGTGATCCGGCAGGAGGGGCAGCACCGCCGACTTCTGGAGGATCGCGTAGCTGATCTCGACGCCGCTGAGCCCCGGCGTCGTCCGGCCGCGGTCGAAGACGGTGACGAAGCCGTTCTCACCAACGATCACGCTGTCCCGGGTGTAGCCATCCCGGTTCGCGTAGACGGTGATCTGGGCCGCCGCCCCGGAGTCGACGTAGGCGCGCCACATCCGGTCGAACTGCATCGGCCAGTAGTTGTCGCAGTAGAGGAGCAGGAACCGGTCGTCGAGCTGATCGGCAGCGTCCTTGACCCGGTGTGCCGTCAGATCATCCGGAGCCGTCACCCGGTGGCTGATCCCGACACCGTAGGCCGAGCCGTCGCCGAAGTGGTCGATCATCGCCTCGGCGCGATAGCCGAGCAGCAGCAGGACGCGCTCGAAGCCCTGCCCGCGCAGCATTTCGATCACGTGGCCCAGGAACGGCTTGCCGTGGAACGGAATCAGCGCCTTGTGCAGCGTGTCCGTCAGCGGCGCCAGACGGGTGCCCCGGCCGCCGGCCAGGATCACGGCCTGGGTAGGTCGGGAGTGCATCGTTGGCTTGATCGTCGGCGCTTGGCTCGGCAGAACTTCCGGAAGCCGGCGCTTCGCGCCGGATGCCGGCGGGGACGCCGGCGCACCCAGTTTGTGCCGCGAAGCCAGCCTACTCCGTTTCAGTCGCGAACGCGCTTGCCGCCAGGGTCGTACATGGGTCGGATGGAGGCCTCGGTGGGGACGCGGACGCCCGCGACCTCGATCTCGAATTCGCCGGGCAGTTCGGGGAAGTCCGGCAACAGCGACATGTGGACGTAGCCGAGCCCGACGGCCGCTCCGAGGCTGTGGCCATAGCTCCCGGAGGTGACGTAGCCGGCGACTTCGTCCCCCAGCCAGATCGGTTCGTGGTGGTAGAGCAACGGCTGCGGATCCCGGGAGCCTGAACTGGATCAGGCGCTTCGCGATGCCGCTCTCCTTCTGCCTGAGCAGTGCCTCGCGCCCGATGAAGCCGCCCGCCTTGTCGAACTTGACGGCGAACCCGAGGCCCGCTTCGAGCGGCGAGTCCTGATCGGTGATGTCGTGGCCCCAGTGGCGGTAGGCCTTCTCGATGCGCAGCGAGTCCAGGGCGTGGTAGCCGGCATGCACGAGACCGAACGCCTCGCCGGCAGCCACGATCTCGTCGTAGACGCCGGCCACGAACTCCGTGGGAACGTAGAGCTCCCAGCCGAGTTCGCCGACGTAGGTGATGCGCGCGGGGCGGCAACTCCGCCATGCCCTGGCGCCCCGGCGTCACTCCCGCGCGACGGATCCGGTCTCCGGCCCGGCTTCGACGCCGAAATCCCCCGCCTGCCGCCGCACCGCCTCGACGAAGGCCCGCGCCGCGTCGAGTTCCTCGCCGGCGCCCGCCGCGTCGACGACGAAGGCCCGTGAGTAGTCCGCTTCCTCGCGGTACTTCTGCAGCCGGGCCAGCAGGCGGGCCGCCGCCGCATCGAAACGGCCCGACCTCACGAAGTGGAGGTTGAAGAGATGCTGGACGCCGGCGTGGGTCCGGGGTTCCAGGCCGGCGGCATGGAGAAGCGCGCGCGCGCCGTGGAACACGGCGAAGTACGCCCGCGTGAGAGCCACGCGGGAATAGCCGTCCCGGAGCAGCCCGCCGGCGATCCGCAGCTCCTCCTCGGCGAGCGCCAGTTCCGCGAGCGAACTCTCGCGTCGCCCTTCCTCGGTCACAGAGGTATCCCCTCCTCCTCGATGTCCCGGGTCAAGGGCCGGTTCTGGGCGCGCCAGCGTTCGTACTCGGCCCGGTCGAACACGGTGGGAGACAGCGACAGGCCATGGGCGATGCCCACGTCGGTCGCCAGGTCGATGACGTCGCGCCGAATCTCCCAGCCCGCTTCATCGAGCACCACCGCGACGTCGACGTCCGACTCTTCGTGCGCGCTCGAACGCGCGTGCGAGCCGAACAGGCGAAGCTCCACCACTGCGTCGCCGTACGTCTCGCGCACGGCATCGGCGAAACGCATCAGGGCGGGCGCCACGGTCGGCGCCGCGAGGGCGACCTTGTTCATGGGCCGATTCTACGCCGCCGGACCGCGCGGACGGCCGGCGGTCCTCCAGCGGCTAAGCTCCAAACGCCCGTGCAAGACGCCACGAACTTCCACCGGTCCCCCATCCTCAATTCGCCCTACGAACTGCCGGGGCGCCACTGGGTGTTGGACGAAAGCCGTCAGCCGACCGAGAGAATCGGCGAAGGCCGTCGCGCGGTGTCCTTCATTTCGCCGATTCCCATGGCGAGAAAGACCGGGCGCAAGGCGCAACGGCGGCTCACCCTGGATGAAGACATCGAGGCACTCGAGACGCAAGGTGGTCAGCAGTACGAACTGACGGAGCTCATCGGCGGCCTGCGCAGGGAGATTGCCGCCTGGCGCACGCTGCCGGAGACGCAGTGGCGCGTGACGCCCGAAACCGCGCGCCTGCTCAAGCACTGGCGCCACCACCGGTTCAGCGGCATCCGCCCATTCTTCTGCCAGGTCGAAGCCGTTGAGACCGCCATCTGGCTGACCGAGGTCGCGCCCACCGTCGGCAAGCGCGGGCGCGACTTTCTGGAGAAGATCCAGGCGGACAGCGAGGAGGCCAACCCGGGACTCTGGCGCATGGCGCTGAAGCTCGCCACCGGCGCCGGCAAGACCACCGTCATGGCCATGCTCATCGCGTGGCAGACGGTGAACGCCGTTCGCCACCCCGCGAGCCGGCGCTTCACGCGCGGCTTTCTCGTCGTCACGCCGGGCATCACCATCCGGGACCGCCTGCGGGTGCTCAAACCGAACGACCCCGACAGCTACTACGCCAGCCGCGAACTCGTGCCGCCGGACATGCTGCGCGAGATCGACAAGGCGAAGATCGTCATCACGAACTACCACGCCTTCGGGCGGCGGGAGACGATGAAGCTGGCCAGGGGCAGCCGCGCGCTGCTTCAGGGCCGCGGCCCGGAGCTCGCGACCCGCGAGACGGAAGGCGAGATGCTGGCCCGCGTGATGCCGGAACTGATGACCGTGAAGGGCGTCCTCGTCCTGAACGACGAGGCGCACCACTGCTACCGCGAGAAGGCCGGCGAAGGCGAAGAAGGCAAGCTGAAGGGCGATGACCGCCTTGAGGCGAAGCGCAACCGGGAGGCGGCGCGCGTATGGATCTCCGGCCTGGAGGCGGCCCAACGCAGACTGGGTCTCAAACGGGTCATCGATCTTTCGGCCACGCCGTTCTTCCTGCGCGGCTCCGGCTACGCGGAGGGCACGCTCTTCCCGTGGACCGTCAGCGACTTCTCCCTGATGGACGCGATCGAATGCGGCATCGTCAAGCTCCCACGCGTACCGGTAGTGGACAACGTCCCCGGCGCCGAGATGCCGATGTATCGGAACCTGTGGGAGCACATCGGCAAGAAGATGCCGAAGAAAGGCCGGGGGAGCGGCGCAACGCCCGACCCGATGTCGCTGCCGAAGGAGTTGCAAACGGCTTTGGAGGCCCTCTACGGTCACTACGACAAGACGTTCCGCCTCTGGGAGGAATCCGGCATCGACGTGCCGCCCTGCTTCATCGTCGTGTGCAACAACACAGCCACGTCGAAGCTGGTCTACGACTACATCGCGGGCTTCCACCGCGAGTCCGAAAACGGCGCGGGGACCTTCCACAACGGTCGCCTGCCGCTGTTCCGCAACTTCGGCCCGGCCGGGACGCCGCTGCCCAGGCCCCGCACGCTGCTCATCGACAGCCAGCAGCTCGAGTCCGGCGACGCGCTCGACAGGGGCTTCCGCGCGGCCGCCGCGGACGAGATCGACCGCTTTCGCCGGGAGATCGTCGAGCGCACGGGCGACCGCCAGCAAGCCGAGAAGCTGACGGAGCAGGACCTGTTGCGGGAGGCGATGAACACCGTCGGCAAGGCCGGCCGGCTAGGCGGCGACATCCGGTGCGTGGTCTCCGTCGCCATGCTGACCGAAGGCTGGGACGCCAGCAACGTCACTCATGTCCTGGGTCTGAGGGCTTTCGGGACGCAACTTCTCTGCGAACAGGTGATCGGCCGTTCCCTGCGCCGCCAGTCCTACGAACTCAACGATGGCGGCCTCTTCGACGTCGAGTATGCGGACGTCTTCGGCGTGCCCTTCGATTTCACCGCCAAGCCCGTCGTGGCGCCGCCTCAGCCGCCCGCCGAAACGGTGCAGGTCAAGGCGCTCTCGCCGGAGCGAGACGACGCGGAGGTCCGGTTCCCGCGCGTGGCCGGCTACCGCGTCGAACTGCCGAACGACCGCCTCTCCGCCTCATTCACGGAGGACTCCGTGCTCGAGCTCACGCCGGAGCTCGTGGGTCCGACGATCACGCACAATCAGGGCATCATCGGCGAGGGCCACGATCTCACGCCCGAGCGGCTGGAC
>JAPVWO010000145.1 GCA_027493375.1 Candidatus Multivorans thiocomprendens | reverse complement strand
AGCAGCCTTGGTTGCCAGGAGTCTGGACCGACCAGCGCGGACGTGCGACGCTGCAGGCGCCGGTTGAGGGGCGGACGCTGCTTCGCGTAGCGGCGCCGGACGGCGACGACACCTATCGCATCACGCTTTCTCGCGGAGTCCGGGTCGTGGGGCGGGTCGTTGACTCGTCGACCTCGGTGCCCATTGGTGGTGCCGAAGTCGCCGTGGGGCGGTTCGCGAAGCCGTTCGGTCGATCCGTCGTGCTCGGTTCCTTGGCGGAAAGCGGCGGCCCCAGAGTGCGGATGGCCCGTACCGACGGGGGCGGCCGGTTCGAGCTGAGCACTTGGGCGGAACGTCAGGATCTCGTCGTACGGGCGCCGGGCCGTGCGTTCCTCATGCTGCGGGATGCGGCACCGCCGCCGACCTTCTGGGACCTCGGCGACATTCCGCTGGGGCCAGCGGGGCGAGTACACGGTGTCGTGGTGGACGAGAGGGGGGCGCCGGTTGTCGATGCCACGGTCTGGGCCGCCGGCTCGCTTTCCGGAGCCGCACTGTCAACACTCGGTACGGAAACGGGGCCACGGTCCCAAGGAGTCGCCGCCCGCTTCTCGACCGACCGGCGCGGAGAGTTCGTCGTACCCGGGCTGCCGTTGGACGGGGCGATCGATCTGGAGGTTTCGGCACCCGGCTTCGCGACGGCCCGCCTGCTCGAAACGCCCCCTACAGGGTCGCGGATCCTTGAGATCCGGTTGGCGCCGGAAGCCGTGATCGCGGGAACGGTGACCTTGCGAGGCGAAGGCGTAAAGACGACCGTCGCGATTCTCGACGAGGCGAATCGAAGCAGTTCCTGGCAGACCGACGAAGCGGGCCGGTTTCGAACCTCCGGTCTCGCGGAAGGGCGCTACAACCTGGTAGCGCATCCCCCGGGTGCACCAACGTTCGTCCAGAGCGATGCCCCTAGAGGTCCGGTCCGACGCCGCTTCACGGTAGTGGGAAAGAACTCTGCGGAGGAGAGCCGACTCTCGGTTCAGACGCGAGCCGGACAGACCTCGGAAGTGCACATGGAACTGGGCATCGGCGAGCGGCGGTTGTTCGGCCGGGTGACCGAGGGAGGTGTCGGGCTGTCGGGTGTGGATGTCCGCGTCGCCGACCGGCGCACCGTCACGGTCGCCGACGGCAGCTACTCGATTGAAGGTCTGCCCTCCGGTCTGGCTTGGGTGACGGCCGAAAGACAGGCAACCGGCACAGCCTTCGGAAACGAGGCGAAGCTCGAACAGACTGTCCTGATCGACTCCAAAGCCCAACGTCTGGACTTCGACTTCAGCGTCTTCGATGTCGCCGGCCGGGCGTTTCTCGGTGATCGTTCCGCCGCTTCCGGAATCGATATGGCCTTCGAGCGCGTTGCGCCAGATCAAGTGAGCGAACGGCTGCTGCACGCGGCCCGCGCGGTCACCCGAGGCGACGGATCCTTCGAGGTCCAACTTCCGCCGGGCGAGTACAGGGTGTACGGACGGACGACAAACCCCGGCCCAGGTGAAGCGCCCGGCGCCGGGCGCCGGATGGAGTCGCTGAACACGCTTCGCGTCGCGGGTCGCGTGGCCGATGCGACGATTGGTTTCGGCCACAGCCTGCGGATCGCAGGCCGGGTCACGGGACTGACCCAAGACGAGTTGACGCGCCTTCGAGTGGAGGTGGTGGGAGACGACCTCGCCCTTCGCGAGGCGGAGATGGCCGCCGACCGGCCCGACGAGTACGAGATCGCCAACCTTGGCGCCGGCGCCTGGTCCATCACGGCGCGAGTGGCGGGCTCGGATCGCCGAGCACGGCGTTCCGTAACGCTTGCGAACCGCGACGCGCGGGTCGATCTGGAGTTCGAGAGGCTGCCGGAAGTGGCGGGCACGGTCCGACTGGATGGCCAACCGCTAGCGGGAACGAACGTCCTGCTGCTGGCTGGCGGCGCAGTCGCCGGAGTTCGCCGTTCTCGAACCGAAGGAAACGGGGTCTTTCGGTTCCCGGATGTCGGCCATGGGCGCTACGCCCTGGCTCTCGGCGCCCATCGGGAAGCCGTGGAAGTCGCCGGGTCGGTCGAGTTGACACTGGATCTGCGGTCGGGACGCCTGTTTGGAGTCGCGCTCGACGTCTCGACGCGCGCGCCGCTCGTCGGTTCGGCGGCGGTCTTGTGGCCCGCCTGGACGGAGCGGCCGGTCGCGGAGCGGCTCGGCATCGCTCGTGCGACCTTCGCCGCCAAGGACGGCGCGTTCGGCTTCACCGGTCTGACGGAGGGACAGTGGACCCTCGAAGTCGAGGGCGTCCGCGGGCCGAGGTCGGTCACCGTTCGTGCCGATGCGGAAACGCGGATCACGCTTCCGTGATTCGAGTTCGGCCCGGAGGGGCACCGTGGCTTCCCGCACAGTCTTCCACAGGCCCATCCTTCGAAAGGGCCGCAAGGAAGACGGCGAAGATCCGGAGAAGATCCGGAAAGGCCGTTCTCGGGCCGATTCGTCGTCCGCCTACCGCCCGCGACGCACCGTCGAGCCAGCACTCTCTCCCGAATCGAGAACCGGAGCCTGAACGCGGTCGTGGCCGACGCGATCGAGATCTACTTGGCCGACCGCGGCGTGTAGCGGGTTCCCACGGGGCTGCTGAGGTCCCGGCAGGCCGCCAGGGTTCCGGGCCGCCCGGCAGTGGGCTCGGAAACCGGCGCCGACCTCGCCGTACCAGGCGTGGAGACTGGCGGCTACAATCGGTGACCGCCTACGGGCGCGCTTCCGACTCAGGGAGGAACACCATGTCCGCCATCACCCGCCGCGTTTTCCTCGGCTCGGCCGCCGCTGCCGCCGCCACGACGACTCTGGGATGCCGTGCCTCGGCCGGTGCCGCCGCGAGCCCGAACGATGTTCTCCGCGTTGCCGTCGTCGGCCTGCGCGGACGCGGCAGAGACCACGTCAATCAGTTCATCGATCTGCCCGGCGTCGACGTCGCCGCCCTCTGCGACGTCGACAGCAACGTGCTGGAAGCGGCGAAGGCCAAGGCGATCGACGCCGGCGCCGCCGATCCGCTGACGATCGTCGACTACCGCGAACTCCTGGAGCGTGACGACATCGACGCGGTGTCCATCGCGACGCCGAACCACTGGCACGCGCTGCAGGCGGTGTGGGCGTGCCAAGCGGGCAAGGACGTGTACCTCGAGAAGCCGGTCTCCCACAATGTCTGGGAGGGCCGCCAGATCGTCCACGCTGCGGCGAAGTACGACCGCATCGTCCAGACCGGCACCCAGATCCGCTCGTCACCTTCCATTCAGGAAGCTCTCGCGTGGGTCAACGAAGGCCACATCGGCGAGATCCAGCTCGCCCGCGGCCTCTGCTACAAGCCGCGCGAGAGCATCGGCCGGGTGAAGGGCGCACAGAAGATCGACCCGGCGGTGGACTACGACCTCTGGTGCGGCCCGGCGCCCAGGAAGCCCCTGATGCGCGAGCGCCTGCACTACGACTGGCACTGGGTCTTCGACACCGGCAACGGCGACCTGGGCAACCAGGGCATCCACCAGATGGACATCGCGCGCTGGGCGCTGGGCGAGTCGGCGCTGCCGCCCCGAACGATCAGCGTCGGCGGCCGCTTCGGTTACGTCGACGACGGCAACACCCCGAACACCCAGTTCGTGTACCACGACTACGAGCGGGCGCCGCTGCTGTTCGAAGTCCGCGGGCTGCCCCGCGACGCCAGGGCCCAGGCCGGCAAGTGGCGCGACGGCATGGACGACTATCTGGGCGCCAGCATCGGCGTCATCGTCCACTGCGAGGGCGGCTACCTGCGGATCCCGAGCTACACGCAGGCCACCGCCTACGACAGGAAGGGCAAGAAGCTGGAGTCCTGGAAGGGCGGCGCCAACCACTACGCGAACTTCGTCGACGCCGTGCGCAGCCGCCGCAGCGAGGATCTGACCGTTTCGATCGAGGACGGCCACCTGTCCTCGGCGCTCTGCCACCTCGGCAACATCTCCTACCTGCGCGGCGAAGCGGGCGGCCCGGCCAAGGTGTCGAAGATCGCCTCGAAGCTCCGCCACGCCGGCGACACCGCCGACCGCTTGCTCGACCACCTGGCCCGCAACGGCGTCGACCCGGAGATCGAGCAGCCGATCGTCGGACCCTGGCTCGAGATCGACCCGGACACGGAGACGATCGAGGGCGACGCGGAGGCGAACCGGTTGCTCACACGCGAGTATCGGGAGCCGTTCGTCGTGCCGCGAGCCGTCTGATGGGCCGGGCTCGCAGCGCCGCGACAACGCGACATGTTGGGTGCGCCGGGGCGCCATCCGTGCGTCCGCTGACGGGCGCCCGGACCGTGACGCGGGTGGCGCGAGGTCGCGCCACCCGGGTGCCCGCCGGCATCCGGCGCAGAGCGCCGGTCTGGCTCAGTTCGGTCACTCTCCTCGTCATCGCCGCCGGCGGCGGCCTGTACGCCCAGTCAGGGGTCCCCGAAGGCTACGAACCCGTCTACTCCCAGGACTTCACCGACGCCGCCGCGCTCGACGACTTCACCTTCAGCGATCAGCGGGCGTGGGAGCACGGCGCGGGAGACCGGCGCGGCTACCTCGAGCTCAAGGGCGGCAGCAAGTACAAGCCGAAGCACCGTTCGCCGCTGAACATCGCCCTGATCGACGATCTCCTGCTCGCGGACTTCGTCCTTGAAGCCGAGGCATGGCAGACCGGCAGGGAGTACGGCCACCGGGACCTCAGCCTCTTCTTCGGCTTCGAGGGACCGAACCGCTACTACTACGCCCACCTGGCGACGGAGCCGGACGACCGCGCCCACAACATCTTCCTGGTCGACAACGCCGACCGGGCGCCGATGGGCGCGGTCCCGGACGAAGGCGTCGACTGGGAGCGCGGCTGGAAACGCGTGCGCGTCGAGCGCCAGGACGGCTCGCTACGGGTCTACTTCGACGGCGAGAAGCAGCCCACCGTGTCGACCGACCGCGACCCGCTCGGCTGGGGAAGAGTCGGCTTCGGGTCCTTCGACGACACCGGCCGCTTCAGCCAGGTGCGGATCTGGGCGCCCGAGACTCGGAAGGCCGAGAGCCCCGCCTTCAAGTAGCGAACGACCGCGGCGTCCGTCCGAACACGCGGCGCGTCCCGCTTCCGGCACCGGCTTGATCCGCTCGGGCTGGCCTGGGCGGGTGTACGATGACGGCCGGAGGGACCGGTACCGAACGGCGGACTCGCAATGGACGCACAAACCCTCGAGAAGTGGCGGCCCCTGACGGGCATGCCGGACGGCGCCGAAGGCTGGGGGATGCCCGGGTACGCCGACCTCGAGGCGGAGTGGAACGAATGTCTTGGCGGGCTCAAGGCCGGCTCTCCCGAGTCGCGCTTCCTGGACGGCTGGCTTCGGGAGCGGGTGCGCGCCTTCGCCCTGGAGACCGGACAGATCGAGGGCCTGTACACGCTGCGGCGTGGCGTCACCGAGCAGCTCATCGCGGAGGGCTTCGCCGGCGCGGTGGGAGCGCACACCCTCGAGGGGATCGAGGATCGCACCCTGCGAGGCCTGCTGCGGGATCAGGAGGCCGCCTACGACATGATGTTCGACGACGTCGCCAGCGGTCGCCCTCTCTCGGTGTACATGATCAAGAGTTGGCACGCCCTGCTGACGCGCCACCAGGAAACCGTCACGGGCCTCGACCTCCGGGGCCGGCGCGTTCAGGTCGAGTTCCGCGGCAAGGGCGAGTGGAAAACGAGGCCCAACAACCCCCGCCGCGCGGACGGGCTCGTTCACGAGTACTGCCCGCCGGAGCAGGTGGACCCCGAGATGCGCCGCTTCCTCGAGCTCTACGACGGCGGCATTCGCGACGGGGGCTGTCCGGTCAACGTGGAGGCCGCCTGGCTGCACCACCGCTTCGTTCGCACCCACCCGTTCCAGGACGGCAACGGGCGCGTCTCCCGGCTGCTCATGGCCTGGGCCTACGTGAAGCGGCGCCTGCCGCCCCCCGTGGTCTCCGCCGAAGTAAAGCCCGAGTACATCCGGGCACTCGAAGCCGCGGACGAAGGGAACCTGAAGGCGTTTTCCGACTACGTCGGCGACCTCTCAGTGCCTACTCTCCGCGGCGCGATCCAGATCGCCCGGGACGCCCTGTCGGGCCGACTGAACCGCCCGAACGGCAACGGCGGGCGTACGGTCGGCGACGTGTACCTTCCGCCCGAGCGAGATCCCGACGCCTGACCGGAGGCATCGAGCGGCGCGCTGAAGAAAACTGGACAAACCACCGACAGCAAGATGGGGAACTGTGATCGCCTTGGGTGTCAAGTTCGTGAACCCGAGAATCAGCCGCCCGTGGAAACCAGGGTCAATCTGTGGCCCCGTCGTGGCGATGAGTCCCTTGCGGGCGTACTTCGAGCGCAGTCCGAAGCGTCCGGCATGCAGCGGGCCCAGTGCGATCTCCTCGCGCACGGTGACCACCGCGAAGTCGCCAGGCTCGAGCGAGAGATAGCCGGCCGAACGGGGGTCCCGCGCACCGACAGGGCGGCCGGTTCCCTGCACGACAGCGAGCCTCATGGCTGCGGACGCTGCTACTAGAATGCGAACGCTGCAGTCGCCGGCCAGGAAGCTGGCCGCAAGGAACCCCTACCGATGACCAGAACCCCGCCATCCGCCATGCCCGAGGTCCTTGAAGCTGGGGCGAAGGTGATCGCAAAGGACGAGGAGTACGGCGAGTGGAAGTTCTCCTGGAGAGTGGTCGTCGAAGCGCCTCCGCATGCCGAGTGCTACACGAAAGTCGTCTTCGTCGACGAGGACGACTTTGAAGTCGAGTCGACCTTCGACTCCTCAACCGTGCCCTCCTCCGGACGCCTCGTGCTTCGCGGAACTACGCTCATCGACGAATCGCTGGCACGAACCATCGCGAACACTGTGGCGTCGGTCGAGGTCGAACCGGACGACTCCGGTTAGCCGTATTGCCCACTCTCGGCGAGCCGCTCGGTCGACCGCGCGACCTGCAAGAAGACGGAAGAGGCTACGGCAGCCGCAACTCCTGACCTGCCCGCGCCAACAGGCCCTCGCCGGCCAGACGGTCCGCCTCGCACGCCACCAGGCGGCGCAGGTCGGCACCTCGCGGCGGCGGGCATCCACCACTTCGAACATGAAGCGCAGCCGGCGACGTTCGGCTCCATCCCCGAGAGTTTCTGGTGGGCGGTGACCTCCCTTACCACCGTTGGCTACGGGGACGCCTATCCCGTTACCGCCGGAGGCCGGATGTTCACCGCGGTCATACTGCTCGCGGGAATCGCGATCGTCGCCGCGCCCGCCGGCCTGGTGGCGACCGCCCTGAGAAGGGCCGGCGAGGAGACCAAGGAGGACGAGCGCTCGTGATTCTCCGCGGGCCCAGGATCAGCGAACCTGGTCACACTGCCGCGGCTTGGCGGCCTTCGTCCCGCCGTCGACCCCAGGCCCTCGCGCAAGCTACGGACGACGCCCCGGCGATGTCGGCGCGAGCGGCCCTGGTTCCGGTTCTGGCGGTCGTCGCGATCGCGTGCGCTGGACCTGGCGAACCTGAACCCGGCGCCGTCCGGCTGGCCGCCCTGACGGCTGACGCCGCGGCGGACGTGCTCAGCGACTTGGCGGCGGTCGAAGATCCGGACGCCGCCGGCGTCCGCGACGCCTTCCACGCGGCGAACGTGACCGCCCTCGGTAACGCCCGCCTGGCGCACGAGTCCGCGCCCCGGGCCACCCAGGCGGCCTACGCCCTCAGCCTGGAAGCGTCCGGGAGTGCCGACACGTTCGCTCGGGCCCTCAGCGCCGCGATCGAAGCCCGCGACGAACTTTCCGCCCAGGAATCCGCAGCCGAAGCAGCCGTGTTGACAGCGGAGATTGTCCGGCACCGTTGGGAGGCTCTCCGACTCGCGGCCCTGGAAGAGGACGTCCGTCGCGAGCGCGAGAAGAACCTCGACCGCAACCGACAGGAACGCGTAACCGCGGAGCGTCTGCGCCTACAGCAACCACGGATTCTCGCGGGCGAACGGTTTTTCGCGAAGGAACGGGATCGCCGGATAGAGACTTCGAATGAGCTCGCGGGCGAACGGTTACTCGCGGAGGAACGGGATCGCCGGATAGAGACTTCAAACAAGATGGTAGAGCTTTTCAACATGCACATGGAGACGTACAAGAACGACGTGTGGCTTTGGGCGCTGACGGAAGGAGGTTTGCAGGCAGTGGTCCGCAGAAGGAACGAGAACCTCACGGCGCTCCAGACCCTGGGCCGGAAGCTGGACGCCATAGCTGGCCAGAGCGCGCGGGGAAACCTGACGATCGAAGCCGTCGATCTTTGAGAGTGTCAGCCAAGCGGAGGCCGAGGCGGAGACACTGGCCGAAGCCTACGCCCTCGCCCTGGCCGCAACGGCTCCGAGAATCCGCGCCGCCGAAGACCGGCGGCCCACCACAATCGCCGCCTACCGAGCCGCCGCGAACGCTTGGCGAGCATTGCTCGAACCAGCGGCCGAACGATGATCGCGGACGCCTGATCTCCTCAGACAAGCTCCCCAGTCAAACCCGCCACGAAGGTCCACAAAGGGGTGGTCGCAGCCGGGAAGCCCGGCCCTTGGGACTCCCGACGTACTGCCGATCGGGACCCGGCGGCCGACAAGGCGCTGTTCGAATCAGGCTTAACTCGGCAGCGATTGCCGACGAGGCGCCGGCGAGAACGCTCACGCACACTCTCGCATCGGTCAACTTCTACCCGAACGACCCCGCGTAGCCCAGAGGACGCACAAGTCTTCGGCAAACTCCCCCTGGAGTTTCCTCGGCTACGGCAGACGGTACTCGGCGCCTTGCACGACGAGCCGGCCCTCCGAGACCAGCAGCCTCGCGTTCCCGGCTACGCACCGCCGCATATCCGCGCTCGTCGCCTTGAAACCAAGAGCCCGCGCCACTTCGATGGCGCAGTCCTTCTCGGTGATTCCGACGCTACGCTCGACGACCTGCAAGACGGCCAATCGCACCTCCGCCGGAGGTAGCATCTCGACCTTCCGAAGCGTCGCGGCGCGCACGTTGCTCCGGTCGCGAACAGCCACGGCGCGCCCTTCAGGCACTTCCAGAAACGGGTCACCGCCCGGCAAGCTGTAGCGCAGGTCGCCGTTTCGGACCGCGACCGATGCCGCCCGTCGAGCGGCGTCCTGAATGCGCTTCCCCGCCCGCTTGTAGCCCCATAGGCGGCTGAGCCGACGGCCCACCTCCTCCAGGTGGACCGGCCCTTCGATCTCGACGATCCGGACGACGTAGCGGGCCACGGTCGCGAGCGGCGCCCCGTGCAACGGCAGGCTCTCGTGAACCACGAAGGAGGCTTCCCGGTACGGAACGCGCTCGATCTCCGGCTCCGGCACCCGAGCTTCCCGCTCCACCGGCGGCCGTTGCCGCCTCTGCGTGGAAACCGCTGTCGAACCACCCGCGCGAGCTTCCTCAAGGGCCTTCAGCAGCTTTCGCAACTCGACGTCCCTGTTGTAGAACCAATCGGTGCTCCAGACCCGGTGGAACGTCCACCCCTTGTCCTCAAGCACGGCCTGCCGCAGGCGGTCCCGTTCGCGCGCCCAGCTCGACGAGTGATAGCGCGCCCCGTCGCATTCGACTGCGAGCAGGAACCGGCCTTCGTCGTCCGGGTCGTGGACCGCCAGATCGATCCGGAAACCGGACGAACCGACCTGTGCGGCGACCCGGTAGCCGTGGCTCTGCAACGCCTTGGCGACAGCTTCCTCGAACGGGCTGTCCATCCCCCGATCCGAGAGCAGGGGCACGTCGAGTTCGCCGGTTTCCGCGAACTTGAGGAAGCGCTTCAGCACCCGCGGACCGTCGTGCCTGGTCGCGTCGAGGCGGATGTCGCCATGCCGAATGGAGGAGAAGACACGGCACGTCTGCCTGGCTCGCGTGAACAGGACGTTCAACCGGCGTTCACCACCGCTGGCGGAGACGGGACCGAAGCTCTGAGCCATGTAGCCGCCGGCGTCCCGGCCGTAGCCGATGGAGATGAAGATCACGTCCCGTTCGTCGCCCTGCACGTTCTCCAGGTTCTTGACGAAGAATGGCTCCTCGCGGGCCTCCCTGCAAAAGGCGTCGAGTTCGGGATGCCGGGTCCTCATGTACTCGACACGATCCCGGATCGTGTCCCTCTGCGCCACGGACAAAGCCACCACACCCAAGGTTCGGCCGGCGTCCTCGCGGGCGTGGCGAAGGATCTCACGCGCTACGACCTCGGCCTCCTTCGGGTTGTTCCGCTTTCTCCCGCGTGCATACTCGCCCTCGACCGGGACCAGCGACAGCCCGAAGTCCCGCCGCGGCGGCTCGGGACTGGGCGGGCACACGAGATCGTCGCCATAGAATTCGTGGTTCGAGACGTCGATCAGCGACGGATGCATCGAGCGGTAGTGCCACCTCAGCATCAGCCCGGCCATCGCCCGGGAATCGCACAACGAGAGAATGCTCTCCATGTCCCCGACCTGGGAAGCCTGGAGCTCGGCAATGTCCTCGTAGTCGACTTCGTCCTCGCCGCCGACCTGGCGGTCGAAGAACGAGGTGGGGGGCAGTTGCTTCTGGTCTCCGACGACGACGATCTGGCGGGAGCGCAGGATGGCGCCCATCGCGTCGGCGGGTCGGACCTGGCTGGCTTCGTCGATCAGCAGCAAATCGAAGGTCAGGCCGCCCGTTCCACTCCGTCCACCAGCCCAAGCTCCGGCGTTTCCCGGCGAAATCGCTTCCATACCGCTTCGGCGCGAACGAACTCGAGGGTTCCTCGCGCGCTGGCCGGTTCGAGCCGACCGTCAGCCAACCGCTCCCTGACTTCATCCAGCCCGAGTTCCGAGGCCTGACGCCCCGCCGTCGCCAGCCGGCGCCATCCGTCATGGGAGTCCATACCGGCCAGCCACGCCTCCAGGCGTTCTTCGATGAGCGCAAAGCCGACGCCGTCCAGCCGTTCCGCGCCGAACGCAACCCCCAGGTCCAGATCGGTCGAATCCGCGACCGCCTTCCAGGCGCGTTCCCACTCCTCCGAGGCGGCCCGGACCGCCCGCGCCAACTCCAGGCAGTCCGGTCCCGCGGGCGCCGCCTCGACCCACTTCGCAACCGCCGCCGCCGAACCCAGGTCCCGCTCCTGCCCGACGATCCAGCGAATCGCCGGAAGGATCGGCGAAACGTCGGTGTCCGCTCCGCGCCAGTCGTCTCCCAGCGCTTCCCCGCCAATCCGTCCGTCGCGCTCAACCTGGAGCTTCCGCTTCCCGTGTTCGAGCAGCCGGTCCAGGACCGCGAGCCGCCCCTCGAGGTTCTTTGGCAAGTCGCCCCGTTGCACTCCCTTCAACCTGGCGAGGGCCCGCCTGTAATCCCCGTTGAGCCAGCGAAACAGCGACTTGCCGTGCGCCGCGAGGACGAGCCGGGTCTCCGCCCACTCGACGTCCAGGGCGCTCTCGACGACATCCGACAGCAGGTCGTTCCTGAGCGCCTGGAGGCGCGCCGTTTCCTCGCACAGCCGAAGAAGGGACGCCGAGCGTTCGAGGACCGCGTTCGCGCCGAGCAAACGCGGCACAGGATCAGGCGCCGCCGCGAGGGCTTCCAGCCGTTTCGCGGCGGCGTCCACTGTCGACAAATCGCCCGCGCCGTCCATGCCGGCCGCCTGAGCCGCCCTCGCCGAGGATCGCCTCGCCGCTCGCAGGCGCTCCAACGCGTCGCCAACGCTGACCGCCAGCGCCCGGCGATCGACATGCGTGAGCCGCCTGTTCGCGCCGCGCCAGGGGTGTTCCCGCTCTCTTCCATGTTCGACCGTCAGTTCCGCGAGTGCTTCGACCGCTTCGAGCCGGCGGTCGAAGTCGTCCCGGGACCAGGCCTCCGCGCCATCGAACCCGAAGTCCGGACGCGCAAGGCCGCTCTCGTCGAGCATCGAGAGCCGGCCGATGACTCCGTACGGCGTCTCCCCGGTCGCATCGTCGACGGCGTGAAGAAGTCCGGACAGGCGGTTCAGTTCGTCGCGGACGTCGCGGACCCGTTCGTAGCGGCGTTCGTCCACGGCGTGCGGCGGACCGAGCGCCAGGGTGTTCTTGAGGTCGTCGTAGACATGCCGTCTGACCGCCTTGTGCGAGTGCAGTTCGAGGCAGAGCGGGCCCAGATCGCACTTCTCGAGCCGTGCGTGAACGACGTCGAGCGCCGCCCGCTTCTCGGCCACGAAGAGCACCCGCTTCCCGTCCCTGGCCGCCACGGCGATGATGTTCGCGATCGTCTGCGACTTGCCGGTTCCCGGAGGTCCCTGGACGACGAGGTTGCGTCCGTCACGCACGGCGGCGATCACTCGCGTCTGGGACGCGTCGGCGTCGAGAATGTGGCCAAGTTCCCGAGGGTCGGGAAAACGCTCATCGAGGTTCTCGTCGGGCGCCGCAATGCTGCTTTCCGACCCGAAACCGCCCAGCAGGAGACCCTCGACAAGCGAGTTGCCGGCCAGGCCGCCCTCCGTCCCCCACTCGTTCTCGGGCGCGAGGTCCCGCCACATCAGGAACTTTGCGAACGAGTAGAAGCCCAGCACGATCGTGTTCGCCTGCACCCGCCAGCGCGGCTGGGAGGACACCGCCTTGCGCGTCCGGTCGAAGTAGTCGGACGGCGCCCAGTCGTCCTCCGGAAAGTCGGGCAGCTTGAGTTCGAAGTCGTTCGCGAGCATGGCGCCGAGAGAGAGGTTCGGCTCCAGGTCCTGGTCCCGATACGCCAGCCTGAAGCGGCCCCGGGCGCTGTCCCGTTCCAGGTCGACCGGCAGGAGCACGAGGGGCGCGAAACGCTCGACGTCGGAGGACTCGCTCTCGTACCAGCGCAGGAATCCGAGGGCGAGGAACAGCACGCTGACGCCCTGCTCTTCCTCGATTCCCTGGGCGTCCCGATACAGGGCCAGGAGGCGCTTCTGCAGTCCTTCGGCGGTCAGCCGCGTATGCAGCTTCCGGTCGACGTGATGCGCCGCGGGTTCGGACGCCGTCTCGGCGTACTCGGGCACGAACAGGCTTCGGCGATTCACCTCGTCCGTATCGTCGCCGTCATCCGCATCGTCCGCACGGTCCGCAACCGTGCCGCGGTACGCCTCGAAGGTCATCTTCTTCCGCTCCAGATAGAGGATCCGGAAGATCTCGTCGGAACGCTCGTCCTCGATCTCGAGCTGCTTGACCCGGGGCTTTCCGACCGGCGTGTTCGTCAGCCGGTTCCGCTTGCTGATGTCGAGAAGCTGCTGGCGAAGAACGTCGATGGCCGTTCCCATGCCCGCGGCCAGACCCGCGATTCCCCCGTTCTCGGAATCAGTGTTCAGCATCCCACCTGACGCCCGTGCTCATCGTGTCGCCCGCGGGCCGCAGCTTCCCCCGAAGGTAGCCGATCAAGTGCTCGGATGCGCCCTCGACCGGCAGCAGTTTCGCCGCGGGGCGTCCGCGTCTCGTGATCGCGATGCCGTCGGCTTCCACCCGATCGAGAATCGCGAGGCACTGTTTCCTGAACTGCGCGGCGCGAATCGTACGGCTCATCGTCTACGGACTCCTCATTCCTGGCGGCCCGCCTGGTCTGCCGCGTACCGCCGGAGCGCGTCGTCGAGTTGCTCCGGCGACACCTCGCCGTCATGAAACAGCAGGCGATAGCGCAGCCTCAGTTCTCCCCCCGCAGGAATCGTCCAGTCGCCGGTGCCCTCCCTCGCTTTCTCGAAGTCGTGGACGCCGAAGGGGTTGGCGGCGAACAGGCCGTAGGCGCGGGCGTGCCACCAGGTCGGGTGGCGGAAGTTCCCCGGGTGGTCGAAGATGGCGATGCCGACCGGCCTGCCGTCGACCGGCCCGCTGTAGTGGACCCATGCGGCGCGCTTGCCCCAGACGGCGGCGCCCGCGACCCCTTCGCTGCTCAGCATCGCGCCGGCGGCGTGGTCGCCCTGGTGGCGGAGGGTGGGTGCGACGCGGATCGCCATCGTGCCTTCCTTCGTGTCGCCGAGGACGACCGCCGTCGCGCCGGCCTGCAGCCGAATGTCGAAGTCGATGGCGCGCCAGGCCTGGCCGGTGTCGAGGGCGCCGGCGCGGAAGCTCATCGTTCGCTCCTCGCGAAGTACTTCTTCCCCGGCAGGCGCAACCCACGCACTGGCCGTCCGCAGCATGCCGGTCTTGCCCGACTCGGCGACCAGGACCTTCTCGTGGACGATTGCCGAGCCGTCGCGGCCGGTCCAGAAGTCGTAGCGTTTCGAGCCGTCGGCCGGGCCAACGGCGCCGTGCGCGAACCACAATGAGCGGTGATGCGGATGATCCCGCTCCTCGCCTTCCGCTTCGGCCATCGGCCAGTTACGGGTCAACGCTTGCCCGCCGGCGCCGAAGATCGGGTAGAGGTACGGCAGGTGGCCGCCGCCATCCGCTTCGCCGCCCGGCCGGTACTCGGTGAACGGTTGGCCGTCGATGGTGACCAGGACGCGGTCGCCGGCTTGCCTGGTGAGCTCGATCATCGGGTCGCCGTCGTCCGCCGTCACGGTCCCTGAGACCGCGAGCAGGCACGGGAACAGAACGGCAGCGGCTGGCGGATTCAGGCGGCGCAACATGGTCGGTTCCTCTGCCGTTGTTCGGGTTCCAGGAAGACCCCGGCATGGTACCGTCTCGCCCGTGAATCCACGGAAGTGTCTGGCTGCACTGGCGGCCATGCTTCTGGCCTCGGTGACGCTGAGCTCTTGCACCGGCGGCGAGGCTGAAGCCGAAGCTGACGGCTCGGACCCGGAACCCGTGGCCACTCAGCCACGGGCCGAAGTCGTCCGCGCGCACCTGTTCGACGACGACGCCGAAGGTCAGGCCGCCTTCGCCCGCGTCAAGGAGCATTTCGAAGCGGCCAACCCCGGCTACGCGATGACGTTCCTGGCCGCGGCCACGGAAATCGCGGCGGACGCCTCGAGCCGGCTCGTCTTCGTTCAGACGCCGGTCGAGGAGGAGCCCGCGGCGGCCGAGATCTACAC
>JAPVWO010000144.1 GCA_027493375.1 Candidatus Multivorans thiocomprendens | reverse complement strand
AACCGCGACCGGTTCCGCAACGCCATCTACTTCCATCTCGGCGGACTCGACCTATACCCCGATTCACTCACATTCCACACGAAACCCTGAAGAGCCCCCTTGCTTCTGGCCGACGAGGCTGGTTCAACTGCGGCCGGTGCCGATGCGCTGTGGCTGCTCGCCGCCAACTTCAACTCACTCGTGTTCGACTTCGTTGCCCGGCAGAAGGTCCAGGGACAGCATCTGAACTGGTTCATCGTCGAGCAGTTACCGGTGATCCCGGCTGAGGACTACGCACGCCGGTTTGGGGACCAGACCGCTCTGGAAGTCGTCCGAGACCACCTCCTGCGCCTTGCGTACACGTCGCACGACATGGAGCCGCTTGCACGTGACCTCAGCTGCGAACGGCCTCCACTTTCCTGGGACCAGGAGGAGCGCCGACATCTCCGGGCCAGACTGGATGCTCTGTACTTTCTGCTCTACGGCCTGTCCCGGGAAGATGCGGAGTACGTGCTGGGGACCTTCCCGATCGTACAGCGGCAGGACGAAGTTCTCTTCGGGTCCTATCGAACGAGTGACCTCGTCCTCGCCTACATGAACGCCTTGACCGCAGGAGACGTTGACACCACCGTGGCCCTCTAAGCAGGCCGCAACGGACCTGCCGGGTCGTGCCGCCATTTCGAATGCGTTCATGGTCCCTCAGGAGATGAACGCGGGGCGGGGTCACCAATGAACTAGACGACAAGGCACCCCTGGAGGCCCCGTTTTCGTGGACAGTCCGTGTTTTGGGATTCAAGCAGCCTCTCGGCAGCTCTTTTCGAAGTTGACGGGTGACCGGTATCCGATCGCGGAGTGGCGTCGTTGGGTGTTGTACCAGGCTTCGATGTACCGGAAGAGTTCGCCCTTGGCCTCGGCATGGTTCCGGAAGCTGGACTGGTCGAGCAGTTCGCATTCGAGACTGGCGAAGAAGCTCTCGGCCATGACGTTGTCGTAGCAGTCCCCGACGGAGCCCATCGAGAGCGCGGCGCCGGCGTCGCGACAGCGCTTCCCGAAGGTCAGGGAAGTGTACTGGCTGCCTTGGTCGGAGTGATGGATGACGTCCTCCGGTCTGCGCTGGGCGATCGCCATCTGAAGCGCCGCCACCACGAGGTCGGTGGCCAGGGACGGTTCCATGGCCCAACCGACGATGCGCCGGCTGAACACGTCGAGGACGATCGCCAGGATTCTCGGCGCCCCGTAGGTCCCGCGCGGCTCCGCTCGTGGATCGCCCGCACCCGCTCCGCGAGAGCGCTGCCCGACTCCTCCCTGGCCGATCGCGGCCGCTTCAACCAGGCGTGGTACCCGCTCGTGGAGACCCCGAGCACGCGCGCCATCGTCGTGATCCGGAACTCGGCCCGGTGCGCCCTCATGAACCTGAAGACCCCTTCCGGTCCGTCTCCCGAGCGAACCAGGCCGTGGCCTTTGCCAGAATCTCCCGCTCCTCGCGCAGCCTGCGCACCTCACGCCGGAGCCGCCGCAACTCCTCGCGCTCCGCCGTCGTCGTGCCGTCGCTCCGGCGTCCCTCGTCGCGGTCCGCCTGCCTGACCCAGTTGCGGATCGTCTGCCCTGAAGGCTCGAACTCGCGCGCCAGTTGGTCCGGGCTGCGCCCGGACCGGACCAGATCCACCATCTGTTGTCGGTACTCTGCCGAGTACCGGCTCCTCTTTCTCGACATCGTGGGTACCTCCTCCTCCAAGGATGAAGTGTCCACGAAACCGGGGCAAGCTCTAGGTTCCCACCGCACTGTACGTGAGAGGTTCGCTGCAGTATGTTCACCGTGACGGTCATGTCATGTGATGCTTCGGCGCTGGAGCATCTCGGCGGTCGTCGGTGTTCTCGCCGTTCCCGACGTCAGGGAACCACGTTCCCCCAGTTCGGCGCGGCGGCCGCTTCGCCTTCGCCTGCCGCCCATTCGATCGTGTCGCCGACCCAGGCCTGGAACATCTCGTGGTCCCAGACGTCCTCGCGGTGGCCCATCGCGTTGTAGAGGACGCGGCCGGCGCCGAGTTCGCGGCACCAGGCGATGGGGTACGGGGCGATGTCGTAGACCTCCTGGTTGGCTCGTTCTTCGCCTGGGTCCATCAGCGCCAGGACGTGGAGTTTGTCCTCGGCGAGGTTCTTGAACAGGTACCACTCGTCCATGATCTTCCAGCCGTCTTCGACGGCCTTCATCGTCGGGTGGCGGGCGTCGGCGACACGGACGATGCCGGGAAACTGTCTGCCGTGGTGGGTGAACTCGCCACCGATCATGCCGATGTAGGGGGTGACCTCGTCGTTCTCGCCGTGGAAGGTGTCGGTGGCCGGATGGAAGCCGACGAAACCGCCGCCGGCTTCGATCCAGGCGATCAGGTCGGAGACGCCGTCGGCGCTCATCGGCGGATTGCCGTCGCCGCGGAAGAAGCCTTCGCCGGCGCCGCCGCGCTGGGTCAGGTCGCCGGTCGTGTAGAAGATGACGACGTCGAAGTTGGCAAGCTGTATCGCGTTGATGAGGCCGGCGTCCTTGGTGGACGTGATCTCGAAGCCCCGCTTGGCCGCCACCTGGGCGAGCACGGTGTCGACGTGGCTGGGATGGCCGTCGGTGCGCTTGATCGCCGAGTGCTGGAATCCGGACGACTTGCTGAGGAAGAGGACGCGGACGGGGTCGTCGGCTTCGGATTCGGAGGCGATTGTGGGGGTGGCTGCGAGGAGCAGCAGGGCGAGTGCGAGGAGCAGGGGGCGAATGCGACTTTGAGCGTGGATCATGCGGGGAAGTTACCACCGCGTAGGCTCGCCGCTGCGCGGCATCGCGCTTGATGCCGGCGGGGACGCCGGCGCACCCAGTGGGGCTCAACTGAACTTCGAGATGACCTCTTCGCCGAACTGGGCGAGCCGGTCGGGCGGCATCGGCGGGAAGATGACGCGGGAGACCCCGAGTTCGGCCATCCGCGCCACGTGATCGGGCGGTCCGCCGTTGGCGGTGATCTCGATCGCGTCCGGATCGCGGCCCGCCGCCTCGGCGCTCTCGCGCATGACGCCGAGCAGATGCTTCAGCCGGTCGACGTCGCCGAGAGCGGGGAAGAAACCGTCGCCCAGTTCGCCGGCGCGGCGGGCGGCGCGCTCGGAGTGCCCGCCGACGACGATCGGCACGGAGCCCTGGACGGGCTGCGGCCGGCTGTAGCAGTCGGAGAAGGAGACGAACTCGCCGTCGTGACTCGGGCAGTCCTCGGTCCACAGCGCCCGGAAGGCGCGGATGTAGTCGTCCAGGCGGCGTCCGCGGCCGGTGAAGGGCACGCCGAGGGCGTTGAACTCCTCCTCGAGCCAGCCGACGCCGACGCCCAGGACGGCCCGGCCGCCGGAGAGCTTGTCGAGCGTGGCGACGGCCTTGGCCGTGACCAGGGGATTGCGCTGCGGGACGATCAGGATGCCGGTCGCGAGCTTGATGCTCGTGGTCGCCGCGGCCACGTAGGATAGCCAGACGAGCGGGTCGGGGATGTCGAAGTCCTCGCGCCCGCCGGGCATCTTGCCGCTTTCGTCGTAGGGATAGGGGGAGGCGTAGCCGCGCGGTACGACGACGTGCTCCACGGTCCATAACGAGTCGAAGCCGGCGGCTTCGGCCGCCTGAGCCAGACCCGCGGCGGGCGGGCCGTCGACGAACGGGCCGGTATTGGCGAACATGATGCCGAATCTCATCTCTTCTCCTCGTTCTGCGGGCCGCATCTCCAGGGCCACTGGCGGGCGGGACTGTAGCAGCCGTCCATGAGCATGAGACGAGTTCTCGACGCGGTTGCGCGCTGGACGATCCGCTCTCCGTGGAGCGCGATCGCCTGGGCGGTCGTGCCGGCTCTCGCCCTGGCCGCGTTGCTGCCGGCGACAACGGTCGATCTCACGTTCACGGGCGTCATGAACCGGGCCAATGAGCACGTCGGCCGCTACTTCGAGATGTCCGAGCAGTACGAGCTCGGCGGTCTGCTCCTGGTGCTGCTCGAGGGCGAAGAGGAGCGGCTCGATGCGGCCGTCGACCGCACGATCGAGGCCGCGTCGGCGCTGCCGTCGGTCGCCGCCGCCCGGCGCCCGCTGCCGCTCGAGTGGCTCGCGGGGCAGGCGCCGTGGCTCGTCGAACGGCCCCTGTTCGACCGTTGGCTCGCCCTCGCCGAACAGCCGGAAGACGCGGAGAACGCGGCGGAGTTCCTGGCCTCCGCGTTGGCGCTGCGTGCTTCGGCGGCCAGCGTGCCCGGCGCTCGGCTGGTCGAGATCAAGATGGCGAAGGACCCGCTGGCCGAGGAGGTGGGCGAGAGCCCGTTCTTCGAAATCGAAGCCGCAATCGAAGGCGCACTGGCCGGTTCCGGGGTGTCGGCTGGCTTCTCGGGTCTGCCGGCGCTGTCGGCGGGCGACCAGGAGCAGACGTTGGGCGCGATCAAACGCCTGACGCCGATCAGCCTCGCGCTCGTGTTGCTTCTCTTCCGGATCGTGGAGAAGCGACCGGGCGGCGTGTTGTCGGTGGCCGCGGTTCTGATCCTCTCGATTGGCGCCGCTCTGGGCGCCGTCGGCCTCCTCACCGGGAAGCTGACCGTGATGGAGACCTTCTTCGGCGTGACCGTCTTCGGACTCGGCATCGACTTTGCCGTCCACCTCTTTGTGCGCCAGAGGGAGGAACTGGCTCACGGTCGTTCGTTCGAACAGGCGCTGCGGCGGACTCTGTCCGGCGCCGGCCGCGGCGTCGTCGCCGGAGGCATCACGACGGCGGGGGCGTTCCTCATCGCGGCGACCGCGCCGGACCCGGTGGCGCTGCACCTCGGCCTGTCGGGCGGGCTGGGCCTGCTGTTCTGTCTGCCGCTGACGCTGCTCATCCTGCCTTCCGTGTGGGTGCTGCGGCAACGACGGCACCGTCGGCGGGTCGAAACCGCGGCTGAGGCCCCGGCTCGGCGCACGACGCCGGTCCGAGTTCCCGGGCTCCCATTCGTCGTGCGGTGGGCGACGGAGCGGCCCCTGCGCTGCCTCGTGGTGAGCGGTGTTCTGGTGACGGCTGCCCTCGCGGGTTTGCCGCGGCTGCAGGTCGAGACGCGGCTGGAGCGGATCATGAATCGCGGTGTGCCTGCCATCGCGATGGTCGATCGGATTCAGGAGGTTCTGGGCACCAATGGCGCGCCGTGGATCCTGGCGGCGGAGAGCCTCGATGAGGCCCGGGAGTTCGCCGGCCGATTGGACGGCCACCCGCTGTTCAGCGAGACGATCAGCCTCGGCACGATTCTCCCGGCGGATCTGGCGGAGCGCGCCGAGGAACTGCACCGGGTGTTCGGCCCCGAGGGACGGTCGGTCGGGGTCGCCGGGGGGATGGCCGATCCCCGGGCGCTGGCGGTGGCAGCGCTCAGTCGAGCCGCGGCGGCCGGTCCGCCCGACATCGACTCGCTGCCGCCCGGCCTGCGCGAGAAGTTCATCGCACCGACCGGGGAGTTTCTGGTGTACGCCTACGCCACGGACTCGAAGGCGGACGGCGCCCTGGCCCGGCGTCAGCGCGAGGTCGTGCAGGCGATCGACCCAAGGTCCAGCGGGCTGCTGGCGGTGGTCGAAGGCATGATGATTGGCGACCGGCCGTGGATCCCGTGGATCGCGCTTTCGATCCTGGGATTCGTGCTGGTCGTCCTTTGCGTCGACTTCCGGCGGCCCGCCTCGGTCCTGCTGGCTGTGCTGCCGGTGCTGGCCGCGGTGCCGTTCACCCTGGGCGTGCTGTGCTGGGTCGGCATTCCCTTCAACGTGATGACCTGGCTCGTGTTGCCGCTCATCTTCGGACTCGGCATCGACGACGGCATCCACGTCGTCCACCGAATCCTCGACGATCCGGCTCAGCCGATTCGCCGGGCTGCCCTGTCGGTGGGGCGCGCGATCGCCATGACGACGCTGACCACGACGGCCAGTTTCTCGATGCTGCTGTTCACCGACCACCCGGGCCTCGAGACCATGGCGGCGGTCATGCTGATCGGCTTGCCGGCGTGCCTGCTGGCGTCGGTGACGGTGCTGCCGGCGGCGGCGGTTCTGCTGCTCGGAAGACGGTAGGCTGCCGGGCTCGCTCATGCCGGACCCGATCGCACTCTGCTTCAGCGGCGGCAAGGACAGTTGCCTGGCGCTTCAGGAACTGCACCGGCGGGGGCGCTTCGAGGTGGTGGAGCTGATCACCACCGTGACCGACGCCTTCGACCGGGTGAGCATGCACGGCGTTCGCCGTTCGTTGTTGCGCGAGCAGGCGGACTCGATCGGCCTTCCGCTGACCGAGGTCGTCGTGCCGCCCGAGCCGTCGAACGTGGTCTACGAACGCGAAATGGGCAAGGCGTTCGCGAAGGTCCGCGAACAGGGAATCAGCCGGGTCGGTTTCGGTGATCTGTTCCTCGAGGATCTCCGCGAGTACCGCGTCCGACAGCTCGCGGAGGCGGGCCTCGAGTGCGAGTTCCCGATCTGGCACACGCCGACGGACGAACTGGCGCGGACGTTCATCCGCGACGGCTTTCGGGCCGTGACCGTCTGTGTCAACCCGGCCGTTCTGCCCGTCTCCTTCGCCGGTCGCGCTTTCGATGACGCCTTCCTCGCCGATCTTCCGTCCGGAGTCGATCCGTGCGGCGAGAACGGCGAGTTCCACACGTTCGTGTTCCTTCTCGACGAACTGGCGCCGACCGTGATCGTTACCCAGACCCAGTGCGAGGTGTGCGCGGTCAGCCTGAAGGACGTGGAGCAGGCGGTTTGCGAGCTCGTGTCGTCCGAGCCGCGGATCGTTTCGCTCGAACCAATGGACCTTGGCGACGTGTTCGACGACATCGGCACGGTGGCCGGGGCGCTCGGTCGTCCGGAGCGGGCGGAGCGGCTGAACGTCGGGTTGACGGCGCGCCTCGAGGCCATCCGCGAGCGGTCCAGCGCGCTTGGCGAACGGCCCACGATCGCCTGCATCGAGTGGATCGACCCGCTGATGCACGCGGAGAACTGGGTGCCCGAGCTCGTCGAGATCGCCGGCGGCAAGGTCATGCTCGGCGAGGCGGGCAGGCACTCGGGCTACTTCGAGTTCGAGCGGATGGTCGAGGCCGATCCCGACGTCATCGCGGTCATGCCCTGCGGCTTCGACATTCCTCGCACGGCGGCCGAGATGCCGCCGCTGGTCGCCCAGCCGGGATGGGCCGATCTTTCCGCGGTGCGTAGCGGACGCGTCTTCCTGACCGACGGCAACCAGTTCTTCAACCGGCCGGGCCCCCGGGTCGTGGAGTCGGCGGAGATCCTGGCCGAACTGCTGCACCCGGAGGTCTTCGACTTCGGCCACCGCGGGTCCGGCTGGACGGAGTGGGTTGGCTGATTCGGTGACCGGGTTGCCGTCGCGGCGGTCGCTCGGGTACATCGACGGGGTTGGTCTCTGGTGCGCCCTGGGCTACGCGGGCCTCGCGCTGCTGGCGCGCCAGCCGGGCGAACCCGAACTCGGCTGGTTCTTCTTTCTCGTCGCCTGGACCGGACTTCCGGTCTTCGGTCTGTTCTACCGCTTCCTGACGACCGGCGAACCGTTCCCGGTTCGCCGCCTGCTGGCCTGGGCGGTCGTCTTCCGCCTCGTGGGACTCGTCGGCGGGCCGTTCTACGAGGACGACTTCTACCGCTACCTCTGGGACGGATTCCGGTTCGCCACCGCGGGAACGCCGTACGGCGCGGCGCCGGAGGAGTTCTTCGTCGATCCAGCGGTGCCCGTGCTTTTCCAGGGCGTGCTGGACGGCGTCAACTACCCGGAGCTGCCGACGATCTATGCGCCGGTCACGCAGGTCGTCTTCCTCGCCGCGTACTGGATCAAGCCGGCGAGCGTTGCCGTGCTACAGGCGTTCCTGATTGCTGTCGATCTGGCAGCCGTCCTTCTCCTGCTCCGTCTGGCGCCCGCACGGAACGTGCTGCTCTACGCATGGTGTCCGCTGGTGGTCAAGGAGATCGCCTTCACCGCGCATCCGGACGGCGTCGGCGTCTGCCTGCTGCTGGCCGCGATCATGCTCGCGCGCGACCGCCGATGGGGGTTTGCCGCCGCCCTGCTCGGGCTGGCCGTGGCGACGAAGACCTTCGCCATGGTGCTGGCGCCGCTGGTTCTCGTCCGCGCGCGGCCGAAGCACTGGGCCCTGTTTGTCGGCACGGTCGCGGCGGCATACCTGCCGTTCATCGTCGCCGGCGGCACCGATCTCGTGTCGCTCCTGACCTTCGCGCGCGACTGGGAGTTCAACTCGGCGGTGTTCGCGTTGCTCAAGGCGGCGGTTGCGCCGTCCGGGGCGCGGCTGGTCGTCGGGCTGCTTTTCGCCGCTTTTTGGGTCGCCTACGTCCTTCACTACGTCCGGCGCGGGGACCGGGAGATTCCGCGAGGCGACTGGCTGTTCGGCGTTCTGCTGGTGTTGTCGCCGGTGATCAACCCGTGGTACCTGCTCTGGCTGCTGCCCTTCGCGGTAGTCTTTCCGAGCCTCTGGGCGTGGACGGCATCGGTGGCGGTCCTGTTCAGCTACATCACCGGGCTCAACCTGCCCGACTACACGTTGCAACCCTACGAGCAGCCGGTCTGGGGCCGGGGGCTGGAATTCGGTCTGATCGGACTGGCGCTGGCGATCGACGTCCTGGTGCGTCGGCGCAGAGGGATGCGAAAGGAAGTGGAATGACGAATCGCAAGTTGATTGGTGTCTCGGCCGCGATGGCGATCGCGCTGGCCTGTGGAGCTCCGGAGTCGAAGGAGATCGCGGGATGGGACGTCAGTGACGAGACGAGTAGCGAGACGCTCGATCACGGTTCCTGGCAGCAAATCCTGGACGCCTACGTCGGCGCCGACGACATGGGAGTCAACCTGTTCGACTACGCGGCGATCTCGGCCAGCGCGGCTGACACGGCGAAGCTGGGCGACTATCTCGACTACCTGCAGGGGCTCGATCCGAGCGTCTACTCACGGGCCGAGCAGATGGCGTACTGGATCAACCTCTACAACGCGCTCACGGTCCAGGTGGTGCTTTCCGAGTACCCGGTGGATTCCATCAAGGAGATTCACGAGGGCGTCATTCCGAACACGGGTCCGTGGCAGGACCCGCACGCGCTGGTGAACGGCCGGGATCTGAGCCTGGACGACATCGAGCACGGCATCCTGCGTCCCCTCTGGCGCGACAAGCGGATCCACTACGCGGTGAACTGCGCCGCGTACGGTTGTCCCCATCTGCTCGCCACGGCGTTCACCGCGGCCAACACGGAGGAGCTGCTGGAGCAGGGTGCGCGCGACTATGTGAACAACGCGCGCGGCGTCGACTTCGTCGACGAGGACTTCATCGTCATCTCGAGCATCTACGACTGGTACACCGAGGACTTCGGCAACACCGAGGAGTCAGTCGTCGCCCACCTCACCGAGTACGCGGACGAGGAACTCGCCGCGCGTCTCGACGGGTTCGCGGGTTCGATCGACTACGAGTACGACTGGAGCCTGAACGCGCCTTAGGGGACGGGCGCTGGAGTCAGAACCCGCCGCCGCCGAAGGTGAAGCCGACGCTGAGGCCGATGACCTCTGAATTCGGTGTGTTGCGGCCGTCGATGACGTCGCCATAGGTCAACGCGAGGCTCGCGCTGCCCGTGAGGCCGATGTTCACCGTGCC
>JAPVWO010000143.1 GCA_027493375.1 Candidatus Multivorans thiocomprendens | reverse complement strand
GCTGACGCGCATGGAGCCCTTCCACGTGCTCGCCTTCGAGCGCTACATGATCCTCGGCCGCCTGCTCGGCGCGGCCCACGCCCCGCGCGGCCGGCTGCCACGGCTGGCGGAGGAGCTGGCCGCGTCCCTGGGCTCCAACCAGTGGGCCGTCGGCCCCTCGAAGACCCGCGACGGCAACGCGATGCTCTTCATCAATCCCCACCAGCCCTGGTACGGCTCCGGGATGTTCACGGAGATGCACGTCGTGAGCGACGAAGGGCTCAACTTCTCGGGCGCCATGTACCCGGGCGGCCCGCTGCCGACCGCCGGCTTCAACGAGCGGCTCGGCTGGGCGTACACGGTCAACGCCGCCGACGTCTCGGACACCTACCGCCTGACCTTCGACCACCCGAGCGACCCGCTCAAGTACCGCTACGGCGACGGCTACCGAGACGCTGAGGAGCGGCGCGCCACGATCTACGTGCTTGGCGACGACGGCCATCTCGAACCGCGCGAGGTCGCGCTCCGCCGCTCGCACTACGGCCCGATCATCGCCAGGGAGGACGACGAGCACTACCTGGCCGTCCGCGTGCCGCGGCTCTACGAGGGCAGCCGCATGGTCCAGGCACTGGCACAGGCCAAGGCGCGAACCTTCGAGGAGTGGTACGCCGCCGTCTCGATGCAACTGCTGCAGACGTTCAACACGACCTACGCCGACACCGACGGCAACATCTTCTACCTCTACAACGGGACGTTCGCCCGCCGCGACCCGTCGGTCGACTGGACGAAGCCCGTCGACGGCGCCGACCCGAACAACGAGTGGGGACCGTTCCACCCCCTCGAGGAACTGCCGCAGGTCCTCAACCCGCCGTCCGGGTTCGTCCAGAACTGCAACTCCACGCCCTTCACGACGACCGACGACGGCAACCCCTCGCTGCTCGACTTCCCGCCCTACATGGTCGAGGACAAGCACGACGACAAGCGCCGGGCCAAGGTGGCCCGCTACCTGCTGCGCAACGCCCGTGATCTCACCTTCGAGGACTTCCAGGATCTCGCCTACGACACGACCCTCTACTGGCCGATGACGGAGATTCCCGTCTACGCCCGCAGGCTCGAGCAGCTCGAGCGCACCGACCCGGATCTGGCCGCCCGGGTCCGCCCCTACCTCGAGCATCTGCTGCACTGGGACTACAGGAGTTCCCTCACGTCCACGCAGGCCACCCTCGCCGTCGGTTGGTACGAGGAGCTCTACGGCCGCGGCTATCCGGTCGAGACCCTTGGCCCTAAGTACGTGAACGACATGCCGGCGCGGTTCCTCGCCCTGGAGCGGGCAGCGGAGAAGCTCACCGAGCTCCACGGCGACTGGCGCGTGCCCTACGGCGACATCCACCGCATTCAGCGCCACGCCAACCAGCCCTCAGCCGGGGGCGTCCCCTTCTCCGACGACGAGCCGAGCCTGCCGCTCGCCGGCGTCCGCGGGCCCCTCGGCGTCGCGTTCACGCTCTACCACTCACCGCCCACCACCCTGGAGAACGGCGAAGAGCGCAAGCTCCGCTACGCCGCCACCGGCGCCTCCTACATGGCCGTCTACGAGTTCGGCGAGAAGACCCGCGGAGCGAGCTACCTCCACTACGGCCAGAGCCACCGCCCCGAGTCGCCCCACTTCTTCGACCAGGCGAAGCTGCTCTCGGAACGACGGTTCAAGCCGGCCTGGATCCATTGGGAGGACGTGGAGGCAAACACGGTGCGGGCGTATCGGCCGACCGACTTCAACTGAGTAGCAGTCGACTGGTGTAGAATCGCGGGTCCCTGGGGGCGCATGGCTTCGACGGGAGATCATGCGGTTCGGGGGTTGCGTGCCGAGTCCGTCTCGTAAACCGGACCTTTACACTCGCCAACGACGAATTGGCACTGGCGGCTTAGAAGCCGTCACGGTCCTGCCGGAGCCTTGATTCGCGGCGCCGTCAGGAGCGACACTCAAAGTGGATCAAACGTCTGAGCGCGGCTCCGAACTCAGGCCGGATCGCTTCGGAGCTAGACCGCGGGCCGTGGTGGCCTTCTACCCAAGCCGGCGGCGACTGATCGAGTGAAGGCTACGCACGTAGATCCCTCGCGCCGAGTCTCGCGGACGTGGGTTCGATTCCCACCGCCTCCACCAGACTTCCTCCGGTCGCTCCCCACTCGATCCACCAGCCGTGGGGCGAGGCCCGGGCCAGCAACTCCGTCTCGCCGGAACCGCTTCGGTACCTGGTCAGGGTGAGGCTCGGCGGGTGGACGCCTTCGAGCGCCACCTGCCGGACGGGCCGCTCCCGGCTCCGCGCCTCCAGCGCCGCCCTGATGCGCCGCCGGCCCTCGCGGGGAATCTGGTAGAGGGTGATCGTGGAGTAGACGACCAGCGCCGCCTCGGCCGGGACACGCTCGAGCAGGTGCGGCAGGTCTCGCGAAGCGTCGCCCCGATGGAGACGGATCGGGCTGTCCTTCAGTTCGGCCGCGGCATCCACCAGTTGAGCGTGGCGTTCCACATGCTCGGGCCAGATCAACGCACGCAGCCAGATCAATTCGTCCGGGTCGGCGAGGTCGATCGGGTTCACGTCGATTCCGTCCCGGCTCGCGATCGGGATCTCCGGTGGCGGCGCCGGCATTGTGCCGGGTCCCCGCAGGTCGGCTTCCAGTTCGACCCGCGCCCCGTCCCTTCCCCAGCGCAGGACCTCGCTTCCGGCTCGCAGATACCGGCAGGCGTAGCGGTCGAAGTTCAGGTTCAGGCCGGCGCTGGCGCCGACATCGATCAGGGCCAGCGGCGCCGCGGCCTCCCGGTGAACCAAGCCGAAGGCAGGCAGCAGGCAGGTGCAGCGCCGCACGACCTGGGTCTGGGTACGGCGGGTGGCGATCAACTCGCCGACCGCCTCGCGGTGTTCGAGGCAGAAGGCCCGGAAGGCCGGGAAGGCAGGCCTTCGTGGCGACTCCGGGCCCGAGAGGATCGGGTAGTGCGCGGCCAGCGGGTGTTCCACGCCGCCCAGGAGCAGATACTGCGCCGCCCCGAAGAGCATGTTCGGCGCCGGTTGACCTCGTTGCCGCTGCGCCGCCAGGGCCAGCAGTTCGTCGTCTTTCGCCACGCCCGCGGCGAGTTCCGCGTACATCGGCGAGTCGAGGTCCGGCGCCTCGACGCGCGCGAACCGCTCGAACGCGTCTCCGAGTTCCGTGTGGGAGCTCAATGCCCGGGGTCGCCGCGTCCGCTGAACGCCTCGGCGATCGACTCCCGGTAGGGCGGCCGGAGCACGCCGGCGTCCGTGATCAGGGCGGCCACGAGTTCCGCGGGCGTGACGTCGAAGGCCAGGTTCAGAGCTTCGGTGTCCTGGGGAGCGATCCGCTTGCCGAAGGCGTGGACCACCTCCTCCGCGTCGCGCTTCTCGATCGGGATGTCGGCGCCCGAGGCCGTGCCGCGATCGATCGTCGACAGCGGCGCCGCGACGTAGAAGGGAACGCCGTGCCGCGCCGCGAGCACGGCGACGGGGTAGGTGCCGACCTTGTTCGCGACGTCCCCGTTGACGGCGACGCGGTCGGCACCGACGACGATCTTCTGGACCCAGCCCCGCGCGATGATGGCGCCGGCGCTGTTGTCCGTGATCAGGCGGTGAGGGATCGCGAGCCGCGACAGCTCCCACGTGGTCAGCCGCGAGCCCTGGAGCAGCGGCCGCGTCTCGTCGACCCAGACGCTCGCCAGCCGGCCCGCCGACCAGGCCGCTTCGACGACGCCGATCGCCGTGCCGTAGCCGGCTGTCGCCAGCGCGCCGGCGTTGCAGTGGGTCAGGACCCGATCGCCCTCCTCGAACAGGTCCCGGCCGAACGCGCCGATCCGGCGGTTCGCCTCGATGTCCTCCTGGTGCAGGTCGCGCGCCCAGGCGAGCAGCCGGGCCCGCAACTGCTTGCCCTCGCCGCCTTCGACAACGCGGTCACGGAGCGCGCGGCCCCGGTCCAGGGCCCAGCGCAGGTTGACCGCCGTCGGCCGTGTGGAGAGGAGGAGGTCATAGGCCGCGCCGAAGTCGCCGGCGCCCAGTACCAGGCCGTAGGCCGCGGCTACGCCGATGGCGGGGGCCCCACGCACGGAGAGACGGCGAATCGCCCCGGCCACATCCTCCGGCCGCCGGCAATGGAGCCAGACCTCCTGCTCCGGGAGCAGCGTCTGATCGAGCAGCAGCAGTTCGCCGTCGCTCCAGCGGATGGGCGAAAAGCCGTCTGCCATGGCCGAAGCGTAGCGTGCGCCGTTTCAGACGCCTTTCCATCCTTCCCGCTCCCGCACGTAGCGGAGGATCCGGATCTTGCCGGTGCGGTTGTAGACCCGAACCGCGAACAGGTGGTAGCCGTCCGTGACGAAGACGGTCCCTGGACTCGCCGTGCCAAGCGGTCCGAACGACGCCAGGTCGCTGCGGCCGAACCGGACCGGGTCGTCCAGCCGGTCGAGCCGCCCCGAGCCGGTGAAGTCTCTCGGTTCGAGGTCCTCCGGGAAACCGAAACGAACGCCGCTGCCTACGTGGAGCAGGCGCGCCGGTCGCCGGATTCTCGGGTCGGTTCCGGTTCTCAGATCCGCCGTGCGCACGCCGTCGCCGTCACCGTCCGCGTAGAGCGAGAAGACGGAAGGCACCCCGTCCGGCGCCGCTTCGTCAACCTCGAACCGGACCGCGATCGCGACTCCGTGCCGCACCGCGCCGGCGCGGGCGGTCCAGAAGGCCGCCGCGATCTCGGCTGCAGCCAGGCGCACCCGGTGCTGGGAGATCTGCTGGCGCAACGGCGGCGCCGCCAGGGTCGCAAGCAGGGCGAGCACCGCGGTCGCGATCAGCAGTTCGATCAGGGTAAAGCCGTGGAGCATGGAGGCGGACGCTCGCCCGTCCGCCTCCATGCCGCCGAAGGCGCGCTCCCGGTCAGGGGCCGTCGGAGGGGGCATCCGACCCCGATCCGCCGGCCGGCGCCGGCTCATCCCGGGGGATCCGCACCTTCTCGGTCAACGTCGTCTCGCCCTCGATCGTCACGTAGGGCTGCATGCGCTCGAATGAACGCTCGCCGATGCCACGCACCAGCATCAGATCGGTCGGCGACTCGAACTTGCCGTTCTCCGTGCGGAACTCCACGATTCGCCCCGCCGTCGAGGGCCCGACGCCTGGCAGCAGCGATAGGGCGGCAGCGTCGGCCGTGTTGATGTTGACCACACCGTCCGCCGCTCCGGCGGGAAGCGCCGCCAGCAGGCTCAGCAGGGTCACTGCCAGTAGTGCGGTCCTCGTTCGTCTTGTCATGTGCATCTCCGTTCGTCCCCCCCGGAATCCGGGTGTTGTTGGGTGTTGTTGATTTCTCCGACGGCGAGCCCGGTTCGGGAGCGAGCCTGGGGGAGTTAGGGGGGCACCGCAGTACCCCCCTGGTCCCTTGCCAACTTGGCTTTTGGCTAACCCGTTTGGGCACCTCCTTGCTCCGGGTCCGTAGGTGCCGCTCGCCCCTTTCAAGTTCCCGGCCAACCATCGGTCACTTCTCCAAACGCGGCAAACAAAGGACGTTGGCGGCACACGCGACACGGTCGACCGAGGGAGCTTCGTCAACGCAACTTGACTCGCTCCTCCCCTCGGGCGGCACGGATCTGTCTGATTTCGTTGGGCGGAGCAGCAGGCTGGCCCCGGGGTCAAGCGAAGTGGACCAACTCCAGATCTTCTGACTCGTAGGCGGCGCGCGCTCCGATCCCTGCCGGCTCGTTGTAGATTAGCCGGCCGATGGCACGCGACCAGAAGAAAGCGCCGGAGCGCCCCAGGGCGCGCAACACCTCGGTGATCCGGGAGTACGTCGAGGCGCTGATCGTGGCCGCCGTGTTCCTCGGGTTCACGAACAACTTCGTGCTGAAGACCTTCTACATCCCCAGCGGCTCGATGGAGAACACGCTGCTGATCGGCGATCACCTGTTCGTGAACCGCTACATCTTCGGGCCGCGCCCCACGCTGCTCGAGAAGACGCTGCTCCCGGGACGCGAGGTCCAGCGCGGCGACATCGTCATCTTCCGGTCGCCCGAGACGCCGAAGCTGGACCTGGTCAAACGCTGCATCGGCCTGGCCGGCGACAGGCTGAACATGGTCAACAAGCAGCTTTTCGTGAACGGCAAGCCGGTCGATGACGACGCCTACGTGATCCACCGCGACGAGAAGGTCTACCCGGCAACGGGTCCGTACGGCCAGTACAGCACGGGCCGGGACAACTGGGGACCGGTCATCGTCCCCGAGGATCACCTCTTCTGCATGGGCGACAACCGCGACGAGTCACTCGACTCCCGGGCCTGGGGGAACGTACCGCTGAAGCTCATCAAGGGGCGCGCGGTCATGGTCTACTGGTCATATGGCGGCGAAACGTCGGACGGCACCTGGCACGGCTTCGGCCACCGCCTGAAGCAGCTCATGAACACGGCCCTCGGATTCCTGACCAAGACCCGCTGGGAACGGACGTTCAAGCTCATCCAGTAGGACGCCGAGGTCCAGCAACCCGTGACGCCGAACGTCTCGTGGGGCCGCAGGATAGTGACCGACGTCGCGGTGGCGCTGCTGGTCGCCGCCGTGTTCGCGCTGTTCACCAGGGCGTTCCTGGTGCAGGCCTACCGCATCCCGTCCGAGTCGATGGAGCCGGCGCTCCTGGTCGGCGACCACCTGCTGATCAACAAGTTCATCTTCGGAGCCGGAGCCGGCCGCTGGGGCCCTCTGGTGCCCCAACGCGAAGTCCGGCGAGGCGACCTGGTCACGTTTCAGGGAATCGAAGACCCGTCCCAGGAACTCCTGAAGCGCTGCGTGGCGATCGCCGGCGACGAAGTGGAGATCGACGCGAAGAGACTCCGCCTGGGCGGAACCGCCGTCGACGAGTCGGCATACGTGGTCCACTCGGACGAACTCGTCTATCCCCGGTCCGACTTCCTCCACGAAACGGTCTGGCGCCGGGACTCCTTCGGCCCCGAACAGGTGCCGGAGCGGAGCCTGTTCTGCCTGGGAGACAACCGGGACATCTCGCGGGATTCACGCTTCTTCGGCCCGGTCGGAACGGACCTCGTCAGAGGCCGTCCGCTGCTCGTCTACTGGTCGCGGAACCGGGAAGCGGGCCCCTGGCGCTTCCGCTGGCGGCGTACCCTGCACGTTCCGCGCTGACCGGGGACGGGCCGAGCCAGCGAGGACTTCGGGGCGCTATTCGCAGGCTTCAGCCAGCGCCGCCAGCGCGGCTTCCGGGTCTGGCGCCTGCGTCAGCGGCCGGCCGATCACCAGCAGGTCCGCCCCCGCCCGCAGCGCGGCCGAGGGCGACGCGACCCGGCGCTGATCGTCGGCGACGGCGGCTCCAGGACCCGCCTCGAAGCGGATACCGGGGCTCACCAGCAGCAGCTCCGGGCCGAGCCGGGCACGAAGGGTCGCCAGCTCGAGAGGCGAGCAGACGACGCCGGCGCAGCCCGCGGCCTTCGCCGACCCGGCCCAGGACAGGACACGGTCCCCCGCCGCGCCGGGAAGGTCGAGGTCGCGAAGATCGTCGGCGTCCAGGTGCGTGAGCACGGTGATCCCGAGCACCCGGACCTCGTCTCCGGCCTCTTCCGCCGCCGCCTCGAGCATCCGCCGGCCGCCGGCCGCATGCACCGTCAGGTACGTCACGCCGAGCTCCTTCGCCGCGCCGACCGCACCAGCGACCGTGCTCGGGATGTCGTGGAACTTCATGTCGAGGAAGACGTCGGCGCCTGTCGCCGCGGCCTCCCGCACCGCATCCCGGCCCCACCGCAGGACGACGCGCGGCCCCACCTTGAGCACGCCGACGCGGGGCCCGAACAGGCCGCACCAGTCGCTGTAGGTGTCGCGATCGTCGGTGTCGAGCGCGACGGCGATGCACTCCAGCCTCGTTTCGGTCATTCCGGCCTCGCCGCCGCCCCGATCAGGGAGTCGACCGAGGGGATGCCTTCGGCCCGCAGGCGTTCCCGCAGTCCGTCGACCAGCCGCTCCGCGGTACGGGGGTCGCGGAACAGGGCCGTGCCCACCTGCACGGCGGAGGCGCCGGCCAGGAGGAACTCCAGCACGTCGTCTACCGTCTCGACGCCGCCGATCCCGATGACCGGCAGGTCGACCTCGCGGGCGACATCGAAGACGATGCGCAGCGCCAGCGGCTTGATCGCCGGCCCCGACAGACCGCCGCGAATCGTCGACAGGATCGGGCGCCTGGTCGCCGTGTCGATCGCCATGCCGACGAACGTGTTCACCGCCGACAGGATGTCGGCGCCGCCTTCCTTCGCCGCCCCCGCGAGGGCCTGCGGCGACGTCACGTTGGGCGACAGCTTGACGACGATCGGCTTGCCGGTCGCCGACCTCACGCGTCGCACCAGACGGGAGAGGATCTCCGGGTCGTGTCCGAACTCGATGCCGCCCTTGCTCACGTTCGGGCAGGAGACGTTCAGCTCGACCGCCGCCACGCCCTCGTACGGTTCGACGCGCTCGGCGAGCCGCACGTACTCGTCCTGGGCGTAGCCGAACAGGTTGACGATCACCTTGGGCGGGAGATCCTTCAGGCCCGGCAGCACCTCGCTCAGGAACCGGTCGACGCCGATGTTCTGCAGTCCGATCGAGTTCAGCATCCCGCCGCGGGTCTCGGCGATCCGGACCGGCGGATTACCCGCCAGGGGCTCGAGCGACAGGCCCTTGGTCACCAGGCCGCCGAGGCGGTGCAGGTCGGCGCGCTCAGCAAACTCCAGACCGTAGCCGAACGTGCCGCTCGCGGTCAGGATCGGGTTCTGCAGCCTAAGCGGGCCGACCCGGGTCGACAGATCCGGCGAAGGGAGGCCCCTGGCGCCAGCGCTCACCACGCCACCTCGTCCAGGCGGAAGACGGGGCCCTGGCGGCAGCACAGGGCGTACCCGCCGTTCTTCAGTGTCACGGCGCAGCCGAGGCAGGCGCCGTAGCCGCAACCCATCGGCGTCTCGGTGGCCGCTTCGCCGGCGACGCCGCCGGCGGCCGCGATCCCGGCCACCGCCGCCATCAGGCCATGCGGTCCGCACGTGCAGACCGTCGTGTAGCCCGCGCCGGTGCGGACTTCCGCCTCCAGAGCCGTCGTGATCAGGCCGCGCTCGCCGGCGCTGCCGTCCTCGGTCGTCTTCACCAGCCGGCCGCCGGAGCGCTCGCTGAGACGCCGGAACGTCTCGGCCTCGACCAGGTCCTCCGCGCCGCGGCCCCCGTAGAAGAAGTCGAACGGACGGCCCGACCGCTCCAGAGCTTGGGCCAGCAGCCCCAGACCGGCGGACCCGATCCCGCCCGCGACCAGCGCCGCCCGCCCCGACTCGGAGCCACCGGACCCGGAGATTCCGGCTGCCACACTATGAAAACCCGTGCCCAGAGGACCGAGAACCGGGATCCGTTCGCCGGGGACACAGGCGGCGAGGGCCTCCGTGCCGCGACCGATGACCTTTCCGAGCAGTGAGATGACCAGGGAGCCGTCGGACGCCGCCTCCTGGTCGTAGACCGAGAACGCCCGCCGGAGGTACGGCTCGGGCCGGTTGGCGCCGGCGACCATGACGAACTGGCCGGGCTCGGCGGCCTCCATGGCCGCTACCCGCACCCGCAGCAGGAAGTAGGGCAAAGGCAACGGCTGGACATCGAGCACTTCTCCCCTCGAGTCCACTGCCGCCATGGCGCGGCGAGGGTAGCACCGTCCGCGGGGTCCGGCGCCACAAGACCACGACGTTGCGTTCCTGTGGCGCAAGCTCCTAGAGTCGTTTCAGTGAATCGGGAACGTCTGCTCGCCGCTTCCGCTTGCGCGGTGCCCGGCCTCCTTGCCGGGATCCACCTCACCGGACTTCTCTTCTTTCTCAATCCCCACCTGCCGTTTCATCCCTGGCCGGTGATCCGGACCAGCGCGTACTACGGAGTCCTGGGAGCCCTCGCTGCCTGCGCGTTGCTCCTCGCCGTGTCCTGGCGCCGCCCCGAACGCGCCTCGAGACTCCTGCCCTGGTCGATGGCCGCGGTGTTCGGCGCGGCCTCAGTACTCGACCTCACGCACGCGGTCGGCTACGAGCGCTTTCTGCCGCCCGGCATACACGACCGCCTGATCAAGGCCGGCCTCTGGCTCGCCCTCGCTTCCCTGATCACTGCCTACACCGCGTTCCTCCACACCTATCGGAGAAAGCGCCCGTACGGCCCCCGCTCCCGCTTCGGCATCGCCGGCCTGGCCGTGCTGACGGTCTATTCCGTGTTCGAACGGCGCGAGGCCTTCAACCCGCCGCCGCCTGAGACGCCGCGTGCCGCCGCGATCGACTCCGCGCCGCCGCCGAACCTGTTGATCCTGGGCCTGGACGGCGCCTCGCTCGACGCCATTCTGCCTCTCTCGGAACAAGGCTTGCTGCCCTTCTTCTCCGAGACGATGCGCGCCGGCAGCTATGGCCGGGCGGAGTCGATCGAACCGGCGGTCCGGCTACCACTGTGGACGACCGTCGTGACCGGAAAGTACCCGTACCGCCACGGTGTCGTGGCGGAGCAGACCAGTGAAGCTCCGTCTCTGCCGGGCGAACGCTTCCACCTGACCCCGGGCGCCATCGCCTTCGGCATCTGGGGCGACCGCGGCGCAAGCGACGGCGGACCGGCGATCCAGGCCTCGGCGCCGGCACTGTGGCGGATCGCCGCGGGGTTCGGCCTCGATTCGGTCGTTCTCGACTTCGGCGTCGGTCTCACCGACAGCTCGCCGGCGCGAGCCGCCGCTCTCGGCTCGGCGATGGTCGACGAGCGCCTCGCGCGTCTGGGAGACGGCCCGCCGTCGGCCCTGTACACGGCGGCGCTTCGCGATCTCGAGACGCAGAGCCAACTGTTGACGACGCTCGGGTCGCGATCCCAGGAGGGCTCGCGGCTGGTCGTCTTCGCGTTGATGGACGGCTTGGCGGACGTCTCGCGGCTCTACTACGATTCGTACGAAGCCGTTCAGTTCGACGGCGACCAGGCGCAGGTCCGACTGGACCGGGCGCGGTGGCTGTCCGCCTACTACGCGTTCCTGGACGGCCTGGTCGCCGAGGCCTGGGAAGAGCTTCCGCGCCCGCGCATGCTTGCCGTAGTGAGCGCCTACGGATTCGAACGGTCCGGGCCCATCCGCCGCCTTCTCGGCCGCTGGAGCGAAGCGACGCCCATCCCTGGCGGCGGCTTCCAGACCCCGGATGGCCTCCTCCTGCTCCGGGGGCAGGGCATCAAGGAGGACTTCCTGTTGACGGGGCTGGGAATCCAGGACGTGGCGCCAACGCTGCTCTACGCCCTGAACCTGCCGGTCGCCAGGGACATCGACGGCCGCGTCATGACCGAGTCGTTCGAACTCGCCACCCTCGCCCGCCGTCCGATCGTGTTCGTTCCATCATATGAAACGAGCGCCGGCGGCACCAGCCGCCCGTAAGAGAAGCTCGCGCGGCAGCAAACCGGCTGCGCCGGCGTCCCCGCCGGCATCCGGGCGCAGTCTAGTGCGCCAGGTGTTCCTCGGGCGCGGACTCGCCTTCTCCCCCGGCGGCCGACTCGACCGTCGCGGGCTCTTCGGCGGCGGGAGGCTGGGATGGCCTCGCGTTCATCGTGCACTGGCCCTGGAAGAAGGCGCCGCTCTCGATGACGAGAACCGGGGCGTGGATCTCTCCTTCAACCCGGCCCTTGGCGCCGATCTCGGTCCGCCGCGTGGTCTGGACCCGCCCCTCGAGGCGGCCTGACACATGGAGTTCGCCCACGGCGACGACGCCTTCGACGACACCGCCCTCACCGACGATCAACTGTCCTTCCGACTCGACGGTGCCCTTGAACCGGCCATGCACCCGGAAGGTGTTCTCGAATCGCAGTTCCCCGTGGACCTCACAACCGGCGTCAAGAAAGCCATTCAGTTCTCCGGGGGAGCCGGTTCTCAGGTTCTTGGACATAACTCAGCACGCTCCGACGTTAGGTCACTCCGCCGACAGCCGTTCGTACAGCCGAATCAGCTCCGGTTCGGAGTGGAAGTGGATCTTGAGGACGCCGCCGCCACGCGCGCGGCGACTGATTTCGACTCGGGTCTGCAGTCTACGCGTCAATCGCTCGACCGCGTGCGCGGTGTCGGGGTCGCTCCCGCCGGCCGCAACCGTCGCCGCGGGCTTCTTCCGCGGCCCCGAGGAGACGATCCGCTCCAACTCCCGGGCACTCAGCGACTCCCGTTCGGCCCGCACAGCCAGTGCGACCTGGCTCTCCTGGTCTCCGAGCGACAACAGCGGCCGCGCCTGGCCCGCGGTCAACGCTCCGGACCGGATCCGCCCCTGGACGGCCTCAGGCAAGCGCAACAGGCGCAACGAGTTCGCGACCGCGACCCGGCTACGGCCCACGCGGTCCGCGATCTCCTGCTGCGACAGCCCGAACTCGTCGCTCAGCGCCCGAAACGCCTCGGCCTCTTCCAGTGCGTTCAGATCGGAGCGCTGCAGGTTCTCCACCAGCGCGAGTTCGAGAAGCTCGCGGTCGCTCTCCACCTCGCGGAAGACGACCGGTACCGTCTCCAGTCCGGCCTTGCGGGCGGCGCGCCAGCGGCGCTCCCCCGCGACGATTCGCCAGGAACCGCCGCGGTCGGGATCTGCCGTGACGACCAGGGGCTGAAGCACTCCCCGCTTCGCGATGGACCCGGCGAGGTCCGCCAGCTCGGCGTCATCGAACCGGTCGCGCGGCTGGCGGCTGTTCGGCTCGAGTTGGGCAACGGGCAGTTCCCGGACCGCCGGCGGAGAGCTCGGCGGAAGAGCGCCGCTATCGGCGAAGAGGGCATCCAGCCCACGGCCCAGTCCCGGGCGCCGGCCGCTCATCGGGGACGGCGGCCCGCCAGTTCGTGCGCCAGACCCAAGTACGCCTGCGAACCCTTGCTCTTGATGTCGTACTGCAGGACCGGCATACCGTAACTTGGGGCTTCCGCGAGGCGAACGTTGCGCGGGACGATCGTATCGCAGACGATCGATCCGAAGTGCTTGCGCACTTCCTGCGCCACGTCGCGCGACAGGTTCGTGCGATCGTCGTACATGGTCAGAACGACGCCGGCGATTTCCAGCTCGGGCCTCCCCAACTCCCGCACCCGCTGCACGGTCGCCAACAGCTCGCTGATCCCCTCGAGCGCGAAGTACTCGCACTGCAGCGGCACGACGACCGCGTCGGCGGCGAACAGCGCGTTCAGGGTCAACCGGCCCAGCGCGGGAGGGCAATCGATGAAGATCCGTTCGTACCGGCCGTCCAGCTCCTCGAGCGCCGACTTGAGGCGTCCGATCCAGTGCTCATCCTGTTGCAGGCCGAACTCGGCGCCCACCAGGTCCCGATTGGCCGGGAGCAGATCGAGATACGGGAAACCGCTGGCCGCGATCGCCTCGCCAGCGCTCGCCTCGCCGGCCAGCACGTCGAACAACGTCGGCGGCCGCCCAGACCAGCCGGCGCCGCGGCTCGCATTGCCCTGCGGATCGCTGTCCACCAGCAACACCCTGCGCTCCATGGCGCCGAACGCCGCCGCCAGGTTGATCGCCGACGTCGTCTTGCCGACGCCGCCCTTCTGATTGGCGACCGCCAGGACGTCAGCCACGGCAAAGCGGCCGGAGGCAGAGAATCCGCCGGTGCGGACTGTCGGGCAGATTCATCTCTCGTTCCACAGCACAGGTATCCAACAGGCCGCTCGCAACGCGGCGGCCGGCCCACACGACGAGGCGTCCCCCATCCGGCAGTGCTTCCACCAGGCGAGTCACGGTGGGCTCCGGTAGCCGAAGGCCACGAATCGTCGCGCACTCTACCGCCCCCGCGAGCCGCTCGGCGAGCCGGGCACCGAACCGCTGCCTGACGATCCTGACGTTCGGCAAACCGAGCTCTCGCCCTGCCTCCGCCAGGAACGCCGCCTTCCGTTCACGCGCCTCGACGAGAGTCACCGGCCGTTCGGGATGAAGCGCCGCAAGCACCAGTCCGGGAAACCCGGCGCCACTGCCGATATCGAGAAGCCCGGGCTCACCGTCGCCTTCTCCCATCGAGGCTCGCCAGTACACCCTGGCCGCGACCGACTCCGCGTAGTGGCGACGAATCCACTCCGCCGGCTCCGCTTCACCGACCAGCCGGACCACCCGGTTCCAACGCTCCAGGAGTTCCGCATGGCACGCCAGCCGATCAACCGCTTCCGGCGGCAACTTGGCGCCGAACTCTCGCTGAAACAGATCACGGTGTTTCACGTGAAACACCTGTGAGGCCGTTGGGGTCTGTGTTTCACGTGAAACAGCGGGAACCGTACGTCCGCCGCTGACCGTTCCCACCGCACCAGTCCTGCGAGGCTACTCTCCCACAAAGGAGCGAGGCTGGCGCCTCGCACGATCTTCCCCCAAGGCCGGCGAGGACGCCGGCGCACCCAGTGTGGAGCGCCATGCGCACGACGCTGCATCCGGGGCTGGCGAAACGCCGTCCACACGGTGCAGCGTCCCGTCTGGCACTGCGTCCAGTCCGGCCCGGGGACCCGGAGGGAAGGTCTCCAGCGGGCTGGAGGCAAGCGTCTCCCCAGACCGTCACCTCGACTGACAACGCACCGCAGCGCAGCCGACCGAAGCGAGCGCTGGCCTCCCATCCACCAAACAAGCGTAAGCGGCCGATGGAGACCTTCCCTCCGGGTCCCCGGGCCGGACGGGGCCCATGCCGCCGACGTCACGGGGCTCCCCGCGCCGCGCCCCCGCGTCGCTACAGCAAGCGAATGCTGACGCGTTTGAAGTAGCCGTTGCCCTGGCTCTCGGTCTCGACGTCCGGGTCGTCGGCCAGGGCCAAGTGGACGATGCGGCGATCCGCGGGGTTCATGGGGCGCAGGGTGCGCGTGCCGCCTCGGTCCACGACCTCCTCGGCTACGCGGCGGGCGAGGCCTCTCAGTCGCTCTTCCTTCTTCTGCTGATAGCCGCGGCTGTCGAGACGGCACGGGATGATC
>JAPVWO010000142.1 GCA_027493375.1 Candidatus Multivorans thiocomprendens | reverse complement strand
TCGCCCTGGTCAGAGAAGGAGTACCATTCACCAACGGAACTCAGGTCAGGAACGCCGCCTGATCGATCGCCGATCCACAACTTTCGGCAATACCTCGCAACGTCCAGGGCGTCATCCGACAGCGGGGCGGAAAGTCTAGCCGCTCAGGGATCGGGGGCCAGCCGCAACCACCTGGCGCTCCAGCGCCTCGAGCGACCGAGTCTAGCCGCTCAGGGATCGGGGGCCAGCCGCAGTCAGCAACGCCGCTCGCCTCGTCGGAACTCGCCGCCGGGTCGCGTTCGCCCGGGCCGGTTGGTTGGCCCCATCGCTACCATCGGCCGCGCATGGTACTCAACCCGACCGACCCCTTCGTCGCGATCGACTTCGAGATCGCGAACCCGCGTCACGACAGCGCCTGCGCCGTCGGTCTCGCGGCTTGCAGCGGCGGTCAGGTGGTGCAGTCGCGGAGCTATCTCATCCGGCCTCCGGGGAGACGCTTCACGTTCACCGGGATTCACGGGCTGAGTTGGGACGCCGTGCGGGAGGCGCCGACGTTCGGGGATTTGTGGCCGGTGTTGCGGGAGTGGCTCGTTCCCGCGCGGTTCGTTGCGGCCCACAATGCGAAGTTCGACAGGCGGGTGCTGAACGCGTGCTGCGCGCGGTACCGGCTGCGGCCGCCGCGCCGGCGCTTCGTCTGCACGGTGGAGCTGGCGCGGCGGCAGTGGAGCATGTCGAGCGCCGGGCTGGCGCACGTCTGCCGCCGGCTGGACATCCCTCTCCGGCACCATGACGCCGGTTCCGACGCCCTTGCCTGCGCGCGGATCGTGCTTGCGGCGCAGGCGGCCGGTTGGCGCCTCCGGTAGACGCCGCCCGGGCCGGCGTCGCGGGCGCTAAGGACCGAGCTTGGTCGTGCAGGCGACGATTCGAGTAAGCCGAGCCCGAATCCGTCCATGTCCATGAGGGGCGGTGACTGGCCGTGCCCGCCGCGGGCCCGGCGCCGGGGCCCGTAGTACGATTCTCTCGACGTCGCGGCTGCCCGACGCGGAAGAGCGAAAGGGATGGGGGCCGACGATGACGAGTTCGGAGAGTACGGGAGCGGAACCAGCGTGGACCAGCGGACAGGCGGCTGCCCGGCGCAAGGCGCTGACCGACGCGGGGATGGAGCGCCCGGTCGCGGAGACGCTTGTCGACCTGCTGGATGAACAGGCGGCGCCGACGATGACGAGAGCAGAAGCGGACGCCCGGTTCGCCGCGGTGCTGGAGCGTCAAGACATGGCCAAAGCCGACGCGGACGCAAGGTTCGCGGCGATGCTGGAGCGTCAGGACATGGCGAAAGCCGAGGCGGACGCCCGGTTCGCGGCGATGCTGGAGCGTGACGATGCGAAGTTCGCGCAGCACCGGGCGGAGATCAACGCCCGCTTCGCCGAGTTCAAGGGCTACATGGACTCCCGGTTCGGCTCGGTTGAGGGACGGATCGCGTCGGTCGAGGGACAGATCGCGGGGCTGGCCGGTCAGGTGAACATGCTGAAGTGGACCTTCGGCAGCTTCCTGGCCTTGATTACGCTTCTTCTCGGCCTTCTGGGCTACACGATGGCCTCCGCCGCTTCCTGAGCGGAAGACCGCCGCCGGCTCGGACGCGCTCGCCTGCGCGGTAAGGTACCCGCCGCACGATGCGACCTGCTTGACGGAGCCCTCAGATGCGATTCAGCTACTGGCCCGCCCCCACGATGCCCTGGCCCGACCTGCTGGAGATGTCCCGGCACGTCGAGGCAACCGGTTGGGACGGCATCTGGTACGCCGACCACTTCATGCCGAACGACGAGGACACGTCGGCGCCGTGGGCGGAGTGCTGGTCCACGATCGCGGCCCTGGCGGCGGCCGTGCCGCGGGTGCGTCTCGGTCCGCTGGTCACGGGCAACACCTACCGGCATCCGGCGGTGCTGGCGAAGATGGCGGCGACGATCGACCACATCTCGGGCGGGCGGGTGGTGCTGGGCCTCGGCGCCGGCTGGCAGGAGAACGAGCACCTGGCCTACGGCATCCCGTTCTACACGATGGGCGAGCGGCTCCGCCGCCTGGACGAGGCCTGCCGGTTGATCAAGGCGCTGTACGGCCGGCAGGGGGCGAACTTCGTTGGCGACGCCTATCAACTCGTCGACGCGCCGCTCGAGCCCAAGCCGGTCCAGGACCCGCTGCCGCTGATGATCGGCGGCGGTGGCGAGAAGGTGACCCTGCGGATCACCGCCCAGCATGCCGACGAGTGGAACGTCTGGGGAACGGTGGACATCCTGAAGCACAAGATGTCCGTCCTCGACGCCCATTGTGAGAACGTGGGACGGGACCCGGCGGAGATCGAGCGGTCGGCGGTGGCGCTCCTGTTCCTGAGCGACGACGAGGCGTTCCTGGCCAAGATGCGGGCACGCGGCACGGGAATGCCGTCGAACATCGGCGGCGTCTCGGAAATCGCCGCCGCGGTCGGCGCCTACCGCGACGCCGGCGTGCACGAGTTCATCGTGCCGGCGTTCAACCTGGGCGGCAAGGACCGTCAGAAGGAGGTCCTCGACCGGTTCATCGAGGAGGTCGCGCCGGCGTTCCGGTAGCTGACGGCGCAAGCGCCTAGAATCCACAAGCATGGGAACACGCCGCTCCGACCTCGGGATGTCGCGGGAAGCCATGCTGGCTCTGGCCGAAAAGGCGGCGGAGCTCGCGGTGGCCCGGATCGAAAGCCTGCCTGGCGAGAGCGCCTGGGACGGAGAGTTCAAGGAAGGCCTCGAGCGACTGCTGCTTGAGAGCCCGCCGGAGGAAGGCCGCCCGGCCGAGGAGGTCCTGCGGCGGGTCGTGGACGACATCCTCCCGATGACGACCCGGCTGGACCACCCGCGCTGCTTCGGGTTCGTGCCGTCGGCGCCGACGTGGCCCGGCGTGGTCGCGGACTTCCTGGCCTCGGCCTGGAACGTGAACGCCTGCACCTGGCTGGTTGCCAGCGGCCCTAGCCAGGTCGAACTCACGGTCCTGGATTGGTTTCGGCAGTGGCTCGGCTATCCGAAGAGTTCGGGGGGACTGTTGACCAGCGGCGGCTCCGCCGCCGGCGTGGACGCTTTCGTGGCGGCCCGGGAAGCGGCCGGCAATCCCGAGCGCCCGGCGGTGTACATGAGCGACCAGAGCCACAGCGTGCAGGCGCGCGCCGCGATGATCGTCGGCGTCAGGCGTGAGGCCATTCGCCTGATCCCGACCGACGGGGACTTCCGCCTGGACATGGCGGCTCTCGCGCGCGCCGTCGCGGAGGACCGTGCCGCGGGCCTCGTGCCCATGGCAATCTGCGCGAATGCCGGTGCGCCCAGCACGGGCGCCATCGATCCCCTGCACGCGCTGGCGGACCTCTGCCGGGCGGAGGGCATCTGGCTCCACGTGGATGCCGCCTACGGCGGCTTCGCCGCGGTCACGGAGAAGGGCGGCGAGCTTCTCGGGGGAATCGATCGAGCCGACTCGATCGGACTGGATCCGCACAAGTGGCTGTTTCAACCGTACGAGGTGGGCTGCCTGCTGGTGAAGGACAGCCGCGCGCTCGAGGGTCCTTTCGCCATGAGCGCGACGGTTCTCCAGGACACGGTCTGGGGAGCGAACCATCCGAACCTCGACGACCGCGGCCTTCAACTGAGCCGGTCGTTCCGCGCCCTGAAGATCTGGATGTCGATTCAGACCTTCGGCATGTCCGCCTTCAGACGGGCCGTCGCGAACGGGATGGAACTCGCGAAACGGGCCGAGGACTACGTTCGTGAGAGTCGGACCCTGGAACTGCTGACGCCGTCGTCGCTTGGCATCGTCTGCATGCGCGTCAACCCCTCAGGCGCCGGCCTGGAGGACGGGAAGCTCGACGACGTCAATCGGGAGGTTCTCGCCCGTCTCTTCTGGGATGACCGCGCGTTCGTGTCGTCTGTTTCGCTCCACGGGAGGCTCTCCCTGCGGCTCTGCATCATCAACCACTCGACGACCTGGGACGACGTGCGGGAGACGCTGGAGGCGATGGAACGGTTCGGCGAGGACGCGCTGGCGGCGTGAAGATCCTCGCGGGCCGCTTCTACGGGTAGTACCCCGACATCGTCCGCACCTCGGCGTCGCGTTCGTCCACGTCGACCCGCACCACCCGGAACTCGCTCTCGGGCTTGCTGCTCGTCGACTGGTAGGTGAGCAGATAGCGGTTTCGCAGTTCCCGTTCGATCCGCGCATAGATCGCGTCGAGCTCGCTGACCGCGTCGATGAAGAAGGCCTGGCCGCCGGTCTCCTCGGCGATGCGTTCGAGCACCCGGCGCGTCGTTCGGTCGGCGGCCGCTTCCCGGAGGCCGATGGCGTAGATCGTCACGCCTGAACGCTGCGCGGTCTCGAGCGCGCTCTCGAACGTGAACGAGCTGTTCTCGTCCCTGCCGTCGGACAACAGGAGCAGGGCCTTCTGGCCGCTGATGCCGTCGAAGTAGCTGAGGGCGTAGACGAGGCTGTCGTAGAGCGACGTCGTGCCGGTCGCCTTTAGGCCCGCCAGCGCCCGCGCGAGCTGGCCCCTGTCCTTCGTGAACCGGCTCTCGACCCGCGCCCTGTTGGCGAAGGCGAGGACCGCCATCCGGTCCCTGGGCTCGAGGGTGTTGTCGACGAAGCGCTGGGCCGCGGCGCGGACCTGGCCGATCGAGTCCTGCATGGAAGCGGACGTGTCGATCAGGAGGCCGGCGTGGAAGGGCGTGTCGTCGACCCAGTCGAAGCGGCGGATGGTCTGGGCCGCGCCGTCCTCGGTGATCCTGAAGCGATCCCGCTCGAGCTCCGGAATCGGACGGCCCCGTTCGTCGACGACGCTGGCGAAGAGCTCGACGTACTGCACGTCGATGCGCTCGACCGGGTTCGGGCTGTTGATGAAGACGACGTCCTCGGTGCTGCTGCCGTCGGCGAGAAACGCGGCCGCGCGGAGGTAGGTCAGGTTCGGACCGTCGAGCACGACCGGCTGCACCCAGGGCGGCTGGTAGAGCGTCGCGATCCGTTCTTCCCCCAGGAACAGCTCGAGGCGCTCGATCTCCTCGCCGTCCGGCACGGCGACTTCGACGACCGCCTGCGTGCTCTGCAGGTACTGCTCGCCTGAACGCGGTTCGATGAACCGGGCGCGGAAACGCTGTCCGCCGCGGTTGACCGACATCTCGTCCGAGGCGACGACCTTGCCGTCCTTGAGGCCTTCCACCCGAATCCGGTGCTCGGTCGGGTGCGAGCCAAGGTTCAGTTCCACGCCGAAGGGCGGCCGCCGCTTGCGCAGGATCTCGCGGCCGTCGAGCGAGAAGGCGACGGCGTCGAAGTCGCCGATCGCATGGGTGGAGAAGCGGACCATGCCGACGCGCAGGCGCTCATCCCGCGGCGGCACGAGACGGAGCAGGCGCTCGCCGCGCGCCGCCGCCTGGTTCGCTTCCGCGAGAGCCGGGAACGTCTCCAGGATCGTCTTCCGCAGCGATTGCGCCTCCTCCAGGTTCGGGACGTCGACCATCTCGTTGACGACGGCGAACTGCTGGCCGAACACGTCCTCGATCTTGAGCCGGATCTGGACCTGGCCGGGCCGGAGGTACCGTGTGAAGACGAGCGGCACGGCGTCCCGCTCTTCGCCGTTCGCGGGCAACTCGAAGCGGTAGCGGAAGGTCTCGAACAGGTGGTCGTCCCGGATGACCTCGCCCGTCATCTGGAAGCTGTGGTACTCGCGTTCCTGGAAGCTCCGGCGGCCGGCGCTATGCCCCGGCACCATGACCAGGCCGTGAGTCACCGTGCGGGTCTGGTTCCGGCCCGGGAAGTCCCACTCGATGTCGACGTCGAACCGGGTCGCGTCCACCGGCAGGTCGGTGTTGAAGGCGGCGAAGGTCGCGAGCCACTCCTCGGGCGGCTCGGGCGGTCCGGAGACCTCCTCGATGACCCCGCCGCTGGCGAGATCCCGCTGGACCGCCTGGGCCGCCCATCCGAACCACTCGTCCCCGCAGAGCACGGCGATGTTCGTGGTGGGCAGGCCGCGGCGCGAGATGGGGCGGCGCGCGGCGCTCTCGTGCCAGAACACGTAGGGCCGGTTGCGGCTCGTGGCCAGGAAGATGACGACGAAGTGGCGCGCGGTGCGGTCGCTGCCGCCGTAGAACCAGATCTCCAGTTCGCTGGTCCGCGACAAGCAGTAGGCGGCGGCCCGGCCGTCCGGAAGGACGAAGCGCCCGGGCGGTCCGTTCAGGAGATAGAACAGGGCGCGGGCGTCCTCCAGCGTGCCCCACTGGGAGAGGGCGGCATCCACCCGGTCCTCCCACAGCACCTGCAACTCGTTGAGCGGCGTTCTCGGGTTGGGGTCGCGAGCCTTCCAGAAAGCCTGGATGAACGCCTCGCGGCGGTAGTCCTCGGGCAGGTTGACGAAGAACTCGCGCTCCTCGTCGCTGATCAGCGGGCCGACCCGCTCCAGCCAGCGGACGAATCGGGAATCCAGCGGCCGCGTATCGGGGGTTTGCCGGTCTTCGGACGTCTGGCCCCCCGAGGCTGGCGTGACGCCTTCCGCCGCTGACGGGAGCAGCAGCGTCGCGGCGAGCGCGGAGGCGATCCGGAGGTGGACATGCATCGGCCGTTCGTCAGCCGATTCTGCAACGAATCGGCCGTCTTGCCGATTCCCGGCCGACTTTCCCGGTTTCTTCCGGCGGCCCGGGCGCGGCCGGACCGTCGCGGTCCCGGTCATGGAGCGCAGGCGTCGGGGAAGGCGGTGACGTCCGTGATCGCGGGCGCCGCCGAGCCCGGCCCGTTGACGTACACCTTCTTCGCTCCGCCGGCGTTCGGCGCCGTGTCGACGACGCGGATCTCGTAGCCCAGGTCCGTGGTCGCCGCCGCGAACACCCAGACGTGGCCGTTCTGCTCGCAGCCGTCCAGCACCTTGACCAGGATCTCCCAGTTCGACCGATCGAAGAACCGGAACAGGCCGGAATCGTCCGTGCCCACCGGCGCCACCGCGCCGGCGCCGACCGCGCCGTCGGCCGTCCGCCAGGTCACGTCCACGGCGTAGCGGGAACTCCGCAGGCAGCGGGTCGACGAGTTCGCGTCGCAGGTTCCGAGAGGTTCCGCGGCCTCCACCAGGAACGTCCGCGACGCGACCGACTCGCGGGAACCGTCGCTCACGGCGAGGGTGACATCGAAGAAGCCGGGTACGAGCCATCGATGCGCCGGACTCCGGTCGCCGGCACTCCGGCCGTCCCCGAACCGCCATTGACGCCCGGTCACCGCGCCGGTGCTCACGTCGGCGAAACGCACCGGCTGTCCGGTGTACACCCGGCACGGGTCCTCCGAACAGTCCACGTCC
>JAPVWO010000141.1 GCA_027493375.1 Candidatus Multivorans thiocomprendens | reverse complement strand
GTCGACCTCGGCGAGCCGCGCTGGGTCCGGGCCATCGAGTTCCTGCCGGAGGACTCCCGCGTCACGCATCACTTCCTCACGACCTACGTGAGCGAGCTGAACGAGGGCGACCCCGCCGCCTCCGGCGTCCTCGGCATCTGGACGGCCGGCATGCCGCCCTACGTCTTCCCGGACGGCGTCGGCCGCCGCTTCGGCTCGAAGATCCGCATCATCGTCGATCAGCACTACCACCCGATCGGCGAAGCCACCCGTGACGCCTCGCGGATCGGACTCCACTTCGGCGAAGGCGAGCTCGAGAAGGAAGTCATCACGATTCCGGTGACGAACACCGGCCTGCGCATCCCGCCGGGCGCCGGCCACCACCCCGAGAACGCCCACTACCTGTTCGACAAGGACGTGCAGATCCTCGCCTTCAGCCCGCACATGCACGTCCGCGGCAAGGCGATGAGCTACGAGGTCACGTACCCGGACGGCTCGAAGGAGATGCTGCTGGACGTACCGAAGTACGACTACAACTGGCAGTGGCTCTACTACCCGACCAGGCCGATCGACATTCCGGCGGGCAGCCGCCTCGACGTCACCGCCGTCTGGGACAACTCCGAGGACAACCCGGACAACCCGGACCCGACGCAGGAGATCATCTACCGCGGCGACACGTTCAGCGAGATGTTCAACGGCTTCATCGAGGTCACCCGGAAGGAAGGCGTCCTCTTCGAGCAGCAGAACCAGCGGGAACAGATCCTCGACCTCCTGGCGCTGCATCCGGCGAAGGACTCCTACGTGTCCGGGGAGTTCATGGGCTTCCACGTTCCGCATGAAGGCGAAGGCTGGCTCTACATGGGCGGCATCTACTCCATCGTCCTCGACGACTTCGAGTGGCAGGGCGACGCCCTTCGGATCACGACGCAGTTCCCCACCCTCAACGCGAGCGCCACGACGACCGTGATCGAGGGCCGGCTCAACGAGCAGGGTCAACTCCAGGGAACGGTCACGATCGGCGCGGACACCGACCAGCCGCAGCAGATGCCGCTGTTCGCCGAGCCGGTCGGCGGCGGCGCCGCGCCATCCGCCGGCCCCTAGACGAATCACACTGGGTGCGCCGGCGTCCCCGCCGGCATCGTCGCGGCGATCCACACGTTGCCGAGGACGAAGGCGAACATGGCGGCGAAGATCCCGCCGTAGAGGACGGCCTCCGTGTCCGACAGACGGACTTCGCTGCGCCGCAGCTTCCTCAGGTGTCCCACGAGCGACTCCAGGCGCCGCTGCTCCAGGATGGAGACTTGGAGTTCGGTCTGGGCGTTCAGTTCGCCGTTCAGCCGGTAGAAACGGCGGTGGAAGAGCGCGTACACCAGAACGATCGCGCCTAGCGCGCCGAGGGCGGCCAGCCCCAGGCGGCGGTCGAAGCTGAAGAGGACGGCGATGCTCACTACTAGTTGCACCACGCCAGTGAGCACCCCGGGTACGTGCCCCTCCAGGAAATCCACCATCTCCCGACTCATGTCGAGGCGCGCGTTGAGGCGTGAGACCGGCGCGTCCTGTGAACGGCGAACCAGCTCGCCCCCGAACCGAACCCGGATCGTTCCGTAGCAGCGGGTGTCGTAGAAGCGCCGGACGGTGGCGACCACGATCAGCGCCGACAGGATCGCGGCCACCTCCCACAGGGCGCTCGGGCGGCGCTCAGAGGAGGTTCTCGAGCAGGACGAGGAACCAGGTAACGAGAATGCGTCCCCTGAAGTTGCGGAACAGGAGACCAACGCTGAGAGCACCTTCCATCTGTCTTCCCCCGCGGTAGTTCAGGCCGAACCCGCTAACGTCGCGAGGCTACCGGGCCTTTCCCGGGACCAGCACCGGTCATGAAGCCCCTCCACATCGAGACACCGCTTTTCGAGTCGCGTCCGCTCTCCCTCCACGCCGGCCGGAGCGTCTGGTTGAAGCTCGACGCGCTGCAGCCGCCCGGCTCCTTCAAGATCCGCGGCATCGGTTTCGCCTGCCAGGAGTACGTTCGGCGAGGCGCCAAACGCCTGATCTCCTCCTCCGGCGGCAACGCGGGGATCGCGGTCGCCTATGCTGGGCGCCATCTCTCGGTGCCCGTCCTGATCGTGGTGCCGGAAACCACCAGCGACAGGGCGAAGGCCCTGATCCGGCAGGAAGGCGCCGAAGTCCTCGTCCACGGCGATTCCTGGCAGGAAGCGAACGAACTGGCGGCGTCGACGGTCGGTGAGTCCGACGTGCTGGTTCATCCGTTCGACGATCCGCTCGTCTGGCAGGGCCACTCCACCCTGATCGACGAGATTGCGCGATCGGGGGTCAAGCCAGGTGCCCTGGTCGTCTCCGTCGGCGGCGGCGGGCTGCTGTGCGGCCTCGTCGAGGGAATGAGGCGGAACGGCTGGTCCGACGTCCCGGTGATCGCCGTCGAGACGGAAGGCGCCGACTCCCTGGCTCAGTCGGTGCGAGCGGGCCACCGGGTCGAGCTGCCCGCCATCACCAGCCTCGCCATCACGCTGGGGGCGAAGAAGATCTGCGCACGTGCGTTCGATTGCAAGGTCGCCGCTCCGCGGCGCGGCCTCCTCAGAAGCCGGCGGGGACGCCGGCGCACCCAGTGTGAGAGCGCTGGCTGTCCTGGTGCTCGCCGCCGCCTGTGCCGGCCCCGCGGAACAGCCTGCCGGCGTGGAGACCGGCGCCGACAACGCCGCCATCGACGCGATCTTCGCCTCCTGGGACAAGCCCGATTCACCGGGCTGCGCCCTCGCCGTGGCGCGGAACGGCGACCTCGTCTACTCGCGCGGCTACGGCTACGCCAACCTCGATTACGACATTCCGGTCACGCCGCAGACGGTCTTCGATGTTGCCTCGGTGACCAAGCAGTTCGTCGCCGCGGTCGCCAACCTCCTCGCACTGGACGGCACGGTCTCGCTCGACGACGACGTCCGCAAGTGGCTTCCGGAACTGCCCGAGTACGCCTCGCCGGTCACCCTGCGGCACCTGATCCACCACACGGGCGGCCTGCGCGACTATCTGAACCTCTTCCCGCTCGCCGGCAGCCACGACTACTACGCGGTCTCGCGCGAGCAGCTCCTGGCAATGATGGCGCGGCAGCGCGCGCCGGTGTTCTCTCCGGGCGAGCGCTACGAGTACAGCAACACCGGCTACATGTTGCTGGCGCACGCACTCGAGCGCGCCGCCGGCAAGTCGCTGGGCGAACTGGCCCACGAGCGGATCTTCGAACCGCTCGGGATGGACGGCAGCCTGATGTACGAGAACCGCGAGGTGATCATTCCGCGGCGCGCCACCGGCTACCACCAGGACGACGACGGCAACCTGCGAGTCGTCCACAACTACGACTTCGAGATCGCCGGCGACGGCCAGCTCTACACGACCGTCGAGGACCTGCTGCGCTGGGACGAATACCTGCACGGCGCCGACAAGCCGGCGATCCATCAGTCGATGCTGACCGAGGGGACGCTCAGCAACGGCGAGCCAATCGAGTACGCCCACGGCATCACCCTCGGTGAGTATCGCGGCCTTCGGACCGTGGGGCACGGCGGGCACTCCTGGGGGTTTCTGACCGAGCTCAGGCGGTACGTGGAGCCGGGCCTGTCGATCGCCGTCTCCTGCAACGCCGAGTACGGGGATCCCGGAGAGTTGGCGCGGCGGGTCGCCGACCACTACCTGGCGGACCAGCTCGGGCCCGAAGAAGGCGACGACGAGGAGGACGATGCCGACGACGAGGACGAGGACTCGCCTGCCGCTCCATCCCTGTCATCCGCCGAGCTGGCCGCGTTCGCCGGCAGCTTCTTCTCCGCCGAGCTGGACGCCATCTACCGCTTCGCCGCCGGTGATGAAGGGCTCACGCTGCGCGTCGAGCAGCAACCCGCGCTTGAAGTGCAACCGGTCGCCGAGGATGAGTTCCGGGTCGAGTTCGAGAGCCGCGGATGGGCGGCGTCGCCGGCGCGGCTGGAGTTTCAGCGGGACGCGGCCGGCGCGGTCACCGGGTTCAGCCTGAGTTCGGGGTCGGAGCGGGGCCTGGTGTTCGAGAGGCAGCCGGCACTGGAGGTCCGATGAGCAGGACAGAGCGGAGAGAGGCGACAGCCTCGCTCCTTTGCGGCGCGGCCCTGCTGCTCAGCGCCGGGTTCTCCCTCACCGCCTGCGCCCCCGGCGACCCGGCACCAACCACCACAATCATCGTCAACGCTCGGGTCATCGACGGCAGCGGCGGACCGTCCCGGGACGTCAACGTCCGCATCGAGGGCGACCGCATCGTCGCCGTCGGTGACTTAGAGCCGTCCGCCGAGGACACCGTCGTCGACGCCGACGGCATGGTCCTGGCGCCCGGCTTCATCGACGTCCACAGTCACCACGACTCCAGGCTGTTCGAGCTGCCGGAAGCTCTGGCCGCGGTGAATCAGGGCATCACGACGATCGTGGCCGGGCAGGATGGGGGCCAGCAGTCCCCGCTGGCCGAGTTCTTCGCCGAGCTTGAGACCTCGCCCGCGGCCGTCAACGTAGCGTCCTACGCCGGTTTCGGGACCCTCCGCGAAGAGGTCATGGGCGAGAACTACCAGCGCCACGCGACGCCGGACGAGGTCGCCGCGATGGCGGCTCTGCTCCGTACAGAGCTGGAAGCCGGCGCGCTGGGACTCTCCTCCGGGCTCGAGTACGACCCGGGCTCCTTCTCGACCACCGAAGAGGTGGTCGAACTCGCCAAAGTCGCCGCCGCCCACGGTGGCACCTACATCAGCCATATCCGCAGCGAGGACCGGTTCTTCTGGGAGGCGATCGAGGAGATCATCCGGATCGGCCGCGAAGCGGACCTGCCCGTCCAGGTGACGCACATCAAGCTGGCGATGAACAGTTGGTGGGGGCAGGCCGAACGGCTTCTGGCCACACTGGACGAAGCCCGGGCCTCAGGCGTCGAGATCACGGCGGACATCTATCCCTACCGGGCCTGGAGCACCTCCTTCACCTGGCTCACGACCGTGTTTCCCGATCGGGATCTGGACCGGCGGGACGGCGCGGAGTACATCCTCCGCAACCTGCTGTCGCCCGACGACGTCCTCCTCCCCGACTTCCTGCCGGAACCGGCCTACAACGGCCTGACGCTGGCCGAGATCGCGGAAGTCCGCGGCGCCGACGTGGAAACGACGCTGATGGATCTGCTCGAGGCCGACACCGAGATGGGCGGCGAGTCCTCAATGATCGGTTTCGCCATGGACGAACCCGACATCGAAGCGATCATGGCCTGGCCGCACACCGTCATCTGCAGCGACGGCGGCCTCGACGGTTCCCATCCGCGCGGGTTCGGCGCCTTCACGCGCTTCCTCGGCCGGTACGTTCGCGAGCGCAACGTCGTCAGTCTCGAGGAAGGCATCCGGAAGATGACCTCCCTCTCCGCCCAGCACCTGGGGATCGCGGATCGCGGCGCGATCGAGGAGGGGCACTACGCCGACCTCGTCCTGTTCGACCCCGAGACGGTCATCGACCGTTCGACCTACGAGGAACCGCAGGTTCCGTCCGCGGGGATCGAGAAGGTCTGGGTCAACGGAGAACTCGTGTTCGACGGCGGCGAAACGACCGGCAACCGGCCCGGCAGGGTGATCAGAAGGTGAGACGCAACGTGGCCCCCACGGTGCGCGGCGCTTCGAGGAACGTACTGCGGCTGCCGACGCGCAGCGGCGTGTTGAACGTCACGTTCTTCGTCTGCTCATCCGTCACGTTGTTGCTCCAGAGCTCCACCGCCCATCGGCCGGAGTAGCCACCGAGCCCGACCCGGACGTTCGCCTTCGTGTTCGCCTCCTGGATGTCGAAGGCGAGGTTGGGCTGGGTGCTGGTCCGCCGGTCGTCCTCCCAGCGGCCGTTCACCGACGCGAACACCAGGAAGCGGTCGCCGACCGTGTCGTCCCAGTTGGCGCCGAACGAGAACACGTTCTCGGGCGCGTTGGTCAGCTTCGCGCCGCACAGCGACTGGACGGAGGCCGCGTCGAGGTCGCCGGCGCAGTTCTCCGGATACTCCGAGTCGGCGAACGTGTAGCCGAGGTTCAGCGTGACGTGCTGCCCCGCGACGGCGGAAAGCTCGAGCTCGGCGCCCCGGCTCTGCGCCTTCGGCACGTTGAAGGTCCGAAACTGGACGCCCGTGAACTCAAGCACCTGGAAGTCCTCGATGTCGTAGTCGAACAGCGTGGCGTTCAGGCGCACCCGACGGTTCGCGAACTCCGACTTCACTCCCAGCTCGAGAGCGTCG
>JAPVWO010000140.1 GCA_027493375.1 Candidatus Multivorans thiocomprendens | reverse complement strand
GCCGCGACTCGTCGACCCGGAGACGCGCGCGTACACGACGTACCCGGTGCATCCCAACGAGGCCGAAGACGTCGCGCGCATCCGCGCCTACACGATCGAGTCCGAGGGCCGGACCTACCGCATCTACCGGGGCGACACCCACCGCCACACCGAGTTCTCGCATGACGGCCTGAACGACGGCTCGCTGATGGAGGCCTACCGCTACGCCCTGGACGCCGCCGAACTCGACTTCCTCGGCGTCAGCGAGCACAACAACCGCGGCGGCCAGGACATCGAGTACGTCAACTGGCTCCATCCCCAGATCGCCGACATCTTCCGGCTGCCGGGGAGCTTCGTGCCCGTCTACACCTACGAGCGCAGCATCAGCTACCCGGGCGGCCACCGGAACATCCTCTCCGCGAAGCGCGGCATCCCGACCCTGCCGATCAGCGAGGCAGAGTCACGGAGCGAGGAAGGCGCCGCGCGACTGTTCGCGTATCTCCGGGAGCACGACGCGATCTCGATCCCCCATACCTCCGCGACGGGCATGGGCACCGACTGGCGCGACAACGACCCCGAGGTCGAACCGCTGGTCGAGATCTACCAGGGCGACCGCACGTCGGCCGAGTACGAAGGGGCTCCCCGAGCCGCCACGCGCGAGAAACCGATCGGCCAGCAGGGCGGCTTCCAGCCCGCCGGTTTCGTCTGGAACGCCTGGGCCAAGGGCTACAAGCTCGGCGTGCAGGCCGCCTCGGACCACATCTCGACCCACATCTCCTACGCCGCCACGATCGCCGAGGACTTCTCCGCCGAAGGTCTCCTCGACGCGATGAGGAAGCGGCACTCCTACGCCGCGACGGACAACATCATCCTCGACTACCGGATGCGCGCGAACGGCCGGGAGTACCTGCAGGGCGACATAGCCGAGGTTTCGGGCCGCTTCGAACTGGTCGTCAAGGTGATCGGCACCGCCCGCATCGAGCAGATCGACATCATCCGCGACCAGACCTTCCTCTACAACCGCCAGAACCTCGAACAGGAAGTCGAACTGACCTTCGTCGACAGCGACGTTGCGCCCGGCGAGCATTACTACTATGTGCGGGTGATCCAGAAGAACAAGGAGATCGCCTGGTCGTCGCCGATCTGGGTGACGGTCGAATAGGAATGGACGCAGTCTGGGTCCTGGTTGCGGCCGCCATTGGCATCGGCTTCGTCCACACGCTGATCGGCATCGACCACACGTTGCCGTTCGTGGTCCTCGGCAAGGCCCGCGGGTGGTCGCTGCGCCGGACGCTGTGGATCACCGGGCTGTGCGGCGGCGGACACGTCGCCTCGTCCGTCCTCCTGGGCGGCGCCGGCATCGGGATCGCGATCTTCGCCACCGGCCTCGACACCGGCGAGGGCTACCACTGGATGAGCGGCCGCGTTGGCGCATTCGAGACGATCGAGGCGGTCCGCGGCGACCTGGCCGCCTGGGCGCTGGTGGCGTTCGGCCTGACCTACGCGGGCTGGTCGCTGGCCCGCAGGCGGCGGCGGCAGCGCCACGTCCACGCCCACGCCGGCGGGCTCGTCCATGCCCATGAACATCCCGAGGCGGCCGCCCACGAGCACGCGAAGGCTCCGGCTGCCGGGGTGGCCGGGCTCACGGCCTGGAGCCTGTTCGTCATCTTCGTGCTCGGCCCTTGCGAGCCGCTGATTCCCATCCTGATGGCGCCGGCCTTTCAAGTCGGCCTGTGGGCCGTCATCCCGGTGACCGTTGCCTTCGGCGTGACAACGATTGCGACGATGGCGGCCGTTGTCGCCCTCGCCTACCGGGGCCTCCAGTTCGCGCGGTTCCCCCGGCTCACGGTGCATGCGCACACGCTGAGCGGCCTCGCCATCGCCGGATCCGGTCTCGCCATGATGTTGTTCGCCATTTGATCCGCACATGTCAACGACGTCCGCCTGCACCCGGCCGACGCGTAAACGCCGACGCCGTCCAGCGAGTCCGTGGGCCTGGGGGGAGCCCCCCAGCGGACTCGGAGAGAGCGACGCCCGAGAACCGCTCATGAACCGGGCCCTACCGGAGCGAGCGCAGTGGAGTGCGCGCCGACCTCTCATCAACCTCCGGCGCGCGCACGGCCGCTGGGGGGCTCCCCCCAGGCCCACGGACTCAGCGGGTGCCGCCGGCGCCTATCCGGCCGACGCGGCAACAGAACGCTAGCGAGTTCCGATGGGCGCACCCAACTTCCAGGTTCACGGCCACGACGACGGCCACGGCCACTCGCACAGCCACGGGCTGCTGCAGCGGATCGGCTACATCGCGCTGTGCGTCGCGGTCGGCGTCCTGCTCCTGCTCTACCTGCTCGGCGTCGTCCGCACCGTCGCCGGCATCGACCTGGCGCTCATCCTCACTCTGATCGCCGGTTATCCGCTCATCCGCCACGCGATCCTGGACCTGCTCCAGGGGCACTTCTCGTCCCACCTGACGATCGCCATCGCGGCCGGCGCCGCGGTGTGGATCGGCGAGTACTTCGCCGCCGCCGAAGTCATGTTCATCATGCTGATCGGCGAGGGGATCGAGCACTGGACGGTCGACCGCGCCAAGGGGGCGATCGCCGGCTTCGTCGCCAGCCAGCCCGAACAGGCACGCGTGCTTCGCGACGGCCGCGAGGAACTCGTGGCGCTCGGCGAGGTCGAGATCGGGGACATGGTGCGGGTGCTCGCCGGCGAGCGCGTGCCGGTCGACGGGCTGATCGAGCGCGGCGAGTCGTCCGTCGACCAGAGCAGCGTCACCGGCGAACCGCTGCCGGCCCAGCTCGGCGTCGGCGACGCGGTTTGGAGCGGCAGTCTGAACGAGTACGGCGTTCTCGACATCCGCTCCGAGCGCACCGGCAGCGACACGACGGTCGCCCGGATCGCCAGCCTGATCGAGGACGCGCAGAGCCGGCGGGCCCGGGTGGTGCGCACGGCGGACAGGCTGGCCCGCTTCTTCCTGCCCGCGGTGCTGGTCGCCGCCGGCGGCATCTACCTCTTCACCGGCGAGATGATGCGCACGGTGGCGGCGTTGATCGTCGCCTGCCCCTGCGCCCTGGTGCTGGCGACGCCGGCGGCCATGGCCTCGGCGATCGCCCGACTGGCGCGCGAGGGAGCGCTGGTCAAGGGCGGCGACGTGATCGAGTCGCTGTCGCGCATCGACGCCTTCGTGCTGGACAAGACCGGCACGTTGACCTGCGGACGTCCGGCCCTGACCGGGGTCGCGCCCGTAGCGGGCATGGAGGAGGATCGCCTGCTTCAGCTCGCGGCGAGCGCCGAACTGACTTCGGAGCACCTGCTCGGCCGGGCGCTGGTGGCCGAAGCCCGCGAGCGCCAGCTCGACCTCTCGGAACCCGGGAACTTCAGGCTCCATCCCGGCCGCGGCGTGACGGCCACCGTCGACGGTCACGAGATCGCCGTCGGCAACCAGGCGCTGCTGGCGGAGGTCGTCGGCGAGGACGGGATCGCCGCCGTGGCCGAGAGCGTCGTGCCGGCGCCGGGCAGCGGCGAGACCCGGCTGGCCGTCGCCGTCGACGGCGCGTTGGCGGGCGCGCTCGCCCTCGCCGACCCGCTCCGCGACGAGGCGACCGAAGCGGTCGCCGACCTGCGCCAGACCGGCGTCGATCCGATCGTCATGCTGACCGGCGACGCCGCGGGAACGGCACGCACGATCGGCCGCCGGGCCGGCATCGACCAGGTCCAGGCGGAACTGCTGCCCGAGGACAAGGTGCGCCGGCTCGGCGAGCTCTCCCGCGGCGACCGCAACGTCCTCATGGTCGGCGACGGAATCAACGACGCGCCGTCGCTCGCCGCCGCGTCCGTCGGCGTCGCGATCGGCCACGGCGCCGCCGACCTCTCGGCCGAGGCGGCCCAGGTCGTCCTGCTGCCCGACCGCCTCGACTACCTGGCGCCCCTGCTGCGCTACGCCCGCCGGGTCGTCGCCCGGATCCGCAGCAGCATCCTGATCTTCGCCTTCGGCATCAACTTCGTCGCCGTCGGTTTCGCGGCCTTCGGCTGGCTGCCCCCGGCCGCGGCCGCGATCGTCCACCAGACGGCGTCGCTGCTCGTCATTCTGAACTGCGTGCGCCTGCTCTACGAGGGTCGGGCGGTGGCAGCGCGTGAAGACCGGGGCTTTGGCCGCTTCCGCCTTCTTGCCGGTCCCGTCGACGGGCTGGTCGCCGGCTGGAAGGGGTTCAACGCCGGGCGCCGCGATGCGGTTCATCGCCTCGAACACGCGCTCGAAGACAGTCCGGCCCGGATCCGGTCCGCGGCCCCCCGGCTGCTGCGTGCGGCGCCGTTCGCACTCGTCGCGATCTGGGCAGCGAGCGGCCTGCGCATGATCGATCCCCAGGAAGTCGGACTCGTACAGCGCTTCGGCCGCCACGTCGGCGGCGAACTCGGCCCTGGCCTGCACCTGCGCTGGCCGTGGCCCGTCGATCGCGTGACCAGGGTCGAACCGGACCGCCTGCGGATGGCGGCGGTCGGTTCGCCCCGAGGAGCCCTTCCCAGCGAGCCCGGCGCCGAGCCGAGCTACCAGTGGAACGTGCGTCACGCCGGTTTCGACGAGACACCGCCGCTCGAACGCCTGATGCTGACCGGCGACGAGAACCTGGTCGAGGTCGCGGCCCGGATCCACTATCGGGTAGCCGACGCCGCCGCCTTCGCCTTCGCCGCGGCCGATCCGGCTCTACTCGTCGAGACCAGCGCCGAGCGGTCGCTGCGCACCGTGCTTGCGGGCCACTCGCTCGACGACGTGCTGACCGGCCAGCGCGACGGCATCGAGAAGGCCTGGCACGCGCATCTCGCGGCGCTGCTCGAGAGCCTCGGCGCCGGCGTCGAGGTCGTGAGCGCGACGGTGCAGGACGCCCACCCGCCGCTCGACGTGGTCGACGCGTTTCGCGACGCGGCAAGTGCGCTCGAGGAGCGGGAGACCCTGATCGACGAGGCGGAAGGCTACGCGCTCGAGCGACTGCCGATCACCCGCGGCGAAGCCCGCCGGCAACTCCTCGAAGCCGAGGCCTACCAGAAGCGGCGCGTGGAGGCCGGCCGCGGCGAGAGCGAACGCTTCGCGATGCGCGCCGGAGCGTACCGGCGCGCGAATGACCTGCACCGGTTCCGGCTCCAGCTTCAGACGATCGAAGATTCGCTTGCCGGCAAACCGAAACTGATCACCGACGCAACCGGCGGTCGCAAGCGCTTCGTCTTCGTCGACGAAACGTCGGACCGCCTTCTCGATGTCTTCGTTCCTCCACCGGGTACGGCCCAGAACGAGGTAGAGCAATGACCCAACACGACCATCATCAACACGGCGACCGTCACGGTCACCACCACGACCACGCGCACGGCCACGACGGCGGCGACGGGCACGAGCATTCGCCGCGCCGTGCCACGTCCTGGTGGCGCGCCGGCCTGGCCGTGCTGGCGATCGTGGCGCTGGCCCGGTCCGTCTTCGTCGTGCCCGAGACCGAGAGCGCGATCGTCACCCGCTTCGGCAAGCCGGTCCGGACGATCGAGGATCCGGGCCTCAAGCTCAAGTGGCCGATCGACCGGCGGCTCCGCTTCGACAACCGGGTGCTGCTCTACGATCCGGCGCCGGCCGAGTTCCTGACCCAGGACAAGAAGAACCTCGTCGTCGACACGGCGGTCGTCTGGCGAATCGCCGACCCGGCGCGGTTCCTGGAGACGATCGGCGACATCTCGGGCGCCGAGATGCGGCTTCACGACGTCGTCTGGGCCGGTCTGGCGGCCGCGCTCGGCCGCACGGAACTCTCGCAGCTCGTCTCCACGAAGCCGAAGCATCTCCGCATCGAGGAGGTCTCGGCCGAGGTCCGCGAGTCGGCGGTCGCCGTCTCCCTCCCCCAGCTCGGGGTCGAGATCCTCGAAGTCCAGCTCACCCGCCTGAGCTTCCCGGAGCAGAACCTGGAGTCCGTCTTCGCCCGCATGCGGGCGGAGCGCGAACGGATCGCGAAGGAGTACCGGGCCCAGGGCGAGGAACAGGCGATGATCATTCGCGCCGAGGCCGACCGGGACCGGGAGTTGATCCTGGCCGGCGCCTACCGTGAAGCCGAGATCCTCCGCGGCCAGGGCGACGCCGAGGCGGCCGGCATCTACGGCGACGCCTACCGGCAGGACCCTTCCCTCTACCGCTTCCTGCGTACTCTCGAGTCCTACGAGTCGATCCTCGACGACCAGACGACGGTCATCCTGTCGGCGGACTCGGAGCTCTTCTCCCTGCTGGGTGGCTCCGAATGAGGCGGCGCGCCGTCCCGGCCGCGGCGCTGATCCTGGCGCTCATGTGGGCGGCCTGGGGGACCTACTTCGTCGCGCCCGACGAGGAGGCCGTGACCCGCGTCCTGGGCAAGGCGAGCCCGACCGCGGCCGGGCCGGGCCTGCACTGGAACTGGCCGCGGCCCGTCGGCCGGGTGGACAAGCTGAAGGTGCGCGAAGCCAAGCGGTTGACGCTCGGCTTCGCGGCGGCCGACCGCGTGCTCGGCGGCGACGCGACGCCGGCAGAGACGCGCTGGTTGACCGGCGACCGCAACGTCGTCCACGTGCGCCTCGTCGTCCTCTACGCGATCCACGATCCGCTCGCCTACTCGCTGCGCTTCGCGAACGTCGAGTCGCTGCTCGAAGCGAGTGGCCGCGGCGCGTTGCTCCAGGTCGTCGCCGGCATGGGCGTCGACGAGTTGCTGACCACCGGCAAGGTTGCGGTGCAGCAGAGCGTGCAGGCCGCTTCGCAGGAGCTGTTCGATCGGTTCGGGACCGGCGTCACCGTCCTGTCCGCGAGTCTCGAGGGCGTCAGCCCGCCGAGCCTCGTGCGCGAGGCGTTCAACGACGTCGCCAGCGCGCGTGAGGACCGCGACCGCCTGATCCGCGAGGCGGAGAGCTACCGCAACGAGGTCGTACCCGTGGCGCGCGGCGAGGCGCGCGCTCTCGTCGCCGGGGCCGAGAGCTTCCGTACCGCCGAGGTCGAACGCGCGACCGGCGAAGCCGACCGCTTCCGCTCGATCGCGAATGCCGACCAGGGCGCCCGTGCCGAGATCCGCACGCGCACGTACCTCGAGACGATGGAACGGGTCCTTCCCCGGATGCGGAAGACGATCCTCGAACCCGGCCAGAGCACGATCGACATCGACTTCCTCCGCCGCGAGCTGACGCCCGGGTCGAACGGCCGGCCGTGAGAGTGAGCCGCAGCCTCGGCGCGACGGCGCTGACCGTCGTCGTGCTCGCGGCCGGCCTGGTCGTGGCGCTGCGCGACCGGCTGCCGGAGCGCGGGACGGATGCCGGCGATCCGAGCGACGTTTTCTGGGAGATGGTCGACGCGAGCCGCGAGGGCTCGACGGACGCCTATCTCGATCTCTTCGGCGGCGAGGTGCGCGAGCAACTCGAAACGGTACGCGACGAAATGGGCGAGGCCGCGTTCCAGCAGTACCTCCGCCAGCGGATCGCCGGCCTCAAGGGGGTCGCCGTGACCGGTAGGGAAGATCTGGGCGGCACCGTGCGTCTCGAGGTCGAATACGTCCGCGAGGCGAGCTACGAAACGCAGTCTCTGGACGTTCGAGCGACTCGCGGGCGCTGGCGCATCGTTGCCCTCGGCCCGACGCACGAGCGCGAACCGCCGGTTCCCTACGGCACGCCGGTCGGCCCTGCCGAATGACGGCAGGAGGAAGAACGAGATGAGAAAGCTCGTCATCGCTCTTCTTGGGCTCTTTCGCCGGATCTCGCTGGCGGTCCGAAAGCTCCGCGGCCAGTCCGAGGACGATGTCGCGGCGCAGCGGGTGACGAGCGGCCGCGCCTGGGACGAGTTCTGCGACACGCTGAAGGCCGCCGGCGCGTCGCTCAGCTTCCCGGGGACGCCCCGCGACTCCTTCAACCAGGCCGAGGGCTACCGCTACCTGAGCCGTCTGGCTCGGGCAGGGCTGATGGCCTTCATCGAACACGCCGACCCGCGGGCGCCGGTGCTTCACCGCGTCGCCAACGAAACGGTCAAGCTCGGCTCCGACAACCCGGACAACCACTATCTGACGGCCGCGCTCTCGGGCGCCTGCGAGTACCGGATCAGCGGACGCCGCAACACGGTCGCCTACCTCGGCTTCGGCACCCAGGCCGGCCACTACGGCCAGGGCGGCGGCCTGCCGCCGACCGGCTACGTCGAGGCGGCGGAGCTCGAGATGGACGGTGAAGGCCGCTTCGAACTCGTTCTCAGTTGCGAAGAGCAGGAAGGCAACTGGTTGCCGATGAAGCCCGACACGGGAATGCTCATCGTGCGCCAGACCTTCCTCGACCGGCGCACCGAGGTCCCGGCCGAACTGCACATCGAGCGAATCAACTGCGCCCCGGAGGAGAAGAGACCCTCGCCGCTGACCCCGAGCCAGATCGACGAGGGGCTGCGCTCGGCCAGCACCCTGGTCGCCGGCGCCTCGCTCCTGTTCGCGAAGTGGGCCCGCGACTTCCAGAAGCACTCGAACAAACTGCCCCGCTTCGACCAGGAGACGTCGAACCAGGCCGGCGGCGACCCGAACATCGCCTACTACCACTCCCACTGGCGACTTGCCGAGGACGAGGCGCTGGTGATCGAGGCCGTGCCGCCCGAGTGCGAACACTGGAACTTCCAGCTCAACAACTACTGGATGGAGTCGCTCGACTACCGCTACCACACGATCCACACGAACAAGCACCTGGCCGAGTACGAACCGGACGGATCCGTGCGGCTGGTCGTAGCCCACGAGGATCCAGGTCTCCCGAACTGGCTCGACACCGCCGGGCACACCTCCGGCACGATGTGTTTCCGCTGGATCCGCGCCGAGGCGCATCCGGGGCCCGGGACGCGGGTCGTCAAGCTGGCTGAGCTGTCGGTACTCCGCCGCTGACCCGATGGCGAAGCGGGTTGCCGAGACGCCAACGGACTACGAGCGGCCGTACCGGCCGCTTCCGGTCGCGCTCCTGAACGCGGCTGGGCGGGCCGCACGGCGCGTCGGCGCCAGCGGGAGGCTCGACGTCGACTCGATGGTCGTGAAGGCCCGAAGGAGAACCGGTCTGTCCAGCTTCGGTGACGAGTGGTTCATGGAGCCCCTGTCCGTTCTCGTCCGCTCCATCAACGAGGAAGCCGACCTCACGCTGCTCGGCCGGCTGATCCAGCGGCGGAGGATCGAGGGAGCACTGGCGACCCGCCTGCGGGTCGAGGAACTTCTCCGGCGGCGGCCGGAGATCCGGGACATCGAACTCGGCCAGGTCGTTGTGATCGCCGGCCTGCAACGAACCGGCACGACCACGTTGCACCGCCTGATCGCCTCCCACCCCGAGATGCGCGCCGTCGCCGCCTGGGAGGGGCTGAATCCGCTGCCCCTGCCGCGTGAGGAGCCGGGCGACCCTCACGCTCGCATCCGACAGGCCCTCATCGCGGAGCGGGCGATCGCCTACCTGGCCCCCGCCTTCTTCGCTGTCCATCCCGCCGAACACGATGCTCCCGAGGAGGACGTGCTGCTGCTCGACGTCTCCTTCATGAGCCAGTCGGCGGAGGCGACCATGCACGTGCCTGCTTACGCCCGCTGGCTGGAGGGCCAGGACCATACGCGTGCGTACGAGGAGTTCCGCACGCTGCTTCAGGTCCTGCACTGGCAACGACCGCGTCGTCACTGGGTGCTCAAGACACCGCACCACATGGAGTACCTGGACGTCGCTCTCAGGGTCTTCCCGACCGCCACGATCGTGCAGACGCACCGCGACCCCCTGAAGACGATCCCCTCCTTCTGCAGCATGGTCGCGCACGGCCGCGGCCTGTTCAGCGACCGGGTGGACCCGCATGAGATCGGCGCGCACTGGTTGGCCAAGACCTGCCGCCTTGTGGAGTTGACTGCCAGCGCCCGGGAAGCAGCCGACCCGTTCCGCTTCGTCGACGTGTCCTACTACGACCTGGTCGACGATCCGATGGCGGTCCTGGGCAAGGTCTACGAACGGGCCGGCATCCCCTTCGGACCGGACGCAAGGCAGGCCGCCGAACGGACCGCCAGCCGCAACGTGCAGCACCGCTACGGGCGCCACGTCTACGATGGCGGCAGCTTCGGCCTGACCGGGGAGGCCATCGAGGACGGAATGGCGGCCTACCGGAAGCAGCACGGCATTCCGCGTGAGTAAGCTGGCAACCCGCGCCCGCCGAGTTCCTCCACTTTCCCGGCCACAGAACGAAGTCACATGAAGAAGCTCGTCAAGGTGCTCCGCAAGGCGGTCCGGGACAGGGCGGCCGAGCGCGCTGAGATCGAGCCACTGCCGACCTCCGTTCGGGTCGACGGCAAGACGTGCCTGGTGACCGGGTCCAACAGCGGGCTCGGCAAGGCCGTCGCGATCGATCTGGCGAAGCGCGGCGGCCACGTCCTGATGGCCTGCCGTAGCGGCCACCCCGGGGCGGGCGAAGAGGTCCGGGCCGCCTCCGGCTCCGACCGGGTCGAGATGCTGCGGGTCGATCTCTGCGACATGCGTTCCGTCCACCAGCTCTGCGACGAATTACATGACCGGGAGACGACGATCGACATCGCCGTCCTCAACGCCGGCGTCGTGCCGCGCCGCGCGCGCCGGACGCCGCAGGGCTTCGAGCTCATGTTCGCCGTCCACTTTCTGGCCAACCGCGTCCTCGTCGATCGCTGGCTGAAGGACGGCACGGTGCGTCCGGCGGCCAGGATCGAGGACGCGCCCCGCATCGTTCTCGTCTCCTCCGACGCCCACCGCTCGGCCGAACCGATCGACTTCGA
>JAPVWO010000014.1 GCA_027493375.1 Candidatus Multivorans thiocomprendens | reverse complement strand
CACGATCCGGCGAAGCGGCACGCGCCGATGATGCTGACCACGGACCTGTCGCTCAGGCTGGACCCGATCTACGAGCCGATCGCGCGGCGCTTCCATGAGCACCCGGACGACTTCGCGGACGCGTTCGCCAGGGCCTGGTACAAGCTGACCCACCGCGACATGGGGCCGCGCAGCCGCTGTGTCGGAGCGTGGGTGCCCGCCGAGCCGCAGCTCTGGCAGGACCCGGTTCCCGAGGTCGACCACGAGCTGATCGACGATGACGACGTCGTGGAACTCAAGAGTCGGATCCTCGCTTCCGGGCTCTCTGTTTCCGCGCTGGTCTCGGCCGCGTGGGCGTCGGCGGCGACGTTCCGGGGCACCGACAAGCGCGGCGGCGCCAACGGCGCGCGCATCCGGCTCGCGCCCCAGCGGAGCTGGGCGGTCAACGACCCGTCCCAGTTGGGTGATGTCTTGCAGACGCTCGAGGCGATCCAGGCCGACTTCAACGGTTCACAGGCCAGCGGCAAGCAGGTCTCGCTGGCGGACCTGATCGTCCTCGGCGGCTGCGCGGCCGTGGAGGAGGCGGCGAAGAGCGCGGGGAGCGAGATCGCCGTGCCCTTCTCGCCGGGCCGGACGGACGCGATCCAGGAGCAAACCGACGTGGAGTCCTTCGCCGTGCTCGAGCCGACCGCGGACGGGTTCCGCAACTACCTCGGCGACGGACATGCGAGACCCGCGGAAGCGCTGCTCGTCGACCGGGCGCAGATGCTGACGCTCACCGCTCCCGAGATGACGGTGCTGGTCGGCGGCCTGCGCGTCCTGGGGGCGAACGCCGGCGGGTCGGGGCTCGGCGCCTTCACGGAACGGGCAGGGACATTGACGACCGACTTCTTCGTCAACCTCCTCGACATGGCAACCGACTGGCAGGCCAGCCCCGACGACGAGGGCGTCTTCGAAGGCCGCGATCGCGGCACCGGCGAGATCAGGTGGACCGGCAGCGCGGTCGACCTCGTCTTCGGCTCGAACTCCCAGCTCCGGGCGATCGCGGAGGTCTACGCCTGCGACGACTCGCAAGAGCAGTTCGTGCGCGACTTCGTCGCGGCCTGGAACAAGGTGATGAACCTGGATCGGTTCGATCTCGCCTGATCAGGTGTTCCGGCAGGGGAGCCGGAAGGTGGCGATTCTGCATTCGAAATGCAGAATCGCCACCTCGGGGAGCTGTTTCCGGGACTGACGCCTGGCTAGCGGTTAGCCGGCCGGCGGCAGCAGCATCTGCTCCATCGCGGCGACGAACGCCTGCCTTGAAGGCAGGCTGTCGATCAGGCCGCTGAGCCGTTCCGCGTCGGCGCCCACGGGGTTGTGCACCGGGACGTCGTCCGCGGTCACGCACTCGTAGATCTTGTCCGCCACTTCCTGCGGGTCCTGCGGCTCACCGCCTCCGACGATCGCGGCGAAATGGTCGCGGAGCTTCCGCGAGTGCTCGACGAGTTGGGGGTCGCCGGACTCGACGTAGTTGTCCGTGTTGGAGCCGAACGCGGTGGTGAGGTATGCCCCGGGCGCGACGGAAACGACGCGGATGCCGAGCGGCTTGTACTCGAGCGCGAGCGCCTCGGTGAGTCCCTCGACGGCGAACTTCGACGACGAGTAGACCGAGTTGCCGAGCAGGCCCATCAGGCCCCCCATCGACGTCACATTGACGATGCAGCCGGAGCCCCGCTCCCGCATGTCGGGCAGGGCGCGGCGCATCACGTTCATCAGGCCGAACACGTTCGTCTCGTAGATGTCGCGGACGGAGGCATCGGGCGACTGCTCGAAGAGCGCGTTGCTGCCGTAGCCGGCGTTGTTGACCACCGCGTCGATCGAGCCGAACGCCGCGGTGCTTTGCTCGAAGGCGGCGTCGATGCTCCGCGGATCCTTGACGTCGAGCCTGGTGACCAGGACGCCTTCGAGGCCCGTGAGCTCCGCTTTCTTCTCCGGCGAGCGCATCGTGGCCACGATGTTCCAGCCGTTGGCTCGAAAGGTGTGGACTGCCAGCTTGCCGAAGCCGCTCGAGCAGCCGGTGATGAGTACGGTGCGGTCGGTCATCTATCTGGATCTCCCATAGGGTTTCTGGTTGCGGACTCAGTAAAGCGGCAGAATGGTAGACCAC
>JAPVWO010000139.1 GCA_027493375.1 Candidatus Multivorans thiocomprendens | reverse complement strand
TCGATCGTGTAGGCGCGGATGCGCGCGACGTCTTCGGCCTCGTTGGGATGCACCGGGTACGTCGTGTACGCGCGCGTCTCCGGGTCGACGAGTCGCGGCGGCGTCGCTTCGCCGGTCAGTGAGGGCAGCTTCGCCGCGTTGATCGAGGAGTGCTCGAAGAGGTACTCCTCGGAGTTCCGGTTGTCCGTCGGCCAGGCCGCGAACAGATTGCCCCGGTCGTCGGAGGCCAGTCCCCAGCGCACGTCCTGGCGGCCGCGGCTGAAAGGCAGGTGAAGCGGCCGGGTCCATTCACCGCCGACGTAGGCCGTGCCGAAGATCTGCCAGGCGGCCCGGTGGGCCGGCGTGAAGTCCGGGGTGTCGCGGGCCCGGATCGTGCGGTGGCGGAAGAACAGCCACATCCGGCCGTCGGCGTCGGCCTGGAGCACGGGCAGGTCGTTGAAGCTCGGGATGTACTCGGAGAGTTCGCGTTCGAGCAGCTCGTTCACGTCGGCTTCGGGCACCCGCCAGCGGAGGCCGTCCAACACCGCTACCGCGAGAGTGCGCCACTCGTAGAGGCGCGTCGCTTCCTTGTAGATCTCGAAGCCCGAGTCCTTGCCCCACTGGAAGCCGCTCTCGTTCCAGGCGGCCCAGAGCCGGTTCCGGGGGTCGCAGGCGATCGACACATGGGCCTCGAACTTGGGCGTGTCGGCGACCGGGCTCACGTCGCTCCAGCCGGTGCCGGCGAAGCTCCGCAACTGGATGTCGTAGTTGCCCTGGTCGTAGGTGTCCCAGGCGACGTAGACCCGGCCGTCGCCGCAGGCCGCGACGGCGGGGGTCCAGTCGTTGGCCGCGGAGGTGGAGACGGGTCCTTCTGCCGACCAGCGGGAGCCGTCGTGGCGACGGGCGAAGATGTCGGAGCGGCCGTCGCGGAAGCCCTGCCAGACCAGCCACAGGTTGCCCTCCGCGTCGCTGGCCAGTTCGTGCTCGATGTCGGCCTGAGGCGCGTAGGTCAGGCGTTCGGTTGCCGACCACGAGCCGTCGGCGGCGCTTTGCAGGTAGCGGCCGTAGAGGTCGAAGTTGCCGTCCACCTGCTCGGACCAGACCACCCAGGGGCGGCCCCGGCCGTCGCGCCCGAGCTTCGGCATCACGCGGTCGCCCGGTTCGTCGGTGACCTGCACGGCCGGCTGCCAGGCCGCGCCGTCGAAGCGCCTTGCCATGAACGACACGCCGCCGTCCCGGTAGGCGGTCCAGGCGGCCCAGACCTCACCGTCCTCGCCGCTCGTCATCGTCGCGAAGTCGTTCTCGACGTCGGGCGAGGACAACGGCTCCGCCGGCGCCACGCGGTCGGCCAGCACGGCGCCGTCGAGGAAGGAGAGTTCTTCGCCGACCCGGAGATCGGACGGCCGCAGGTCGAAGTCGCCGTGGGGAGTCGAGAAGGCGAGCCGCGTCCCCGAGCGTGCCGCCACGTCGACGACGACGCCCGGGTGGTGGAGGTAGGTCACCGTGCCCTTCGGGTCCTCCCACTGGTAGACGCGGCGCGGGTAGTTCATCCCGGGCCTGGTCGCCATCGTCCAGCTCGCGCCGTCGACCGACTCCGACGGATGGACGCTCCAGTTGCGCAGCGCCAGCAGATCGCCGCCGGTCACTTCGACGGAGCCGTTCCAGGACCGCGGTTCGCTGTCCGTGATCCCGAACCGCACCCGCACGGAGACGACGTCGTCGCCGGTCAGCGGCGGGATGGTCTGTGCACCGAGCGAGCCGGCCGCGAGGAGCGCCGCGGCGAGGCAGCAACCGGCTGGGACCAGGGAGAGTCGTCGGGCCATGCTGTCCTCCGGACTGGCGGAGAGGAGTGGATGTTGGCGGGTTGGGACTCATCCTAGCTTCCCGCAAGCGGACGCCGCCTCCGGCCCGCGCGGATCCTGGTCCGCACCCGGCGCGGGGCCGACGACGTGGCACGCCATCGGTACACTCGCAACCATCCGAGACGCCAACGCCTGAGGGGAGGCTTCCGTGCAGCGATTCGCCCTTCCGATTCTGATCTTCGTCGTCCTTCTGGCCCTCGGCTGCGCCGCCGACGACCCAGCCGACCCGTCCGTCGTCCCCGCCGGGACCTCCAGCCAGGCCACCGGAAAGCCCGCCGACCGGCAGGCCTTCTTCGGCGACCTGCACGTCCACACGACCTACTCTTACGACGCCTTCGTGTTCGGCACCCGCGCCGGCCCGGACGAGGCCTACGAGTTCGCCAAGGGGAACTCGATCGAGCACCCGGCCGGGTTTGAACTGAAGCTCGACCGGCCGCTCGACTTCCAGGGCGTCTCCGACCACGCGAACTACCTCGGCATGCTGCCGGCGATGCAGGACCCGGACCAGGCGGCATACAGCCACCCGGCCGCCGAGACTGTCCGCAGCGCCGAGACCATCCAGGAGCGGCGCGGCATCTTCGCCGCCCTGCAGCCCTACGTGCGATTCATGAAGGACGCCGACCCGAGCAACCGCGAGCAGCTCGACGAGAACGTCGTCCGTTCCGCCTGGAGCGAGATCGTCGGATCCGCGAACCGCCACTACGAGCCCGGCGTCTTCACGACGTTCATCGCCTACGAGTACACTTCGGCCGGCGCCGGCGGCATCTACGAGAACCTGCACCGCAACGTCGTCTTCCGCGGCGACGAGGCGCCGGACATCCCGTTCTCGCGGCTCGACTCCTACAACCCGGAGGACCTCTGGGCCCGGATGGACGCCTGGCGCGACCAGGGCTACGAGGCGATCGCGATTCCCCACAACTCGAACGGCTCCGGAGGCCGGATGTTCGAGTACGAGTACTTCGAGGGCGGCGCCATCGACCAGGCCTACTCGGACCTGCGCAGGCGCAACGAGCCGCTTGTCGAGATCACCCAGACCAAGGGGACTTCGGAGACCCATCCGGCGCTGTCGCCGAACGACGAGTGGGCGGGATTCGAGATCATGCCGTACCGCGTCTCGACCAGCGTCCTGAGCGAACCGCCGGGCAGCTATGTGCGCGATGCCTTCCGCCGGGGCCTGACGATCGAGGCGAGCGGCGTGTCGAACCCGTACAAGCTCGGCATCATCGGCTCGTCCGACACCCACGTCGCCGCCGGTTCCTTCGACGAGGAGAACTACTGGGCCGCCTCGGGGTTCATGCAGGTGACACCCGAGCAGCGCGGCTCGGTGCCGAGCGAGCCCGGGGCCGGCGCCGACCTGCAGAACCCCACCGCCGCCGCGGAAGCGATCGACGACGGCACCGGCCGCATCTACCCCTTCACGACAGCGATCACGAGCGGCGCCTCCGGCCTCGCCGGCGTCTGGGCCGACGAGAACACGCGCGAGGCGATCTTCGACGCGATGCGCCGCAAGGAGACCTTCGGCACCAGCGGGACGAGAATGAGGGTGCGCTTCTTCGGTGGCGCCGGCCTTGCCGGCCTCGACCTCGACGACCCGGAGCTGGTCGCGTCCGCCTACGAGAGCGGCGTGCCGATGGGCGGCGACCTCACCGGAGACGACGGCGACGAAGCTCCGAGCTTCCTCGTCTGGGCCACGCGGGACGCGATGGCCGCGCCGCTCCAGCGCGTGCAGGTCGTCAAGGGCTGGGAATCAGGCGGCGAGACCGCGGAGATCGTCTACGACGTCGCCTGTTCCGACGGTCTCGAGGTCGACCCGGCCACGAATCGCTGCCCGGACAACAACGCCACCGTCGACCTCAGCGACTGCTCGGCCAGCACGGGCGTCGGCGCCGGCGAACTGAAGACCGTGTGGACCGACCCGGACTTCGATTCGAACCAGCGCGCCTTCTACTACGCGCGGGTGCTGGAGAACCCCACCTGCCGCTGGTCGAGCTGGGACGCGCTGCGCGCCGGCACCGCTCCGCGGCAGGACTTCCCGGCCACGATCCAGGAACGCGCCTGGTCGTCGCCGATCTGGTACACGCCCTAGGGTTGCGCCTTCCGGGTCCGCCGGTGGGCCTGCACGAGAAAGACGACGAGCGCCAGTGCTCCGCCGAGCAGGGCAAGCGCCGGCGTGTCCGCGCCCTTCTCGCCAAGCATGACGTTGAACGCGGCGCCGGCGAGGATGCCGATCAGCACGGCGAGCAGAGCCCTCAACGCGACGTGGGTCCTGGGTCCGGATCGTGCTTCGCTCATTGCTCAACCCCTGGGGCCCTGATGAGAGTATGCCCGACCCGATCCAATCGCGGGACGCTCCTGCCTTGACGGGTTCCTGGACGATCCGTAGCGTCATCCCGCCGGAGGCACCCCATGAAGATCGACGACCTCAGCATCACTCTCTTCGCCTGGAACGACATTCCGCCCCATTCCTACCTGGGCCGGGGACCATTCGACCCGACCGGCAAGCCGAACCAGGTCGGCGAACTCGCCCTGGTGACGATCCGCACCGACGAGGGGATCGAGGGCCATTCCTTCCTCGGCATGGGGGCGAGCATCGCGGCACAGCCGCTGCTGCGGATGCTCAAGCCGATCGTGATGGGGCGCGACCCGCTGGCCAGGGAGCAGCTCTACCAGGAGATGCTGGAGCGCCGGTTGGTGGTGCAGCCCTGGGTGGTCGGCGCCGTCGACGTCGCGCTCTGGGACCTCGCCGGCAAGGCGGCGGGGGAGCCGATCCACCGGTTGCTCGGCACCTACCGGGAGAAGCTGCCGGCGTACGCCAGTTCCGAGCAGCAGCCGAGCGTCGAGGCCTACGTCGACCAGGCGCTCTCATACCGGGGCAACGGCTGGCGGGGCTACAAGATCCACCCCTTCCGCGTCTGGCGCGACGACATGGAGATCTGCCGTGCCGTGCGCAAGGCGGTGGGCGACGGCTTCCCGCTGATGCTCGATTCGACCTGGGGCTACGATTATCCGCAGGCGCTGCGGGTCGGCAAGCTGATCGAGGAACTCGACTTCGAGTGGTACGAGGACCCGCTCGGCGACCAGGACATCTACAACTACACGAAGCTGCGCCAGCAGCTCCGCATCCCGATCCTGGCGACCGAGTTCCCCGGCGCCTGGTACGACTCCTTCGCGCCCTGGATCTACAACCAGGCGACGGACTACCTGCGCGGTGATGTCGCGCTCAAGGGCGGCATCACCGGCTGCCTGAAGGCCGCCCACCTGGCCGAGAGCTGCGGTAGCTCTCTACTTCCCGGTCAGCTCCGTCTTCAGCCACGAAACCAACGCCGGCTCGAGGTCCGCGTTCTTCGCGAACATCGGCACGCCGTGTTCCGGACCTTCGTAGATCTTTGCAGTCGAGTTCGGATGCTTCGAACCCTTGACGGCGCTCTTGAGCTGCTTGTCGACGCCGGCAGTGATCGGGTCGCCGCTCGCCGCGGCGGCGAAGACCGCCAGGTCCGATTTGGCCGCGATGTTCGCGACAGCCGCCTCGCTCGGGGGCCCCGACAGCAGCATCAGCGCCTTGACCGGCCGCCGCGCGGCCAGATCGGCCGTCCGCACGGCGCCGCAACTGGCGCCGCCGGCCGCCATTCGAGCGGTGTCCACGCCTTCCTGCTTGCTCAGGTAGTCGAACGCCATGTCGACGTCGCCGGAGGCCGTCTTCAGGAACGGTCCGAACCCTCCGGCCTCGCGATAGTCGGCACCGTCGCTCCCGCCAAAGCCGCGCAGGTCCATCGTCAGCACGTGCACGCCGGCGTCAACGAGCTGGGAAGCGATGCCAGTCCAGGACGACCGGTCCAGGTTGCACTGATGGATCAGCAGCATCGCCGGACCCGGCTTGCCGGGCGACATGTAGGTTGCCTTGAGCATCGTGCCGTCGGACGCCTTGAGGTCGACGTCCATCGACCCGGCCGCCGCCGGCATCGCCGCCAGCGCCAGGAGCGCCGCCGCCGCGAGAAGGGAAAGGGTGTAGCGCATGAGTTCCTCCTCGTTGTGTGACGCGCCTGCGCGCATCGTCAGCCCCGGCGTGCCGGTTCTTCGAATTGTGTGGGATCGTGCGAGAGCGGCCTCTACTACGGTACGCCCAGCCGGTTCAGCTACAAGGCCAGCGCCGTGGAGAAGTCCGGCACTCCCTCCCAGCGCCCCGGATCGCTGGCTCGCATCACCGCGATCGTCTTGATCGCCTCGGGATTCGCGATGCCGTGGGGCATCTGGCCGGTGAGCACCCGGATCACGTTCTCGGCTTGTCGGATCGGGCACTCGCCGAGGAACACCGGCGAGAAGCCGGCGATGTGGGGTGTCACGATGCAGTTCGGAAGCTTCAGCAGCGGATCGTCCGGGTCGATCGGTTCCTTCTCGGTGACGTCGAGCGCGGCGGCCTCGATCCGGCCTTCGGCGAGGGCTTCGGCGAGCGCCGCGCCGTCGATGATCTTCCCGCGCGCCGCGTTGACGAGCAACGCCGTCGGCTTCATCAGCGCCAGCGTGTCGCTGTTGATCAGGTGGTGCGTCTCCTCCGTCATCGAGCAGTGGATCGTCACGTAGTCGGCCTCGGCGAGCAGCTCCTCGAGCGGCACGATCTGGACGCCGTAGAGGTCGGCCGCGACCTGGTCGACGTAAGGGTCGGCGGCGATGATCCGCGTCGGGCCGAAGCCCCGAATCCGTGTGGCGAAGGCGCGGCCGATGTTGCCGAAGCCGATGATGCCGACGGTGTGGCCGGCGATTCGGCGGGCGCCGGTGAGGAGCCCGATCATCGATTCCCGATGCCCCCAGCGGCCCTCGCGGGTCGTGCCGGCGGCGTCGACCACGCACCGCGTCAGCGCGAGCATCAGCGCCATCGCGTGGTCGGCCACCTCGGTCGTGTTCGAGCCGGGCACGTTGGTCGCGAGGATGCCGAGTTCGGTGGCGGCGTCGAGATCGATCGAGTCGACGCCGACTCCCAGCCGGCTGACCACCTTGAGCTTCGGACAGCGCTCGAGCACGGAGCGCGAGGTCAGCGGCATGACGCCGATCAGCGCGCCGTCGGCGTCGGACAGCAGGTCGGCGAGGTCGTCCTCGCTCCGGCAGACACCCTCCACGACCTCGAAGCCCTGCTCCTCGATCAGGTCCCGGCGGTTGAAGGGGTTGCGCTGCATCGCTACTTTCACGTTCCGCTCCTTGTCGGCAGTTTGCGACCGGTCAGACGACGGGACAGAGCCCGCCGTCCAGGTTGATGGCCGTTCCGGTGATGTAGGCGCCGCGTTCCGAGACCAGGAACGCGATCAGGTCGGCGTACTCCTCGGCCTCGCCGACCCGGCCCAGGGGAACCCGCTTGCCCATCGCGTCGTAGACCGACTCGACGTCGACGCCCTGGCCCTCCGCCCGGCGCACCCACTGCTCGCTCTTGATCAGGCCGATGCAGATCGTGTTGACGCGGATGTTGTCGGCGGCGAGTTCGTTGGCGAGCGACTTGGTCAGGTTGATGCCGGCGGCGCGGGTGACGCTGGTCGGCAGCGCCCGCGCCGGCGCCGCCTTGCCGCCGCCGATCGTCGCGTTGACGATGGCGCCGCCGCCGCGTTCCCGCATCGACGGCACGACGCCCCGGCAGAACCGCACCGCGCCCATCACCTTGAGCTGGATGTCCGCCATCCAGGCGTCGTCGCCCAGCGCTTCGAGGCCCTGGGCGGCCGATGCGCCGGCGTTGTTGATCAGAATGTCGACGCCGCCGAACTCGGCGGTCACCGCCTCGATGAAACGGTCGACGTCGCTACCGGACGTGACATCGGCCGGCTGGGCGAGCACGTCGCCTCCGCCGACAGCGCGCAGCTTGTCCGCGGCCCGCTCCAGGTTCTCCGCCCGCCGCGCGCAGATCGCGACGCGGGCCCCCTCGCTCACGAGTCGACTCGCCGTCGCGAGGCCCATGCCATCGCTGCCGCCGGTGACGATCGCCACCTTGCCTTCGAGACCAAGTTCCAGCATTCGTTCCGTCCTTGAGCTGTTCGAGTGAAACCCTGAGTGTGCCGCCACGGGCCGGCGAGCGCAAACCGGTCCGCATCGGACGGCCTCCTTGTGGCCGGCAATCTACGCGGAGGACGGCGACCGCTCGTGGAGGAGTGTTGGCTCCGACCACGGGTCGACGACCTCGACGCCCGTGTTGCGGAACTCTCTCGTGTTCCTCGTGACGATGGAGAGGCCCCGAGTGGCGGCCGCCGCGACCAGAAAGGCGTCCGCGACGTGGTCGTCGAGCGGTTCACCCCGCCGACGCTTCTCTTCCATGATCCGCGCGCACGCCCTGGCATCGTCGTGGGTCCAGCTGAGGATGCGCTGGTCGAAGCACTCGTCCAGGACGTTCTGAAACCGGGCGGCAAGGCTCTCGCGCCGCTTACCGGAATCGAGGCGGCCGATGCCGTCCAGGATCTCCCAGACGGTGATGGGCGAGAGGCCCATTCCCTCCGCGGCGATGCTGTCGAGGAACTCGGATACGCGCGGTTCAGGGTGCGGACGCATCATCTCCGACACGATGTTCGTGTCGAGAAGCCACGCGATGGGAGGGCTCACGCCTCGCCGTCGTCCGCGAAGCTGACCGGCTTGTTTCGATACCGCCTGCGGGGTGGCAGCTCGACCCCGCGCTCTGGGCCGAAGTGCCTCCTGAAGACCTCGGAAGGCTTGAGGCGCTGTTCCGTCTTTTCGCGTTTGTCGTGGATGAGGCGGCGAACGTACTCTTCCATCGAGAGGCCGACATGGCGGGCTTCCTGTCTCAGCCAGGCCTTGTCTCCCGGATCGATGTCGCGGACGGTGATGACGGAACCCATTGCGAGGCGCATGCTAGCACGGGGTGCTGTCAGTGGAGTGGGGCGGAAGCCCGGCCGAGCTGCCCGGGTGGCGCCGGCACGGGGCCGAACGGCGCTGCGCGTAGAGTCGGACCGCCTGCAATGATCACCAGACGCGGCTTCCTTTCCAGCGCCGGGAGTGCTTTGGCCGGCATGACAGCCGGCCTGACCGCGGCGCGCCAGGCGGCCGCGGCGTTGGCTAGACACTCCGAGGGGTCGAAGATGAAGATCACCGAACTCGAGACGATCCTGATCGACAACATCGACCCGCCTATCGGGCACCGGAAGTGGCTGTTCATTCAACTCAGGACGGACGA
>JAPVWO010000138.1 GCA_027493375.1 Candidatus Multivorans thiocomprendens | reverse complement strand
GGCGAGGAGGCGAACCGCGGCAACCAGGCCCACTCGATCTCGCGGTTGATCGCCGAGATGGCGCAGCTCCACGTGCCGACGGTAGGGATCGTGCTGGGAAACGGCTACTCGGGTGGAGCGATCCCGCTGGCCACGACGAATGTTCTGCTATCGGTCCGGGACGGCGTGTTCAACACGATCCAGCCGCGCGGGCTGGCGAACATCGTCCGCCGCTACGACCTGTCCTGGGAAGAGTGCGCGAAAGCGGTCGGCGTCTCGGCATACGAACTCTACGACCAGGGCTATCTCGACGGCGTGATCGACTTCGTTCCCGGCGAGGGTGGCGACCGACTGGCCTGCTTCGAGGAGGCGGTAGCCACTTCGATCGCCCTGGTGGAGCAACGGGCGAGTCTGTTCGTGCGCGACGAACCGGCGGTGTTCGAGCACTACCGTCGCAACACGCGGCGCTACGTCGACCCCTCCCGCAGTCTCTCCGTGCTCGAGGACTTCACCCACCTGTCGCGCCTGCACAGCCCGGCGGAGCAGGCGAACGTGTTCGGTCTCGCGTTCCGATACCTGCGCTACCTCGGATCGCGGCGCCGTCTGAGTTCGGCGACCGTGTCGGGCTACGGTCGGCTGGCCGCCGCCGAGGTGCCGGCCGGGGCGGCCAGGGCGCGCCGGGAGCGGCAGCGCCGGGCCTCGTTCGAGCGCTGGCTCGACAATCCGCTGGCGGTTCGCTACGACGACGTTCTGAGCCGGACCTACAAGCGGTACGCTGCCGCTCGCGACTCGCTGCACGAGGGAAGAGGCCGGCTCGCGTCCTTCCTGCTCGGCAGCCGGGAGTACCACTTCAACCGCGCCCGGGCCGAATTGCTGCTGGAGTACGGCTTCCATCTGTACAACCAGTGGAAGGACGGGGCGGAAGACAACTTCGGGCGTCTGCTCACCGTCATGCGGACGGTCGAGGAGGAAGGACTCGAAGGCGGGGGCCCGGCTTCCGAGCCGGGCGACGTTTCGCAGGCCGCCGACCTCACGGTGCTCGACGTGATCCTCGAGCCGCAACTCCTGCGGCTGTTCCGGCGCGAGTGCGAGAACTTCATCTGCTTCGACCGGCTCTACGACCACATCTTCCTGCACCTGCGTGAGATCGCCAGCGAGGCGCGCGAGGAGAACGTGATCGCGCGGGAGTCGGTTCACCTCCTGCTGCGCCACTCGCTGAACGCGGCGATGGGGGAGCTGACGGCGGGGCTCGAGGGTGACGCGGCCGAGGAGGCCGAGGCCCGTCTGCGCAGGCAGTTCCGCTCCTGGTTGCGGCATTTCTCCCGGCACCCGAGGCGCGGCCGGCTGCTCAAGGCGGTGGCCGAGTGGAAGCGGCTCCAGATGCCGCGGATCTCGGAGCCGCTCTTCGGCCTGGTCACGTTCCTGTTCGAACGCCTGCTGCCGAACTTCTACGAGGACGAGCAGGGGATCCGCGGCTACGACGGCCGCATCTCGCCCCGCAACATCGGCATCAAGGACTTCTGGAATCGTCTCGACGCCGCCTACCGCGACCTGCTGCTCGAGGACGTCCTGGCCGAGCAGAAGCGGAACACGCCGCGGCGGCCTCAGGCGATCCTCGATCGCTTCTTCCACGACGTGCAGGAGATCGAGGCGGACCGGATGACGGCCGACCCGGTGAGCTTCCCGGGACTGCGGGTCTCGATCGAGCGGGCGCTCGAGCAGGGAGTCACGCCCTGCGGGACCGTGGCGGCAGTGGCCCGGATCCGTACCGGCGCCCCGGGCGACGGCGAGGACGGCGGCGCCGCCGGGAACCGCGTGGGCGTGCTGGTCTCCAACCTCGCTTTCCAGGCAGGTTCGTTCGACATGGCGAGCGCGGAGAAGTTCTGCAAGCTCCTGCTCCGCTGTGCGGAGGAACGTCTTCCGGTCGTCTGCTTCATCTCCTCGGGCGGCATGCTGACCAAGGAAGGCGCCGGCGCCCTGTTCTCGATGTCGATCGTCAACGACCGGATCACGCGCTTCGTCCGCGACAATGGCCTGCCGGTGATCTGTTTCGGCTACGGCGACTGCACCGGTGGCGCCCAGGCCAGCCTGGTCACTCATCCCCTGGTCCAGACCTGGTACTTCTCGGGCACGAACATGCCTTTCGCCGGGCAGATCGTCGTGCCCTCCCATCTGCCGATGGCTTCGACGCTCTCCAACTACCTGAGCGAGGTCGAGGGCGCCATGCACGGGCTCGTCGAGCATCCCTTCGGTGAGGAACTCGATGAGCAGCTTCGTCAGGTCGATTCGCAGATTCCGGTTCCCGAGGACACGGTGGATGCGGTTCTCCAGCGGCTGCTCCAGGAGGAACGACGCGTCGAGTTCCTGACCGCCCGCCGGCGCCGGCGGGAGGAAGCGGCGGTCGACGAGCCGGCGCCTCCGGACGCTCCCCGCCAGGTGCGGCGGGTCCTGATCCACGCGCGGGGTTGCACCGCGGTGAAGCTCGTGCGGGTCGCGCAGAGGGCCGGCGTCGAGGTGATCCTGGTGCAGTCGGACCCGGACGTCGACTCGCCGGCCGCGACGATGCTGCGCGAACGCGACACGCTCGTCTGCATCGGCGGCAGCACGCCGGACGAGAGCTACCTGAACGCTCATTCGGTCATCCGCATCGCCGAGCGGGAAGGGGCCGACGCGCTCCATCCCGGGATCGGATTCCTGTCCGAGAACGCTTCCTTCGCCGATCTTTGCCGGGGTCACGGGCTCAACTTCATCGGCCCGACCGGCGATGCGATGCGGCGAATGGGCAACAAGTCGAACGCGATCCAGACCGCGGTCCAGGTGGGCGTGCCCGTGGTGCCGGGCAGCGAGGGCATCCTGACGGACGCGGACACGGCGCTCGCCGTCGCCGAGTCGATCGGCTTCCCGGTCATGCTCAAGGCGGTCCATGGCGGCGGCGGCAAGGGCATTCGCCGGGTGGACGGGGCGGAGGACTTCCGGGAAGCGTTCGGGCAGATTCGCGTCGAGGCGGAGAGCGCCTTCGGCAACGCGGACTGCTATCTCGAGAAGTGCGTCGTGTCTCTGCGCCATGTGGAGGTGCAGGTGCTCTGCGACCGGCACGGGACGGTGCGCGTGCTGGGCCTGCGCGACTGCAGCGTGCAGCGGAACAACCAGAAGCTGATCGAGGAGTCGGGGTCGACGGCGCTGCCGGAGGCGCTGCGCGACGAGAGCTTCCGCTACGCGGCGGCGATCGCGGCGGAGATCGGCTATGTCGGCGCGGGCACCGTGGAGTTCATCTTCGACCTCGAGGACCAGAAGCTCTACTTCATGGAGATGAACACGCGGCTTCAGGTCGAGCACCCGGTGACCGAGGCGGTCAGCGGCACGGACATCGTCAAGGCCCAGTTCGAGATTGCCGGCGGGGCGAGGATCTCCGAGGCGCCTTTCGCGGAGGACGGCTACGCGATGGAGGTCCGGATCAACGCGGAGCGCGCTTCCCTCTCGGCGGACGGGATCGATCTGCTGCCCTCGCCCGGGACGGTGACGCGCTGCGACTTCCCGCAGCGCGCGGACATCGACGTGTTGGCGGCGATCGATACGGGCGCCGTCGTGTCGCCCTACTACGACAGCCTGGTCGCGCAGGTCGTCTGCCACGGCAGGGATCGCGCCGACACGATCGATCGTCTCATTTCCTATCTTGAGGAGGTCGCCATCGAGGGCGTGTGTACGAACCTGCCGCTGCTGCGCCGCGTCCTGGGCGACGGGCAGTTCCGGTCGGGCGACTACGACACGCGCTTTCTCACCGACTTCCTCGACCGCATCTCCGGCGACGAACTGGTGCAGGAGGTCGAGCGGTTCGCGGGCGTCGGGCGACACGCCGACCGGGCCGACATCGAGATCGAGGGCAGCGACGAGCTCAAGGTCAAGGCGCCGTCAGGCGGTCTCTTCTACGCCGCCTCCTCGCCGAACGATCCCCCCTTCGTTCGGGTGGGAGATATCGTCAGCCGGGAGAAGACCCTGTGCCTGATCGAGGCGATGAAACTGTTCAGGCCGGTGTCGCTCGCGTCCCTGGACGCCGGCGACGAGCTGTTCGACGGCGCTTCCCGCTACGAGGTGACGCGGGTCAACGCGGCGAACGGCCAGGTAGTGAACCAGGGCGACCTGCTCTTCGTCGTGAGGCCGGCGGAAGGCTGACCGGCGGTTTGCGGCGGGCGGGCCACATGCCGGGAACCGACCGGTCGGGAGTCCGGGTGCTGAACCGCCTCTTCCGTCTCGACCGGCACGGGACGACGGCCAGGAGGGAGGTCGCCGCCGGCGTCACGACCTGGCTGACGATGGCCTGCATCGCGGTCGTCAATCCGCAGGTCCTGAGTGAGGCGGGGATGGACCGCGGCGCGGTCTTCGTCGCCACCTGTCTCGCCGCGGCGATCGCCTGCGCCGCAATGGGGCTGTACGCGAACTACCCGATCGCTCTCGCTCCGGGGATGGGGATCAACGCCTACTTCACCTACGGCGTCGTGATGGGCATGGGCCACTCCTGGCAGGTCGCACTGGGAGCGCTGTTCATCTCAGGCGTCTGCTTCGTTCTCATCTCCGTGTTCCCGATCCGGAGCTGGATCGTCGACGCCTTTCCGCGTTCCCTCAAGATGGCGACGGCCGCGGGCATCGGCTTCTTCCTCGCCGTCATCGCGATGCGGAACGCCGGCCTGATTGTCACCAACGAGGCAACGCTGGTCGGACTGGGCGACGTGACGTCCTGGAGCGTCGTCCTGGCGATCGTCGGGCTCGTCTTGATCGCCGCGCTCGATGCCCTGGAGAGGGCCGGCGCCGTGCTGATCGGCATCCTCGTCGTGACCCTGATCGGCATTCTCGTCGGTGAGGCGAGCCGGCAGGGAGCGGTATCGGCGGTGCCGTCTCTGGCCCCGACGTTCAGGCAGTTGGACATCGTCGCCGCCTTCGACGCGGCGTTCATCGGGATCATCTTCGCCTTCCTGTTCACGGATCTCTTCGACACCTCGGGAACTCTGATCGCGGTTGCGAAGCAGGGGAACCTGCTCGACGGGGACGGCAACCTGCCGCGGCTGAGGCAGGCGGTCATCGTCGATTCCGGCGCGTCCGTGCTCGGGTCGGTCCTGGGGACGTCCTCGGTCACCAGCTACATCGAGAGCGCCGCTGGCGTGAAGGCGGGAGGCCGCACCGGGCTGACCTCCGTCACGGTCGCGATGCTGTTCCTGCTGACCCTCTTCCTGTCGCCGCTGGCGGCGACGATCCCGCCGTTCGCGACCGCGGCGGCCCTCCTCTTCGTCGCCAGCGTCATGATCCGCAACATGGTCGAGATCGACTGGAGCGACGCGACCGAGTACGTGCCGGCGGTCGTGCTCGCCGCGACCATCCCGTTCAGCTTCTCGATCGCTCACGGCATCGCGGCCGGTTTCATCACCTACACGGCGATCAAGCTGCTGGCCGGTCGATTCGGTCAACTGCGACCGGCAGTGGCGGTGCTCGCGGTTGTCTTCATCATCAAGATCGCCCGCCTGGGCACCTGATCGGAGAGATCGTATGGAAAGGCCGAAGAGTTGGTCCCGGGTGCTCGTGCTGCTGTGCGGCGCTGGTCTGGTGGCGGTCTGGCCGCTGTCGGCGCAGGACGCCGGCCCGTGCGAAACGGACGACAGCTACCAGGGCCTGGACTTCCTGCTCGGCGAATGGCGCCTGGTGGCGGACGGAGAGACGGTAGGCCACAGCCGGGTCGAGAAGCTGGAGAACGGCTGCCTGGTCGCGGAGACATGGTCCTTCGTCGATGGCAGGTCGGGCCGCACCTACAGTTCCTTCGATCCGGCCGCCAGGGCGTGGCGGCGGTTCAGCGTCTCGAACCGCGGCGTCATCTTGCGCTCGGACGGCACGGTCGACGGCGATGAACTCATGGTCGACGGCCGGTACGTTTCCGCGGACGGAGAGAGGTGGTACTGGCACGAGCGCTTGACCCGGATTGCAGACCGGCGGGTCTTCCGGGTCGCGGGCATCTCCAGACGCGTCGGCCGCGCCGAGCGTCCGTCGACGGTGCTGTTCGAGGGACACTACGTTCCCGTCGACCAAACCGAGCCGCGGTCCGCCCGCCCGGTCGAAACGGCCGCGAAACCGTCCGCGCCTGCGGAACCGCCTGTCCGGGCGCCGGCCGAACAGGATCCACCTGTACCGGCGGTCGCCGCACCGGCGCCTGCCGTACCGGCGGCTGGCGACGTGACGGCCAGGTCAGCCCGCGCCGTCGATGCAGCCGCGATCGAACGGATCGCCATGGCTTCGCCCATGGTGCTCCGGGTGCCGTTGGGGGCGGTCGAGTCGCTTCCCGAAGGCTACGCCTGGATCACGCGCGACACCGCTCCCTACCTGTGCGAGGGGGTGACGATCGAGGGTGTGCAGGTCGAGCGCCGCGAGCGCCGCGGCCGGGTCGAGCTCGGCGTGGAGCTGGCCGTTCACGGCACGCGAGTGGCCCGGCGGGTCAACATCGGCGTCGACCTCCGCCGGGGCGGTCGGCCGGAAGGCGACGACGCGGTCGCCTCGGGCAGCACCGCGGGCCGGGTCGGCCGCAGCATTCCCGAGCAGATCGATCACGGCTCGGTGGCGATCGAGATTCCGCTGGCGATGGACGCCGCTGCCTTCGATGAGATCGTGGCGGATCCGGAACGGCCGGAGTTGGTCATCACTCTCACGGTCGGAAGGTGAGCTCCGGAAGGGGGGAGGGGGACGAGCGGTCCTCCACGCCGGTTCCGTTCCGCCGGCTGTTCGGACTGGCCCGGCCGTACGCCCGGCCGTTGGCTGCCGGCACGATCCTGCTTCTGGCCAGCACCAGCGTCTTCGTGTTCGTGCCCATGCAGGCCGGGGACCTGGTGGACACCGCGATCGAGGCGGATCTCGAGGGAAGACTGGGTCGGATCGTCGCTTCACTGGTTGGACTGTTCGCGGTTCTCGGCGTACTGACCTACTTGCAGACCTGGTTTCTCGGCTCGGCCGGGGCGCGCCTGCTGCGGGATCTGAGGCGCCGGCTCTTCGACCACCTGGTCGGCCTGTCGATCGACTTCTACGACCGGCGGCGGGTTGGCGAACTGCTCTCGCGCATGGCGTCGGACCTGACGGTGGTCCAGAATGCCCTGACCGAGCAGATACCGTCCGGCTTCCAGGCCGCGGTGCGGTTTGTCGGCGTCCTGGCCATCCTGCTCGTTCTGCACACCCGGCTCACGGTGGTGGCGCTCCTGGTGGTGCCGCCGGTGGTTCTGTTCGCCATCTTCTACGGCTGGAGGTTGGAGCGGGTGGCGCAGGAGGAGCGGGACGCGGTGGCCGAGACGTCAGCCTGGGCGGAGGAATCGCTGGCCGGCATACGCACCGTGCAGGCCTTTTCGGCGGAGAGTCAGGCGCGGAGTCGGTACGGGGTTCGGCTTGCCGACCTGCTCGGTGTGCAGCTCCACAACGTCCGCCTCTACGGCGCGTTCAGCGGCCTGATGGCGTTCCTCGGTTACACCGCGTTCGCCCTGGTGCTTGGCTACGGCGGGAGCCTGATGCTCGAGGGATCGCTCTCACCGGGAAGGCTGACCTCGTTTCTTCTCTACACGTTCTCGATCGGGATGTCGGTGGGCCAGTTGGGGGCTCTCTATGCCGGTTACAAGCGATTGCGTGGATCGAGCGCCCGAGTGTTCGAGTTGCTCGACGAGCGGTCCGCGATCATCGATCCGCCGAAGCCGGTGAGGCTTGGTGAAGCCACTGGCGGACTCAGTGTCCGTTCGGTGGGTTTCCGCTACGAGGCAGCAGAGCAGCCGGCCCTCACCGACGTCTCACTCGAGATCGCCCCGGGCGAGCTTGTGGCCCTGGTCGGGCCGTCCGGCTCGGGCAAGAGCACGCTCTTCGGCTTGCTGCTTCGCTTCTACGAACCCCAGCAGGGGGAGATCCTTCTCGACGGCCGGCCGCTACGCGATGTCGCGGTGGCCGATCTGCGGCGCCGGATGGCGCTCGTGCCCCAGGACATCTTCCTGTTCTCCGGCTCGGTGGCCGAGAACATCCGGCTGGCCAGGCCGCATGCGGGCGACGACGACGTGCGAGCTGCCGCCGAAGCGGCGGGCGCCGCCTCGTTCATCGAACGTCTCGACGAGGGCTTCGAAACGGAGGTCGGCGAGCGTGGCGTACTGCTCTCGGCCGGCCAGCGGCAGCGGATCGCGATCGCGCGGGCGTTTCTGCGCGACCCGCAGATCCTGCTGCTGGACGAGGCGACGAGCTCTCTCGATCCGGACTCGGAGGCGACGGTCCAGCGGGCGATCGAGCAGTTGCTCAAGGGCAGGACGACGATCGTCATCGCCCACCGGCTGGCCACCGCGCGCCGGTCCCGGCGCATCCACGTCCTGGACCAGGGACACCTTGTGGCCGCCGGCAGCCACGAGGAGCTGTACGAGGCGGACGAGCTGTACCGCCGCTACTGGTTGCTCCAGAGCCTGGAAAGGCAACAGCCGCCCGCGCCGACCCAGTCGGCGGCGGGCGGCTGAGGCAGGTCGAACGCTGCTGAGACTGGTGCTTAGAAGCGCTGGCCCCAGGCGTAGTTGAAACGGACGTAGTAGTAGGCCCCGTTGAAGCCGAACGGCGAGAACTGACCGTACCGGTTGCCGACTCCGTCGGCGGCGCCGGGGTTGTCTTCCGGATAGGTGTTCAGCAGGTTCTGCACGCCGATGGCGATCGACGTGTCGTTCGGCAGCGGGAAGCCGAGTTCGACGTCGAGCAGGAACTCGCCGTTGTAGTCCGAGTACATCGGCGCGTTGTTTCGGCCGAGGAGGTTCTGCGCGTCCTCGCTGTCCCACCAGCCGTCGTAGTAGTTCACGCGGGCCATCAGGTTCCAGTTGTCGGCGCTGTGGTTCATCGCCAGGTTCCAGCGGAACTCCGGCAGACCCTGCTCGATCGTGGCGATGCGGAAGGGACCGACCGTGTCGGGGTTGTGGTCCGTGACCTCCGTCTTCGTGTAGTTGAACACGAGGCTGAAGCTCGTGTCGCCACCGAGCTCCGGCGGCGTCCACGTGCCGACCACGTCCAGACCCTGCGTCTGGGTCGCGAAGTCGTTGACGAAGAACCGGAAGTTCTTCAGGTTTCGCGCCTCGACGAAGCCGCCGGAGAGCAACTGCTCGATCTCCGCGTCCGTCACGCAGCCCGGTTCCGGATTCGCGAGGATGTTGCACTGGCGGAACGTCTCGGACAGGGCGATCCGGTCGTCCACGTCGATGTGGAAGACGTCGGCCGTCAGGGTGAACTCGCCCTTGTCGACGACCAGACCGGCCGAGAAGTTGACCGCGTCCTCAGGCTGGAGGTCCTCGCCGCCCCGCAGCGCCGCGGGCGCGGAGTTGGAGGGCACCGTACCGCTGTTGGACAACCCCCCGGTCTCCGGATCGAAGGCCGTCGTCACGTTGAACGCGTTCTGCTGGCCGGGCGTCGGCGCCCGGAAGCCGGTACTGACGGCGGCGCGCAGCGCCACGGCGTCGGACACCTGCCGGCGGCCGGACACCTTGGCGTTGATCGTGTTGCCGAAGCCGTCGAAGTCCTCGACCCGCAGCGCGGCGGTGAAGGTACCCATCTCGTCCGGCGTGTCGATTTCGACATCGCCGTAGATCGCGACGTTCGCACGGTCCCAGGTGCCGGCGGTGACATCGGCGCGGTAGCCGTTGAAGCCGTTCGAACCGGAGCTGAAGCCCTGGGCGGCGTAGGGGCCGATCTCCCAGGAGGCCGGGTCACCGGCGCCGATCCGGAACTGCTCGTTGCGCCACTCCAGACCGGCCGCGAGGCTCACGTTGTCGCGCACCGGATAGGTGATGTCGAAGTTGACGTTCGTGTCCGTCTGCTCGTAGATGCCGGGCATGAACGACGTCGGAGTGTCGTAGCCGAGCGAGGCGTTCACCGTGTTGTAGATGAACTGGTCGACCTCGCTGTTGCCGACGTTGACGCTGAGATCCCAGGTCATACCGCTGTCAAGGTAGCCGCGGAGGCCGGCAACGATCGAGGAGTCGATCAGGTCGCCGCCGAACTGGGGCGTGAAGCCGCCGGGGAAGCGGGTCCGCAGCGTGAAGCAATTCGGGTCCGCTTCGACAGCGGCCAGTGCGGCGGGGTCGGGCACGTGGTCGACGACCGGGATCGCCGGGCAGTTGCCGGCGCCCTCGATGCCGGTGCGGGCCCATTCACGGTCGCCGACGAGCAGGAAGTTGCCCCGTCTCGCCGGGTCCGAATAGGTGAAGACGCCGGTCCGCGTGTTCGGGTTGCGGAAGTAGAAGCCGCCGGTCGTCGTCCGGCTGGCGTAGTTGGCGTGACCGTAGAACTGGGTGCCGTTGTCGAACAGGCTGCCGAAGTTCGCGAACAGCTTGATGTCGTCCTCGACCAGCGGCGAGCCCCAGACCTGCGCCGGGTTGCGGATGTCGCTGTTGCCGGTGTTGATGATGTTGATCGCGTCGTTCCGCTGGACGCTGCGGCTCGTCGGGTCGGCGGCGCCGTACTCCATGCTCAGGTTGAAGAAACCGTTCTCGCCCATCGGCATGCCGAAGTTCGCGGCGACGGCGTAGGACATGCCCTTGTCGCCGGCGAAGGTGTACTGGCCGCCGAAACCGGAGCTGGAGCCCGGGTTCGAGTCCTGGAACTGACCGGACCGAATCTCCACGCTGCCGCCCGAACTCGCGTCCTTGAGCTGGAAGTTGATGACGCCGGCGATCGCGTCGGAGCCGTACTGCGCCGAAGCGCCGTCGCGGAGGACTTCCACCTGGCGGAGCGCGATGGCCGGGATGACGGAGATGTCCGGCCCCTGGGAACCGTCCGAGATGCCGTTGCCCAACCAGGCGATGACGGCGGCACGGTGACGGCGCTTGCCGTTGACGAGGATCAGGGTGTGGTCCGGCGCCAGACCGCGGAGGTTGGCCGGTCGGACCAGGGTGGCCGCGTCGCTGATCGGCTGGGTGCCGACGTTGTAGGACGGGACGACGGTGCGGATCCGGTCCGTCAAGTCGTTGGTTCCCTGGCTGACGAGTTCCGTCTCGGGAATCACGTCGACCGGTACGGGGGATGCGGTGACGGTACGCCCCTCCGTGCGGGTGCCGACGACGACGATCGTCTCTTCGAATTCCTGCGGTTCTTCAGCCTCGGACTCATCTTGGGCGTCCCCCTCCTGGGCCGGAACTGGACCGGCCAGACATAAGGCCAGGAACAGGACCAGCAGGTACGGCAGACGAGGGGGCTTGACTTCCGGTTTCCGCATGGGAAGGACTCCTTTGTTCGATTGCACGTCGACCGCGCCGAGACTACTACAACATCTCTTGCGGCCGGAACGAGTCGCAACCCGATTCGCTGTCCTCAGATGCTCTTTGGTTGGCGAAGTTGGCGCCCGCTCCACGACCGGCTTGCATGGAACTACAGTTCCCTGCGCGCCAGCGCAGCCTGAGGGCTGCGGACGCTGCTAGCGTCCTGCCCGGTATGGAGGGAGCCTCGGGCAGCGGGCAAGGGTGGCGATGCATCGCAGCGCCGACCTGGCAGCGGGGTGTGCTCTGGGCCCTCCTGCTCGCGCTGGCGGCCGGCGCGGCCGTCTTCGACCCGTCCGACTGGCCCTACACGGTGGGCGACGAGGGCGTCTACGCGATGCAGGCCCAGAGCCTCGCGTTCGACTTCGACCGGCGTTACGAAGAAGCCGACTTTCGGCGCTACCAGCGGTTGACGGGCAAGGTGCCCGACCCGCTGATTCTGCAGAGCGTCGATGGCGGCGCCACGCTCGTTTACGCCAAGCCGGCCTTCTACTCGCTGTACCTGGCTCCGTTCGTCCGCGTGGCGCCGCAGCGAGGGCCGATCCTGGCGAACCTGCTGTTGGTTCTCCTTGCGGCGTTGCTGCTCGACTGCCTGCTGGCCACCCGGATCGGCGCCGACGGACCGTTGGTGGCGGTCTTCCTGCTCTTCTTCTCGGTCACCTTCGGTCATGTGTTCTGGATCCATGCGGACCTCTTCTACCTGGTCGTCACGGCGCTGGGGCTCTGTTGCCTGGATCCCTGGTTCGAGGGCAGGGAACTCCCTGCGGCGCGGCTGGCGTCCGGGGGCGCCCTCCTGGCGGTCGCGGGGGCCGGCCGGCCGTTCTACTTGGCGGTGCTGGCGGCCGTGCTGGTGGCTGCGGCGCCGACGCTTCGCCGGAGCTGGGGCCGTCGATCGGCGGCTTTGGCGGCGGGCGGCGCGATGCTGCTGCTTCTCGGTTCAGCCTGGTTCCACCGCGCGAGCGGCGGCGCCTGGACTCCCTACGTGAGCGAACGGCAGGGGTTCAGCAGCGCGACTGGCTACCCGGACGTCGACTTCGACCGGGGACGCTGGTCCGAGTTCCTCGCGGTTCGCGGGGACGCATCGTGGGTTCGGGAGGGGTTCCTGCTGCCGGAGCTGGATCTGGCTCTCCTGGGCCACAACCTGGTCTACGCGCTGATCGGCCGGAGCATCGGCATCGTCCCGTACTTCCTGCCGCTGCTTCTTGCCTGCGCCTGCCCGCGGCCGGGGTCGCGGCGCCGCTGGCTGCTTCTCGGCATCGCCGTCGGGCTCCTGGCCTTCCTGATCAAGAACCCGTACAACTTCTACGGCGGCGCGGGAGCGATCGCGAACCGCTGGTTCCTGCCCCTCTACGCGGCCTGCTGGTTCCTGATCGAGCGGCCGCCGTCCAGGCGCTGGCTTGCGGCCATGTCGGCGGCAGCGGCGCTGTTCGTCCTGCCGCTGTGGCGGACGGCCGCCTCCTTCCCACTGGAGATCGATCCCGGGCACGAAGCCCGGCGGCTGCGCTACGTGTCGGCGACGGCCAAGGGCCTCCTGCCGCTCGAAACGTCCCAGATACACCTGGGGTCGGCCCCGGCGGACATTCAGCACGGCGATCTGCGAGTCCGGCTGATCGGCAATGGTGTCTGGCCCCACGGTCCGGAGGGGTTCCGCTACCGGCCGTCCGCCGACGGCGAGCTCCTGGTCGGTTCGCCGGTGCGACTGGCCCGTCTGACGGTGACCCTGGCGCCTGTCGCCGAGGGTATGGATCAGGCAACGACGCGCCATGTCCTCGAGCGGCCGGCTCGTATCGCCCGGCATCGCTACTGGTACGGGGGGATTCCGCTGAACTACTACCGCCTGCGCTTGCCGGAGATGTCGGGAGGGGACCGGGAGGTCTCCCTGACGCCGGAGTTCGACTGGCGGTAACTCCCGGAGGTTCCCGTCCGCGCGTGTTGGTAGTCTGACGTCGTGAGCGGGACTGCAGGGAACCGGGCCGGAGGGACCGTACGGTGGGCGGTTCCGGTGCTGGCCGTTGCGGCTTTGGCCGCCGCCGCGTCGGCGCAGGATCCGTGCATCGACTGCCACGCCGCCCAGGAACTCGACGAAGTGGCGGAAGTTCACCTGCGGCAGTTCCGCGACTCCGCCCACGGCGCGGCCGGCGTATCGTGTGCCGACTGCCATGGCGGCAACACCTCGACGTTCGTCGAGTTGCGCGCTCACAAGGGGGTGCTCAACAGCGCTCACCGCGATAGCCCGACCAACCACTGGAACCTGCCGCGGACCTGCGGCCGCTGCCACGATGCCGAGTTTCAGGCGTTACGGCAGAGCCCCCACTACACGCTGCTCGAGCGTCAGGTTCGCGCGGCGCCTACCTGCCGCACCTGCCACGGCAGCGTGGCGGCGCAGTCGCTCGGTGTCGAGGGCGGTCTGCGGGGGCGGTGCAATCGGTGTCATGGGCCAGACGCGGATCACGAGGTCGTCGGCATTCCCGGTGAAGCGGGTCAGGAAGCTCTGGCGCGAGGCGGCCGCAACCTGGCGCGACTCCGGAGTCTGGGCCGGGAGCGGGCTGGCGTCAGTCGTGCCGTCCTGCGGCTCCGGGACCCCGCGAGGCGGCATGAAGCAGCCGACGCGCTCTTCGCGATCAACGATTCCTGGGATGAGGCGATCGAGGCCGGGCATGCGTTCCACTGGTCGGACTGGGAGAGCGCACTCGACGCGATGGAGAAGAGTCTGGCCGAACTCGGTTCGGCGCTCGAGGCCGGCCGCGGCGACCACTGAGACCCGCGCACCCAGCCGGGTTCAGCCGGGCTCGGATTCCGATTCCCGAAGTGAGCGCATCAGGGACAGCGCCATGAGCGCTCCGACGACGAGGAGGGGCAGCGAGACGACCAGCGTGGCCGACTGAATGACCCGCAACTGGTCGTTGCCGCCCTCCTGGCCGATGAACATCAACGTGACCGGCAGGATGCCGACCGCGAAGGCCCAGAACAGGCGATGCCAGCGCGCCGGATGGGTTCCCTCGGGCAGGTTGCGGGTGGCCGAGGCCGCCAGGCAGTAGGACGCGGAGTCGTAGGTCGTGGCGATGAAGACGATCGCCACGAGCGCGAAGACGGCGAGGACGAGGGGGCCGAACGGCAGGAAGCCGATGCTCTGGGCGATCGCTGTCTCGCTGCCGGCCTGTGCGGCGATGTCGCGCACGGGAAGCGCTCCCGACAGGTCCAGGTGCATGCTGTAGTTGCCGAGCACGGCGTAGAAGAGAGCGCAGCCGAGGGTGCCCAGGACCAGCATGCCGAGAATCAGTTGCCGCACCGTCCGGCCGCGGGAGATGCGGGTCACGAACAGGCCCATGAAGGGTCCGTAGGCGATCCACCAGGCCCAGTAGAAGACGGTCATGTCCTCGATGAAGCCGGTACGCGCCACCGGGTCCGTCCAGGTGTTCAGCCGGATGAAGTTCTCGAGCATCAGCCCGATGGAGTTCGTGCCGGTTCGCAGCAGGAAGTTGGTCGGGCCGACGATCAGGATGAAGGCGAGCAGGACGATCGCGGCGAGGATCGAGCCGTCGGAGAGCGGCTTGATGCCTCGTTCGAGTCCGAGGTAGACGCTGGCCGCGAACAGGGTGACGCAGACGAGCAGGATCGTCACCTGAAGGCCGAAGGTCTGTTCGATTCCCAGGACTTCGCTGACGCAGGCAGCCACCATCGGCGTTCCGAGTCCCAGTGAAGTGCCCGTGCCGCCGACCAGGGCCAGGATGAACAGGAGGTCCACGACCCGCGCGGGGGGACGCTCGTAGCCGTCGCGGCCGATCAGCGCGTGCAGGCCGGTGCTCAGGCGGAGTACCGGCGCGTGCTGCCGGTAGTAGGGGATCGCGATCGCCACGGCCGGGAAGCAGTACAGCGCCCAGGCCGAGATGCCCCAGTGGAAGATGCCGTAGGTCGCCGCCCATTCGACCGCCTCGGTGGAGTTCGGGACGAGTTCGAAGGGCGGTTTGTCGAGGTAGGTCACCCACTCGATCGTCGACCAATAGAGGAGTCCGGCTCCGATGCCGGCGCAGAAGAGCATCGCCATCCAACTGAAGATGTTGAAGTCCGGCCGGCTGTCTTCGTGGCCGAGCCTTCGTTTGCCGTGGTGGCTGAAGGCGAGCCAGACCAGGAAGACGGTGACCGCCAGCGTCGCCCACTGGTAGATGAGGCCGAAGCGCTCGGTCAGTGACTCGTAGGCCTGGACCACCAGGGCGCCGCCGGCCTGAGGCGCCAGCGCGAGCGGAGCGCAGACCAGCACGATCAGCGCGACGCTGACGCCGAAGGCGGTGCGGTCGATGCGGGGCGGCCGGGAAGCCACGCGGTCAGCCGGCTACCGGCATGGCCGCGGCGAGATTCCTCAGTGCAAGTTCCACGGTGTCGACCGCCAGCAGGTACTCGTTCAGATCCAGGTGCTCCTCCGGTGTGTGGTCGAGTGTACTGTCCCCCGGTCCGTAGGCAAGGATGGGACATCGCCAGACGGGCCAGACGATGTTCATGTCGCAGGTGCCGGTCTTGACGACGAACTTCGGCGCGACCTCCGGGCCGCCCACCGCGCGAATGGCGGCGAGGAACGCGCGGACCAGGGGCGAGTGCCGGTCGGCCCGGACCCCGATCTCGTAGCCGCGCAGGCTGACTTCCAGGCCGGCGTGCCCCTGCTCGCGGCGGATCGTGCCGGTGGCGCGCTCCGGGTCGAGGTCCGAGAACAGCGGCCCGTCGATGTCCGCCGCCGCGCCGCCGAACCAGCTCGTCAGCTCGTCGACCAGCGCGGCGACGTCGAAGTCGACCGGGAGCCTCAGGCCATAGTCGGCGCGCACGGTGTCGTAGAGACCGTCGCTGGTGGTCCCGATCGAGCGCAGACTGGGCAGCACCCGCTCGAACGGCGTCCGGCCGCCGTGGCGCTCGGCCACCTGCTCCAGGCGCCGCCAGAGATCGAACGCGGTGATGCCGACGCCGACCTCCGGGCCGGCGGTATGGCTGCTCGGCCGCCGGGCCATCAGGTCGATCAGCAGGCGTCCCTTGTAGCCGAGGGTCACCCGGTGCCAGTGGCTCGGTTCGCCGATGATGCAGAAGTCGGGCGCCGGTTCGTCGCGGCCGTTCAGCCGCTTCAGCAGGAAGTGGGCGCCGCGGGAACTCGCCGCCTCCTCCTCCGTCGCGCCGGCGACGATGACCCGCAGGTCGTGGGCGCGGGCCCACTCTCCGCCGAGCCGCGCCGCCGCCGCCACGAAGCTGGCGAGCGGTCCCTTCGCGTCGACCGAACCCCGGCCATGGAGGATGCCGTGAGGCGATCCGTCGTCCTCGATCCGGACCGGGATGTTCCCCGGCACCGTGTCGATGTGCCCGAGCAGGACGACCAGATGGGAGGCCGTGGGATCGCCCAGTTCGCCGACGGCGTTCAGCGCGCCGTCGACGTGGCAGCGTTCAAGGCCGCGCGCGGCCATCTGTTCGGCCAGCCAGCCGCTGGCGGCCGCCTCGTGCCGGGACAGCGACGGCACCGCGACGAGTCCCCGTACCAGTTCGATCTCGGCGCGGTGGCGGCCGGCGTCGATAGCCCCGGCGTCCACGGTCATTCTCCTCCGAGCACGGCCTGAATCGCTTCGGCGCCGCGTTCGAGTTCCTCTTCGGTGACGGTCAGCGGCGGCAGCAGGCGGATCACGTTCGGACCAGCGGGCAGGGCCAAAATCCGGTGTTCCGTAGCGAGGCGGGCGATGTGGCGTCCCGCGCGTTCACGCAGGACGACACCGATCATCAGGCCGCGTCCCCGGACTTCCCGCACCCGCGGGTTCGAGGCGAACCGGCTCCTGAGGGAATCGGCGAAACGTCCGCCCATCGCCGCCGCCCTCTCGGGCAGACCGAGACGTCGGAGCGTCTCGACCACGGCCAGGCCGGCCGCGCAGGCGAGCGGGTTGCCGCCGTAGGTCGAGCCGTGGCTGCCGGGGCGGAGCGCCTCGGCGACCCGGCCGCCGTAGGCGATGGCTCCTAGCGGGAAGCCGCTGCCGATGCCCTTCGCCATCGCCATCAGGTCGGGCTCGAGTCCGGGCGTGTGCTGATGGGCGAACCAGTTGCCGCAACGGCCGAAACCCGTTTGCACCTCGTCGAGAATGAGCAGGGCGCCGTGCCGGTCGCAGGCGCGGCGCGCGGCCAGGAGGAGATCGTCGCCGAGCACGTTGACGCCGCCTTCGCCCTGCACGGGTTCGAGGACGACCGCGGCCGTCTCTTCAGAGACCGCCTGCTCGATCGCCTCGGCCTCCGGCTGAACGAAGACGGCGTCGTGGAGCAGGCCGTCGTAGGGCCTGCGGGCCGCGGGGTTCCAGGTCATCGCCAGTGCGCCCAGGGTGCGGCCGTGAAAACTGCTCCGGAGCGCGACCGACTGGCTTCTTCGCGTGACCAGCGCCGCGAACTTGAGGGCGCCCTCGACGGCCTCCGTGCCGCTGTTGCACGGGAACACGCGGTCGAGCGTCGCGGGCAGGACGGCGGCCAGCGCCTCGACGTACTCGGCCCGGACGGCGCTCGACACGTTGAGCGGGCAGAAGGTGAGCCGATCCGCCTGGCTCTTGATGGCGTCGACGATCGCCGGGTGGTTGTAGCCCAGGCAGCAGACGCCGTAGCCCGCGGTCAGATCCAGGTAGCGGTCGCCGTTCTCCGCGATCAGCTCGCAGCCCTCGCCGCGAACGATCGGCGGAATGGGCCGGCGCGGCGCCCAGGTTCCGAGGCGGCGGTCTTCGACGCTGGCTGCGCCGGCCGTGGCGTGGGCCTTCCGGCCCGCGTTTCCGGCATCCGTTGCGATGGAGTTCATCGCGGTTCGTCCTGCCCGTTCGCCGGCCTGACGACGATGTGAGTACCCGCGCCGTCGAGGGCCGCCTTCACGGGCCGTTCGACCCGGCCGTCGGCGAAGATGACCCGGTCGAGTCCGCCGCGGAGGGCCTCGGCGGCGCCGAGCACCTTCTTCTTCATCCGGTCTTCCGCTGCGGCCGCCAGAGGTTCGAGCCCGGAGTCGGGAGCGGCCCCCGAGAGCGCGTGGCGGCCGACTTCGAAGCGGCGAATCAGCGAGTCTTCGTCGGGGAAGTCGGCGAGCAGTCCCGCGGCGCCCGAGAGATAGACCAGGGCTGGGACGCCCAGGGCAGAGGCGACCGCGGCGGCGGCGCGGTCGCCGTCCACGTTCACGGCTTCGCCGTCGAAAGAGGCGCCCGGGGGCGTCAGGACCGGCAGGTAGCCGCCGTCGAGCAGCAGGCGCAGAAGTTCTCCGTTCACCTTCTCGACGGTGCCGGTCCAGTCGTCGCGCAGCACCATTCGCCGGCCGGCGTGCCGGATGCGCAGCCTGTCCTTGCGGCGCCCCTCGAACAGCCGGCCGTCGAGTCCGGACAGCCCGACTGCTGGAATGCCCTGGCGCTGCAGAAGCTCGACCCAGCGCTTGTTCAGCAGGCCGCAGTAGACCATCTCGAAGATCTCGAGCGTGCGGCGGTCCGTCCGGCGGCTGCTGTAACCGCTCTCGCCGGTCACGAACTGCGGCGGGTGTCCCAACTGCTCGGCGACCTCGTTCGTCGTCTCGGCGCCGCCGTGAACCAGGACGACGAGCCGGCCGGCTCGCCACAGGGATCCGACGTCGGCGGCGATGGCCTCCACGTCGAGCGCCTTGCCGCCGCCGGCCTTGATCACGAGCGGCTGGCCGCTGGCGTTCGGAGTGGGGTCGGACATGGGCTTCTAGCGCCGCCTAACCTGGCGCAAGCGCCATGTTTGGCCCCAGCCCCCACCTCTCCAGGAGCTTGCGCCTCGTAACTCACTGCGTTGCGTTTCCACGGCGCAAGCTCCTAGACGGGGTGAAGGCCGAGGAAACCGAGACCCCGGGTTTCTTCGTGTCCGCACATCAGGTTGGCGCACTGGATCGCGTTTCCGGCCGCCCCCTTCATCAGGTTGTCGATGGCGCAGATGACGACCAGGCGCCCCGTCCTCGGATCCAGGTCGAAACCGACCTCGGCGTGATTGCTGCCGGCGAGGATCTTCGGCTCGGGATAGCGATGGATGCCTCGGCGGTCCTTGACCAGGCGCACGAAGGGATGCTGCCGGCAGAAGGAACGGTAGGTTCGGAAGAGTTCCCGTTCGGCGACTCTTTTGTCCGTCGCGTCGGCAAGGAAGATGTGGCTGGTCGCGAGAACGCCACGCACCATCTCGACCGCCGTCACCGAGAGGTGGACGTTGCCGGCGACGTCGACGCCGCGGCCGGCGAACGCCTGCTCGGCCTCGGCGGTATGCCGGTGGCCCGTCGGCCGGAAGCTGCGAACGACACCCGACCGCTCCGGGTGGTGGGAGGCATCCGACGACGACGCGCCGCCTTCGCTGCTGCCGACTTTCAGTTCGGTGACGACGCCCCGGCTCCAGTCGACGAGATCGTTCTCCACGGGTCCAGGTTCGAGCAGTGGAAGCAGACCGAGCAGGGTCGCGGTTGCGTTGCATCCGACACCGCTCGCGAGGTCGGCGCCGGCCACTGCCTCGCGGTCCAGCTCGGGCAGGCCGTACACGAAGCGGTCGAGCCACTCCGGCGCGACATGGGGATCGCCGTACCAGTCCTCCCATGCTTCGGCCGAACGAAGCCGGAAGTCGGCCGAGAGATCGACGACTTTCGGTGCGAGTTCGGAGTAGAGGTCGATGTCCCTGGCCGCGTTGCCGTGCGGCAGGCAGAGGAAGAGCAGGTCGCAGCGCTCGAGTTCGTCCACGGTGGAGAAGCGCAGATCGGTGTGACCGCGCAGGTTCGGGTGGGTGAAGTGCACGAAGGAGCCGGCGAGCCGGCGTGACGTGACCTGCGCGACCTCGAACTCGGGATGGCCGAGCAGCAGCCGCAGCAACTCGCCGCCGGCGTAGCCCGATCCGCCGACGATCGATGCGCCGACAGTCACGGAACCTCCGACACCTGGGCCTCGTCCCAGCCAACGGCGGCCACCCGTTCGACGAAGTCGATCATGCGCGCGGGGATGTCGACGCCGGTCGGTGCGATCGAGTTGCGGAACTCCATCGTGTGGTTGACTTCCAGCACCAGCAGACCGCGGTCGCGGTCCTCCACCAGGTCGACGGCCAGCAGGCCCCCGCCGACGGCGCGCGCTGCCCGCCGGCAGAGGTCGTCGATCTCGGGCGTCACCGGGCAGTTCTCCGTGGATGCGCCGCGCGCCGTGTTGGTGATCCAGTGCGGCGCCCGGCGGTAGATCGCGCAGAGCGTGCGGCCGCCGGCCACGAAGGCGCGGATGTCACGCTCCGGCTTGTCGACGTAGCGTTGCAGGTAGAAGATCGAGTGCTGGTAGGAGCCGAGCGTGCTCTTGTGCTCGAGCAGCGCCTCGGCGGCGTCCCGGTCATTGATGCGCGCGATCAGGCGGCCCCAGGATCCGACGGCGGGTTTCATGACGACCGGGTAACCGAGTTCCTCGATCGCGAGCAGGGCCGCCTCGGGCGTCGAGGCCACCCGGGTGTCGGGCGTCGGCACTGCGGCCGCCTGGAGCAGGCTCGACGTGCGGACCTTGTCGCCGCAATTCTCGATCACGCGGGCGGGGTTGACGGTGGGCATGCCGCGGTCGGCGAGGACGCGCAGGTTGGCCAGGGCCCGGCTGTAGCTGAGCGAGCGGTCGAAGACGACATCGAAGTCGAAGGACGGCTCGAGTGCGCTGCTGCCGCCGAGCGCGAGGACGACCCTTCGGTCGTCGATCAGCTCGACGTCGGCCGCCCGCCGCTCGAGCTCGGCAAACAGCAGCTTCTCTTCGGGCCGGACCCGGCTGTAGAGGACTCCGATGCGCATTTCGGCTCCGCTACTCGCCCCAGTCCTCTTCCTCTTCCGGCGCGAGCTCCAGGGCGAAGGGGTCGAGCTCGATCACTTCGAGGTCGACCCCGCAGCCGGCGCACTGGACGATCTCGTGCTGCATGACCGCCTTGAGGCACACGACCTCGAAGCACTCGGGGCACTCGCTGTCGGCGTCGACGGTCTGGAGTTCCATTGCGATGTCTCCTCGGCTTTTGGTTTGCGCTACCAGGAACGCGTGTTTCAACAAAAGAGGCCGGCTCATCCCTCTGGATGGCCGGCCTCTGGGAGAAGATGCGTTCTCGATCTACCAGGTCACCCAGGATCGTGTCCCGGACGCTTCGCGCCGCGGCGCTGGTCCTTGGCGGAGAGTGCGGTCGAGGCGGAGGTGGGGAGGACGAGCATCTTGCGTGTCGGCTTTGAACGGGCGCAGAGGCTAAGGAATCGTTGCCGTACTGTCAAGCTCTCGGTTCCCGGCCGTCCTCCGTCCGCAGCATCGGCGCCTCGGCCTTCTTCCAGGCCGTGAAGCCCCCGTCGATGTGGGACAGGGGCGCGAGCCCCATGTCCTGGACCGCCTTCGTCGCGAGGGCGGAACGCCAGCCGCTGGCGCAGTGGAAGATGAACTCCCGTTCCTCGCCGAAGACCTCCTTGAAGTAGGGGCTGCCGGGATCCACCCAGAACTCGATCATCCCCCGGGGGGCGTGGAAGGAGCCGGGAATGAAGCCCTCGCGGGCCCGCTCGCGGATGTCGCGCAGATCGACGATGAGCGCTCCGGCCTGTTGCCGCTCAAGCGCAGCCGCGACCGTGACCGTCTCGATGGCGGCGTCGGCCTCGGCGACGAGTTCCCGGACTCCCCTGGCGATCCCCATCGGCGTCAATCCACCTTCTCGATCGTGTCGCCGACCCGCACCGCGCCGGGTTCGACGACTCGGGCGTAGATGCCGCGCAGGTGCCGCGACCTGCCCTCCGGCGTCGCGGTGAACTTGAGCGCCTCCACGCCGAAGCGTTGCCGGTACTTGGCGCAGCCCGTGTGGGGGAGGGCCGTGACCTCGATGGTCGCTTCGCCCATGCGGAGCCGGGTGCCCGTCGGCAGGTTGTCCTCGCTCAGGTCGAGGTCGACGTAGAGCTGGTCTCCGGCGAGCGGCCAGCGATCGCGCGTGCCCGCGATCAAGGCGGCGAACCGGGAGTTCGTCAGCGTGACCTGCGCGTCGGGATCGGGTGAGCCGTCGGGAAGGGAGTAGCCGCGGCGGGCCTTCCAGGTATCTCCTTCGAGGCCCTCCTCGGTGGTGAGCCGTCCTTCTTCGAGCGTCTCGCGCTGATCGACTCCGGGCCGCCGGACGATCAGTTCCAGCGTACCGCCGTCGGCGGGCGAGGCCAGGACGTGGCCGAAGCCGGCGGTCAGTTCGGCCTCCGTGAGGTGGCCGGGTCCGGAAGTGGTTTCAAGGTCAGCGCACACTGAATTCTCTCCTGATGTAAGAACCGTTGCCGCCGTTCTCGTCCCAGAGGCCGATGGCGACCCTGTGGCTACCGCGCGGAATCGGGTACTCGAAGCTGACGGCGAAGAACTGGTCCCGGGCCTCCGCCCAGTCCCGGTCGGGGATGGCCAGGGGCAGGACGATGTGGCTCGGCGCCAACTGCTCGCCGTCCTCGGTGAGCACGACCGCTACCAGGCGGACCTGGTCGGTGCGGTCTCCGGCCTGCTCGATCATGAGGAGCTTGTCGAGAGGCACGGAGACGGTGAAGTCAACGTCGTAGAAACCGCCGCCGCCGGTGTCCCACTGAATGCTGTCGATATGAAGCCCGTGGGGGTTCTCGGTCCAGCCGAGGAGCAGCGCGCCGACTGTCCGCTCGGCCAGCCGCTCGCGGAGGGACCGCGCCACGTAGCTCGTCCGGTGGCGCAGCCGCAGGTTCCGCGGCCGGGGCCTGATGCGGACCTCGTGGATCGAACCCTCCACGAATTCGTCGAGCACGTAGCCGAGCGAGTAGTAGGAACCGAGGTCCGCCGCCACCTGGTCGAAGAAAGTCTCCACGTTGCGGCCGGAAACCCAGGCGCGGCCGCCGGTGTCGTGGGCGAGCCCGTTCAGCACGCCGCGGAGGTCGGAGAGGTAGGTCAGTTTCTGCTGATCCGATACGCGCTCGGACAGCGCCGCCGCGGCGACCTCGACCTCGGGCGGCTTGAAGGCGTAGAAGGAGACGCGGTGGGAGTTCGCGAGCGCGGCCAGACCGACGTAGCGGTCAGCGAGATCGAAGGCCGACAGGTGCTGCTGGAAGGAGGTGGTGGTGAGCGCCGCGGTGCCCTGGATGTTCGAGTTTCTCGTGTAGAGGTTGTTCGGTGCGTCGAAGCCTTCCGGTGCGTCGACCTCGCGGTTCTGCATCAGCTCGACGCCGGTTTCTTCCCGGCGACCGGCCACGCGCTTCTGCACGTTCTGGAGCAGGCGGTCGAACGGCCGCGACGCAAAGCCGTCGCTGATCAGGAAGAAGGCCTTGCGTCCGGGGACCAGGGCGAGCGACTCGACGACATCCTCGATGGCGTCGGCGGTGCGGGCGCTGTCCTGATGCACGACGCGCGCGTAGGCGATCAACTCGGCAAGTGTCGCACGCAGGGCGCCGATGCTGCCGGCCGACTCCTGGCGCCGGCCGTTCAACTGGTTCATCAACTGGAGGAAACTCTCCTGCGACCTGCGCTTGAGGCTTTGAGCTTCGGTGAAGACCTGGTGCGCGGCTTCGGCCCGGTTCAGCCCCTGGGCGAGGGCGATGTAGTCCGTCGTCAGGTCCTGGAGCAGCCGCAACTCGCCGTCGAAAGCGACCACCATCGCGTAGACGGGCACGTCCCGGTTACCGGTTTCGAGCTGGCCGCGGGCGAAGTCCTTGATCTGGTCCATCACCGCGGAGCGGCTGGCGACCGTGAGGTGGGTGTTGTCGAAGAAGAACGCGACCGACAGCGGCTCCCGCACGAGTTCCGGGTCCGCGGCATCGGTGCCCCCGCCGCGGCTGAAGTAGCTGAGCTGGACCGGCTGGCCGTCGTCGAAGACCCGGAAGTTCTGGCGCGACAGGTCCTCCGCCGGGCGCCCGTTGCGGTCGGTGGCGATGACGTCCACGTTGACGACCGTCACCTCGACTACGTCGCTCAGTTCGCCGACGCCGCGGCCGAGCGGGCCCTCCGGGAGGGTTTCAGCCTGCCGGGCCTCGGTCGGCGTAGCCGGCCCCGGTGGAGTCCCCAGCGCCAGGACCGCTCCGAGCAGAGTTGCTCCGATCATTTGGTTCCTCCTTCGGATGGCTACGGTGTGTGCCGCTCCAGGAACGCCCTCACCCGGGCCGCCGCTGCCCTTGCCGCCCCTTCGCTCTTCCACTCGAGGATCATCTCGTTGTTGGGCGAAAGAGAGGCGATCTCCTCGGCGATCGGCCGGGGATGGTAGGCGTCGTCGCCGGCCAGAATCAGGAGCGGCGTCTCGAGTCCGGACACGAAGTCCCGGTCCACGTTGAAGGTGAAGTCGCCGCCGTACATCCGCTTGCGGAAGGGTGGCAGCACCGCGGGATCCACGTCGTCCCGGTGCTCGAGCAGGGCGTCGGCCCAGGTGTCGAACATCTCGTAGAACAGGTCCTGGTTCTCGTGATGGCCGATCGGGTTCTGGAGCACGGCGGCGCCGACCCGGGATGCGTCGGCCTGGAGGACGCCAAGGCAGTAGGACGAGCCGATGCAGCCGCCCATCAGGTGGCAACGCTCGACACCCAGGTGATCGAGCAGCGCGAGATGATCGTCCGTGTACGAATGCCAGCCGTCCGCGGCGGTTACCGGCGCCGTGGATCCGCCGGCGTTGCGCTGGTCCATCGAGATGACCCGGAACGACGCCGAGAGCGCTTCGCGCGGGTCGAACGGGCTCGTTCCCCAGATGTCGGCGGCCGAGCGCATGCCGCCCGGCGCGAACAGCAGGACGGGAAAGCCCTCGCCGGCTTCCCACCACTCGATCCGCGTACCGTCCCGTTCGAAGACAGGCATGGCTCAAGCGTACCAGCGGAATGCCGGCCAGAAGGCCGGCGCACCGACAGACCCGTCGTTCGGGGCAATGGGCCGTGGTCGAAGGTGAAGTGGATGGAACCTCGCCGGGTGATCGTGCGTAGAGTGCGGCAGGGAGGAACGACATGATGGAACATGACGAGATGAACGACGACACCTCTTCGCCCGCAGGCTCCGAATCGGAATCGTCGACCTCCGCCGCGCCGCCGGAACCGCCGGCGCAACCGCCTGAACCGCCGCCGGCGGACGCCGGCCCCGGCCTGGCCGGCCAGGTCGCGGCCGGTCTGGCTCTGATCGTGCTGGGTGGCGCCCTGCTGGCGCTGGAGCGACTGGATGGCTCGCCCGACCATCTGTTCCTGATCCTGGTCGGCGGGATCTTCCTGGCGGGCTACTTCTACAAGAGGGCGTTCGGGCTGCTGATTCCGGGCGGAATCCTGATCGGACTCGGCGCTGGCCTGGCGTACGACGACATGTACTCGGAATCGTTGTTTCTCATCGACGGCGAAAGCGCCGCCTTCGGTATCGGCGTCGGCTTCCTGCTGATCTACGCCATCTCCCTGGTCTACGAAAGGGTGCACCGCTGGTGGCCGTTGATCCCGGGCGGATTCCTCGTCATCGCGGGCCTTCCGGACTTCGTCTGGGTGGACGACGTCCTCGACTTCTGGCCGGTCGCCGTCATGGCGGTCGGCGTTCTCCTGCTCTTCCGCGGCGTTGTCTCACGCCAGAGGGAAGGAGAAGCCCGGCGAGTCGATCCCTGACAGTCGCTGGCGGATAACATGCGCCGCGACGACGATCAGGAGGAGGGCTGCTTTGGGCGTACAACTGACGAAGGACTCGATCGATCTCGGCATCGTGGTGCGTGACGCGGAGGCGTCGCTTCAGTTCTACCGTGACACTCTGGGGCTCGAGGACCAGGGCGAGATGCCGATGCCGGGCGGAACGATGCACCGCCTGCTCTGCGGTACGAGCCTGATCAAGCTCGTATCGCTGTCGAGGGCGCCGGCGGCTTCGGCGCCGCCGGGAGGCATCGCCGGCGCGACCGGCTATCGCTACTGGACGATCTCGGTGTCGAATCTGGACGAAGTGACCGCCCGGGCGGAGGAGGCGGGGCGCAAGGTCGTCATCTCGCCGCGCGAGATTCGTCCCGGCATCAAGATCTCGATGATCGAGGATCCGGACGGCAACTGGGTCGAGTTGCTCCAGGTCGACTGACGGACTCGCCGGACCTTGGCGTTTTCGGGAAGGGAGGCCGTTCGCCTGGAACCGCGCCGCCGAGGCCGGCCGCCTTGGGCGGCCATGGCGGCGATCGTCGTTTTGGCCCTGGTTGCCGCCGGCGCGGTGCTGTGGATTCGCGTTGGGCCGGAACCCGTCGTCACGATCAGGTCCGACCTGCCCGGGATCGGTCCCAGGACCGTCGTGACGTCGGTCGCGGAGGCCGGGGGCCGCGGTCTCGGTTCGATTCGGGTCGAGTTGATCCAGGGCGAGGAGTCCGTGCTGTTCGAAGAGAGGAGCCACCGCGCGCCCGGTCCGTGGTCGCTCGGCGGCAATCCGGTAGCCGAGGCGATGGTCGAGGTCGAAGTAGGCAGGAAGCCGACGCCCAGCCTGGTCGAGGGTGAGGCGACGGTACGCGTCACGGTCGACCGCCCCGGGACTCTGTTGCGCCGGCCCCGGCCCAGGGTGGTGGAGCTCACGTTGCCGGTTCGGTTCCAGCCGCCGGAGCTGAACTCGGTGCGGGTGACGGCGACGCCTACGCAGTCCGGTAGCGGCGTCCTTCGCTATCTCGTCGGCGACAGCGCAGTCGAGAGCGGCGTCGAGGTTGGCGGCTACCGGTTCCCTGGTCATCCGCTTCCCGGCGGTGGGCCCCGGGAGCGCTTCGTCCTGTTCGGCGTTCCCTACGACAGCGCCGATCCATCGCCGTTCCGGCTGGTCGCGCGCGACGAGCTCGGCAACGAGGCAAGCGTGCGATTCCTCCGGGAGGTCGAGCCCTCGCCGTTGCGGTCGTCGACGATCCGGCTCAGCGACGGCTTCATGGCCCGCGTGGTGCCGGCGATCATGTCCCGGACGCCGGAACTCGAGGACCGCGGCAGCCTGCTCGACAACTACCTGATGCTGAACGGGGATCTGCGGCGGATGAACGCGGAGCGGCTGGTCGAGGTCGCCTCCGGCTCGGCGCCGCGCCAGCTCTGGAGCGGAGCGTTCCTGCAGATGCGGAACACCCAGGTCATGGATCAGTTCGCGACCCGCAGGCAGTATCTGTACGAGGGCCGCGTCGTCGACACGCAGGACCATCTCGGCTTCGACCTCGCTTCGCGCGTGCGGGACGACGTCCCGGCCGCGAACTCAGGCGTGGTGGTGATGACGGAGTACCTCGGCATCTACGGCAACAGCGTGATCGTCGATCACGGCTACGGCCTCCAGACGCTCTACTCGCACCTGTCCCGGATCGACGTCGAGGTCGGTCAGGCGGTCGACGCCGGTCAACGCCTGGGGCTCAGCGGTGAAACCGGGCTCGCCGCCGGCGACCACCTGCACTTCGCCGTGCTCCTGGGCGGCCTGCCGGTCGACCCCCTGGAGTGGTTCGATGCGAAGTGGATCCGGGATCACGTCGGGGCGGTTCTGCCGCTTCAGGGAAGCGGCTGAGGCGGCCCGAAGATGGTAGGGTGTTACAAGTTCTTGAGCGAGTTGCCAGCCAGCCCGGTGCGGGGTGGCGGAAGGGTGTAGGGGATGAAGCAGAATCGCATTGCGGTCGCGGCGTTGCCGTTCGTCCTGCTCGTGCCGGCCGTCCCGGCGCAGGAGACCGCGGAGACGGCGGGGTTCTTCGAGGGCGTGGCGCCGCTCGTTGACCGTTCCTGTATTCGCTGCCACGGAAACCGGACCGCCACGCCGCTCAGCATCACCCGCCTGGGCCACGATCTGACGGACGCCAGGACGTTTCGCACTTGGCAGCGCATTCACGATCGCATCGCCAACGGTGAGATGCCGCCTCCCGAGGCGCCGAAGCCCGAAGCCGAACTGATCGAGGCGGCGCTGGCGTCGCTCAAGGGGTCTCTGGTCGAAGCGAATCTGGCCACCCGCGGAGGCCAGCGCGTTCCGCTGCGCCGCCTGACCCGGCTTGAGTACGCCTACACGATCCAGGATCTGCTCGCGATCGACGAGGCGGTGGCGATGGAACTGAGTCAGTCGCTGCCGGCCGAGGCCGACTCCGGCGGCTTCGACACCGTGGCGGCGAACCAGAGCATGTCGCCCCTGCATGTCCGCGGTTATCTCGAAGTGGCGGACCGGGCGCTCGACGAGGCGATCAGGATCGGGCCGCGGCCGGCCACGGGGAGGCGCGAGATCGCCTATGGCGATTCGACCTACCTCACCTACATGAGCAAGGCGGAGATCCTGGGTGGCGGGATCACGAAGATGCTGGACGATGCGGCCGTCATGTTCGTCGACGGCGGGTCCACGTACCTGATGCACTCGCAGACCGAGGGCTACAACGTGCCCTACGCCGGCCGCTATCGCGCCACGCTCGAGGGCTGGGCGTACCAGCCCAGGGGGCCGGTGACCCTGACCGTGTATCGCGGGTCGAAGCAGGCGGCCGCCGCCTCGCTCGACGAACTGATCGCCTCCTGGGATCTGGTCGGCGAAACGCCGCGGACGGTGCGGTTCGAGACCTTCCTGCGCCCGGGCGACCTGCTCGCTCCCTCCCTCGCCGAGGCGGATCCGCCGCCGGGCGAGTACTTCGACTACTACTCCCCGGACCGGAACGTCGAGAACTACAAGGGCGAGGGGATCGCGCTTCGGTCGCTCGTGATCGAGGGTCCGCTCTTCGAATCCTGGCCGCTTCCGAGCGTCCGGAAGTTGCTGGCCGGCGTCGACTTCGACGATGCCGGCGACGTCGTCCTGACGAAGGCGCCGTACGAGCACGTGGTGGACGTGGTCGCCGGCTTCGGGCCGCGAGCCTTCCGGCGCCCGCTCGCCGAGGATGAGCTCGAGGCTTACGCGAGTCTGGCCCAGCCGCTTCTCGAGAGCGGCCGGCCGTTCATCGAAGCGGTGCGCATTCCGCTCCGCGCCATGCTCAGCGCTCCGCCCTTCCTTTTCCAGACCGGCGATCCGGGCCGGCTGGACGATCACGCGCTTGCGTCCCGCCTTTCCTACTTCCTCTGGCGGAGCCTGCCGGACGATGAACTGCTCGCCCGCGCCGGCGACCGCAGCCTGTCCGACCCGGAGGTCTTCGCGGCTCAGGTGGAGCGTTTGCTCGACGATCCCAGGTCGGAGCGCTTCGTCCACGACTTCGCGGGCCAGGCGTTCAGGCTCTACGAGATGAAGGCGACGAACCCGGACTCCGGGCTCTATCCCGAGTACGACGACCGCCTGGGGCAGGCGATGGCCAGGGAGACCCAACTGTTCCTGGCCGAGCTGATCGACGGGGATCACGGCGTGGGGAGCCTGATCGACGCCGACTTCACGTTCCTCAACCGGCGCCTGGCCGACCACTACGGCATCCCGGAGATCGAGGGACAGCACATGCGCAAGGTGGCGTTGCCGCCGGACAGCGTCCGCGGCGGCCTGATCACCCAGGCGAGCATCCACAAGATCACGGCCAACGGCACGATCACGTCGCCGATTCCGCGCGGCAACTTCGTGCTCGCCAACCTGCTCGGCCAGCCGGCGCCTCCTCCGCCCGAGAGTGTCGAGGCTCTCGAACCGGACACCCGGGGCGCCGTGACCGTCCGCGAGCAGTTGGCGAAGCACCGCAACGAGCCCGTCTGCAACAGTTGTCACCGGGTGATCGATCCGCCGGGCTTCGCGCTCGAGTCCTTCGACGTCATCGGCGGCTTCCGCACGAACTACCGCGCGGCCGGCGGCGAAGGCACGACGCCGGATGGATTCACGTACCCCATGCCGTACAAGCAGGGACCACCGGTGGACGCCTCCGGCGTCACCGCCGACGGCGAGGCCTTCGGCGGGATCGAGGAGTACAAGGCGCTGCTGGCCAGGGACGTGGAGCAGGTGGCTCGACACCTCGTGTCCCAGCTCCTCGTCTACTCGACCGGCGCCGAGATCGAGTTCGCGGACCGGGACGGCATAGAAGACGTCTTGGCGAAGCTCGGCGACGACGGTTTTCCGTTCAGAACGATGATTCACGAGGTCACGAAGAGCGACCTCTTCAGAACGAGGTAGCGATGAACCTGAGACAGCCATTGGACCGCCGCACGTTCCTGCGCGCCTCGGGCGTCGCTCTCGCCCTGCCGATGCTCGAGTCGATGACCCCGAGGCTGGCGCACGCAGCGGCTGGCGGGCCCCGGCGGATGGTCAACATCTGCAACACGCTCGGCCTCTACAAGGAGGCCTGGTTCCCCAAGACGGCCGGCGCCGGCTACGAGACGACCGAGTATCTGTCGCTGCTCGAGAAGCACCGGGACAACTTCACGCTGTTCTCCGGGTTCTCGCACGAGGAGCAGACCGGCCGCCAGCCGCACAACTCCGAGATCACCTTCCTGACGGCCGCCCGGCGGCCCGGGCTCGACGGTTTCCGGAACACGATCTCGATGGATCAGGTGGCCGCGAACCATCTCGGCTACACGACCCGCTTTCCGTCGGTCGTGCTCGGCACGGCGGCTCCGCAGAGCCAGTCCTACACCAGGAGCGGCGCCATGGTGCCGGCCGAGACCAGCCCGGCGAACCTGTTCCGGCAGTTGTTCCTGCAGGGGACGCCGGAGGAGGTCGAGCGGGAGAAGCAGAGCCTGAACGACGGCGGCAGCATCCTGGACCGGCTCAAGTCGCAGACTTCGGCGCTGCGCCGGCGGGTGAGCCTGGCCGACCAGGTGAAGCTGGACTCCTACTTCAACGCGGTGCGCACGGCCGAACTCGACCTGGCCGAGGTCAAGGCCTGGCAGCAGAAGCCGAAGCCGGTGGTGTCCGCCGAACCGCCGGTCGACATTCCGTCGCGCTCCGATCTGATCGGGCGCATCAAGCTGATGTTCCGGATGATCCCCCTGATCCTGGACAGCACGGCGATGCTGTTCGGCAGCAACCTGGGCAACGCGAACTCCCACGAGCCGAAGGATCTGCCGATCCTGGTCGCCGGCGGCGGCTTCAGCCACGGTCAGCACATCGTCCACGAGGGCGAGCACAACGCTCCGCTCTGCAATCTGTACGTGACGCTCCTTCAGTCGATGGGCGTGGAGACGGAGTCGTTCGGTCAGAGCACCAGCACGCTGACCTGGGCTTAGCGGGCTACTCGCTGCTTCGCGGCTGAGGCGCGGTCTGCGACTGATCTCCCTGGGCGGCGCTCGTGTCGTCTGGCGCTAGCCCGCGCCAGGTGTGTCGTTCGCTACGATCGATGCTACGATCTCCGTCAAGGCCGGGGAGAGATGACCCTGGAGACGTCAGGATGGCGATCAACATAGCCCACCGACCGGACCTCGACGAACGGGTCGAACACCTCGCCAAGGTCCTGCACGGAGGTGCCCGCGGCAGCAAGGTGAAGGTGATCGAGAGCGCCATCGAGGCGCTAGAGGAGAAACGGGGCCTCAGAAAGTGCAGCCCCGAGGAGATTCGGGAGGCGTTGACGAAGTTCAGCGAGAAGGGATCCGAGTTGCGCGCGGCCCTGCTTGCCGCTGACCCGACTCTCGATCCCGACCGGCCTCTGTCCGAGGCGCTCTTCGAGCAGCTCTACGATGAGCGAGGTCTGCCGAAGTGATCGTCGTCGACTCCTCGGTGGTCGTGGCGATCCTCCTGGGGGAGCCGGACTCGGCACGATATCTGGAACGGATCGCGGACGCCGCCGGCGGCCTCCTTTCGGCCGGCTCGGTGGTCGAACTGGGCGCGGTGACCAGTGGAGACGACGGCGCGAACCGCGCCTTGCTGGAGTTTCTCGCGTTCCCGTTCGTCGAGATCGAACCAGTCGACGCCGAGCAGGCGCTGATCGCGGTCGAAGCGTACCGGCGGTTCGGGAAAGGCCGTCATCCCGCTCGCCTGAACCTAGGAGACGTCTTCCCCTACGCCCTGGCCCGGCAGAGAGACCTGGCGCTCCTGTTCAAGGGCGACGACTTCTCGCTGACCGACGTCGAGCCGGCGTTGTCGACCGGGTCGGGAAGCCGTTGAGATCAAGAACCGCTGAGCAGGGCGGCGGCCTTCACGGTAGACCGTAGTCTGGACCGAGGAGCAATTTGAAGGTTCTACTTTCAGATTGTGCATCTCGTCGGCATGGAGCACGCGGGGCAACTGGCGCGGAGCGCGGGAGAGGCGTCGGTCGTTAGGATTCGGGCGCCAGGGGGGAGGTACCAGGTGCAGGAACAAGAGGTACATGAAGCTGAGGTCTCCCATCGCTGGGCGCCGATCGAGGACCTCCCGGAGGACTGGGAGGAGCTCTGCCGGGAGGACCTTCACGCCGTTCATGAACAGTGGGTCAGCGATCGTCGATTGATCCGCGATGAGCAGAAGATACGGAAGTTCCAGGAAGAACTTGCTCTCCACTGGGCAATCGAAACGGGACTGATCGAGCGTCTCTACACTGCTGACCGCGGCATCACCGTCCAGATCGCCAAGGCCGGAATGGAGGCTCTGGGGCAGTTTCACGCACGGGGCAAGATCTCCTGGGACGCGAGGGCATTGATCACCGACCAACGCGAGGCGCTGGAGATGGTGATGGACGTGGTCGGCGGTCGGCGGGACTTGACGACCTCCTACCTGAAGGAGTTGCATCAGCGCCTCACCCTGAGCCAGGAGAGGTGCGAGGCGCTCGATCAGTTCGGCAACTCGGTGCAGGTCGACCTGCTCAAGGGGCAATGGAAGCGCCAGCCCAACAACCCGAAGCGCCCGGACGGTTCGATTCACGAGTACTGCCCGCCCGAGTTCGTTCAGGAGGAGCTCGAGCGGCTGTTCGATTGGCACCGGGTCCACGAGGAGCGCCTGCGCGACGCACCGGAGGTTCTGGCGGCTTGGCTGCACCATCGCTTTGCAGAGGAAGGTGTGGAGATTGAGACGAACGCGTTCGACGACGAAGGCAGGGAGACGTGGTGGTACCACCAGATCGTGGAGACGGCGAAGAAGCACGAGTACTTCGCCCAGCTCGACCAACCGAGGCGGTGGACGTCGCTGCAGCTTGGTCTCCCCGAGCGGAGGGCTGCCGATGCGAGGCTGGTCATCTCCTTCCACGCGGTCGGCCGCGCTGCGGAGCTTCACGCGGCGACGGCGTTCCTTACTGGCAAGGCAGAGGGTGGCGACGGGTCCTCGGGCTGGTGGACCAATGTGGTCTCCGACAAGCCGTTCAACTTTGGGTTTGCTGGCTCGGGCGGGTTCGTCCGCGATGACCGCGCTGCTCGTGCGAAGCGCGAGGAGCGATTCAGAGAGTGGCTTGAGCGCGTAGTCGAAGCTGGCGTGAGTAAGTGGGGGGGGCGCTTCTAGCGCTAGCGGGCCGATCTCGCCCGTCGTAGGCGCTCGACCTCTGCGGTCTCGAGCCCGGCGAGGTCGGCTGCGGCGCGCTGCACCTTGAGCACGGCTTCGACGATGTCGTCGACGTTGGACTCGGTGCCCAGGAGGAGTTGGTGGGGGAGCCAGACGGACTCCCGGTAGGCGAGGCGCTCGGCGTTGGGGCAGTCGGCGGCGGGCCTTCGTGCGAGTGCCTCGCTCCAGGCCGGGTAGCGGGCCGGGTCGGGGCGGAGCAGCTCGCTCACGGGCAGCGACTCGTAGAAGCGGCCGTCGGCCGGCACCCCCTCGGCCGCCAGCGCGGCAACGAAGGTGTCGCGGTCAAGGCCGGCGAAGGCCTCGCTGTCGAAGCGGAAGACGAACTGGTAGATGGCCTGGGTCGTTACCCGGTCGTCGATCCGGAGGTTGGTGAGTCCGTCGATGTCCTCGATCGTGGCCCGCAGGCGACGGGCATTGGCGGCGCGGATCTCGTGCTGGCGGTCGAGCCGACCAAGCTGGACCTCGAGGATCGCGGCTTGAAGGTCGGTCATCCGGTAGTTGTGGCCGATGTCCGCTGCCGGCTCCGCGACGCCAGGGCGCTGGCGGCCACAGTTCACGAGGGCCTGGAGGCGGTCGAGAATCGTCTCGTCCGAGGTCGTCACGATGCCGCCCTCGCCGGCCGTCATCAGCTTCGAGGTCTGGAAGCTGAAGGAGCCGGCGTCGCCCCAGGAGCCGACGCCGCGACCGCGCCAGCGGGCGCCGTGGGCGTGGGCGCAGTCCTCGAGCACGGCGAGTCCATGCCTTGCGGCGAGCTCTCCGATCGCGTCCAGGTCGGCGACGGTCATCGCCAGGTGCACGGGCACGATCGCCTTGGTGCGCTCGGTGACCAGGCTCGCTGCCGCCTCGACCTCGATGCACCATGTGTCCGGGTCGATGTCGGCGAACACCGGCACGCAGCCTGCGAACAGGGCCGCCGAGGCGGTCGCCTCGAAGGTGTAGGCGGGCACGATGACCTCGGCGCCGGGTTCGACGCCCATCGCCTGAAGCGCGACCTCGAGCGAGACGGTGCCGTTCGCCACGCAAAGGGCGTGTTTGCAGTCGTGGCGTTCGGCGAAGGCGGCGGCGAAGGTTGCAGAGCGTTCGTTCGGCAGCGGGAAGCCGCCCCAGTCGCCGTCCCGGAGAGCCGCGATCAGAGCCCGTTCCTCTTCGGCGCCGCGCGCCGGCCATTGGGGCCACGCCTTGCCGCGGACCGGAGGGCCGCCGAGCAGGGCTAGCTTGGTGGAGGATCCGCCGGCCACGCGGAGACGCTACCAGCGGGCGAAGGAAGTCTGCGTGCCGCGGCGCGTCACCGAGTCGCTGGCGTAGCGGACGCCGAACAGGGCGGCCTTGCGGCTGTCGGCCGAGCCCAGCAGGGCGGCGGCGAAGGCGCCGTTGAAGGCGTCGCCGGCGCCCGTCGTGTCGATCGCGTCGACCTTCGGCGCGGGAACGAGCGTGGGTGCTGATCCGGGTTGGGCCAACATGACGCCGGCCGGGCCCAGGGTGAGAGCGGCGCCGCGGTAGCCGAGGTCCAGCAGCTCCGATGCCGCGTCGGCGGAGCTGGCTGCATCGATTCGCTCGCCCGGGCGGCCGAGCAGCACCGCGCACTCGACCTCGTTCGGCGTTACCCAGGCGATCTGCCCCGGGTCGATGCCGGGATCGCTCCCCGCGTCGATTGGCGCCGGGTTCCAGATTACCGGTACGTTCGCGCCGTGCGCTCGTTCGATCGCGCTTCGGACACCGTCCGCCGGGGTTTCGTTCTGGATCAGCAGCAGCCCCGCCTCCTCGATGGGCGCCGCGGCCAGGGCGTCCGCGGTCAGCCGGCTGTTCGCCCCCGGCGAGTTCATGATCCGGTTGTCGCCGGTGGCGGCCTCGACCCACACGGCTGAGAGTCCCGTGTGGCAGTCGTCGAGGACGAGGAGATAGCGTGTGTCGAGTTCGTCTTCTTCGAAGACGCGCCGTTGGGCTGCGGCGTGGGCGTCGTTGCCGACCGCGCCGCCGAAGAGAACGGGCGGTGCGGCGTTGCCGAGGTGGCCGCGGCAACGCACGGCGGCCACCGCCTGGTTCGCGCCCTTGCCGCCGCAGGACTCGAACAGCTCGGTGCCGGAGATCGTCTCGCCGGCCTGGGGCAGGCGAGCATGCCGGAAGATCAGGTCGTAGTTGACCGAGCCGATGACGAGCAGGGGGCCGGCCAAGAGTTCAGCCCGTGTCCCAGCGCAGGCGCCTGGCGCCGAGCGTGAAGGCGATAACGCCGATGGCCACCAGCACGGCGCACGGCGGCAGCATCTCGTTCAGCGTGAAACCGCGCCAGATCGCGCCCTCGTAGGCCATCAGCGTCCACTTCATCGGGCTGATGTTGGCGAGGCGCTGCATCCACTCCGGCATCAGGAACAGCGGCACCATGCCGCCGCCCAGCATGGAGAGCGGAAGTGAGAGGCCCCAGCCGATGCCGGCGGCCGCCTGCTCCGTGCCACCGATGACGCTCAAGGCCATCATGATGCCGCAGAAGCAGATCGAGCCGCAGAGAAGAGCCAGCACCAGCAGCGGATAGGACGTGGGCCTGACGTCGAACACGGTGATCCCCAGGGTGATCAGCGCCGAGCTCGCGAACAGCGTCGCTCCGAGGCAGGCCAGCCCCTTGGCCGCGAGGAGGTGACGGGCCGTGACCGGCGCCACGAGCAGTCGCATCAGCGTGCCGCGGCTCCGTTCGATGGCGATCGACATGCTGAAGGACACCGAGCCGCCGATCAGCGTCCAGAGCATCGCCTGCGCGAAGGATGTGGCATAGGAGTTCGTCGGACCCGGGCGCTCAGCCTGGACCTCCGTCTGCGCGATCTCGAGCGGTGGGCCGAAGAAGCCCTGGTTTCCGCCGGTCGCGGCGCCCAGGCCCATTTCGTCGATCAGCGACGAAACGCGCGGCGACAGATCGAGGAACGTCAGCATGTCGTCGCGGGCGCTGGAGGGCGGCAGACTCTCGAAGAACAAGCTGTTCTGGCTGTTCGCGGCGCCCAGGCGGGCCGGATCCGACATCAGGTCCTGCAGCTCGGCCCCGGCCGCCTCCAGCAGGACGCCCCGGACCATCCCGGCCACGGCGAACTGCGTGGGATCGACGGTCATCTCGACTTCGGGCGTCGTCACGAAGGGATTGTCCAGGGCGGCTCCGAACCCGGGCGTCAAGGTGACCAGGACGGCCGTCCGGCCCCGCCGCACCTGCTCCAGGGCCTCCTCGCGGGGAATCTGTTCGACAGCGAGCCCGGAGGCTTGCCCGAGCCGTTCGATGAAGCGCTCCGAGGCGGAAGTCCGGTCCTGGTCGACAAGGGCGATCGGAACGTTCGCGGGCCCGCGGCTCAGGCCGGCGAACATGGCGCCGAAGAAAATCGCCATCATCAGCGGGAAGAAGACGGTGAAAAAGAAGCCCAGCTTGTCCCGGAAGAGGATGTGGATGTCCTTCGCGGCCATGGCGACGATCTTGTTCACGGCTGTTCTCCTCGCGTGCTGCTAGTCGCGGAGCGCACGGCCGGTGAGGTTGAGGAACACCGTCTCGAGGTCCGGCGGGAGGTACTGGAAATGATCCACCGCCTGCCGGGCCTGAAGTTCAGCGAGCGTTCCGAGCGGATCGGTCGTTTCGTGGCGAGACTCGCCTTCGCCGGTCCTGACGACGAGGTTGCCGGGGCCGCCGTGCGCCCCGATCAATGCCGGCACCGTGTCGAGCGCCATCAGTCGGCCCCGGTCGATGATCGCGACCCGGTCGCAGAGACGCTGGGCCTCTTCCATGTAGTGGGTGGTGTAGACGACCTGCTTGCCTCCGTCCCTGAGCTGTTCGACGCGCTCGAAGATCGCGTTCCTCGACTGGGGATCGACGCCTACCGTCGGTTCGTCGAGCAGGACAAGTTCCGGATCGTGGATGATCGCGACCGCCAGGTTGAGCCGCCGCTTCATGCCTCCGGAGTACTTGGAGACGACCTTCTTTCCGACGTCCGTCAGATCGGCGAAGTCGAGGCAGGCGACGACGCGCTCCTCCAGGTCGGACCCCCGCAGACCGTGCAGGCGGCCGAAGAAACGCAGGTTGTCGGCGCCGCCGATCTGCTCGTAGAGAGCGATGGACTGCGGCGCCAGGCCCAGCGATCTCCGATTCTCCGCGTCGCGTGGGTTCCGGTCGAAGGCCTCGTCCGCGAAGCGGACCACCCCTTCGTCCGGTTCGAGCAGACCGACCGCCATGTTGATCGCCGTCGTCTTGCCGGCGCCGTTCGGACCCAGCAGCCCGAACACTTCGCCGGCCTCCACTTCGAAGGACAGGTCGTCGACCGCGCGCAGGTCGCCGAAGGACTTGCTGACATGGTCGAACACGAGCATGGCGTCCTCAGCTTCCTGTTACGGAACGCTGCGTTGCTTGTTGCGACCGGGTCACGATTGGCGCGACCGCGGCGAAGGGCATCCGCGGTCAGATGGCGAGCGTATCGCCCGGCGCCATCACCCTGACTTCTGCGCCGGCCGGGGCGAAATCGGCGGGATCCTGCGCGATCGGGGGCCACGTGTCGTAGTGGATCGGGATCGCGACCGGCGCGCCGATCAGCTCGGCCGCCTTGGTCGCCAGCTCCGGACCCATCGTGAAGCGGTCGCCGATCGGCACGCAGGCGGCGTCCGGCCGGTAGATCTCGCCGATCAGCTTCATGTCGCCGAAGAGCCCCGTGTCGCCGCAGTGGTAGACGGTCCTGCCGCCCATGTGGACGACGAGTCCGCAGGGCATTCCCATGTACTGCCCTTCGAAGGACGAGGAGTGAAAGGCGTGGGTGAAAGCGATCCAGCCGAACCCGGTGTCGATCTTGCCACCGGGGTTGCCGGGGTTCACGTTCTCGTGCCCCTGCTCCTGCAGGTAGTTGCACATCTCGAACGCGGCGATCACGTTCGCGTTGTTGGCTTGCGCGATGGCCAGGGTGTCGCCGAAGTGGTCCGCGTGGCCGTGGGTCAGGGCGATGGCGTCGCACTTGACGTCTCCGGCCGCCATCGTCGCCACCGGATTGCCGGTGAGAAAGGGATCGACCGCGAGCGCGTGGTCGCCGTCGCTCATCAGGAAGCCGGAGTGGCCGAGGAAGGTGAGTTCGAGGGTCATGGCGTGGTTCCTCCCTTGGGGGCGGATCTACTCCGCCTGTTCGGCGGGCAGATGGACGACCAGGCCGTCCAGTTCTTCGGTCACTTCGATCTGGCAGCTCAGACGGCTCGTGGGGCGCACGTCGATGCCGAACTCCAGCGTGAACTCCTCCTCGTCGTGGCAAGGACCGACCGCCTCGACCCAGGCCTCGTCGATGTAGACGTGGCAGGTGCTGCAGGAGCAGTTGCCGCCGCAGGCCGCGACGATGCCGTCGACGTCGTTGTCGACCGCGCACTCCATGACGGAGTCTCCGACCGGCGCCTCAACCTCGCGCGAGCCGCCGTCCTGGTCGATGTAGGTGATCTTCGGCATCTTTGACCGCCCCTCTTGTCGCCATGGGGCACTGCAGGCCGCACGGGCCAACGAACCGGGAGTCTAATCTACCGGCCGGCCGGTCAGGTGCCCTCGATCGCGGCGGCGCTCAGTCGACGAAGCGCTCGGCGATCCAGCTTCCAATCAGATCGAGGACTTCGGGCGCCATCGTCTCTTCGATCTGTGCGTACTCGTTGGGCGATCCAGTGCCGGCGGTCTGGAACAGGTGGTTCATCTCGGGAAAGCGGCGCACGGTGATGTCCCGGTTGCCGGCGCCGGCGAACGCGGCTTCCATGGCGGACTGGTTCTGATCCGCGTCTACCTGGGTGTCCTTGCCGCCGAACAGGGCCAGCGTCGGCACGGCGAGCCCGCCCAGGGCGGGCCGCGGGTCGTAGCGGATGAAGAACCGGAACCAGGGACTGAGGTTCGTATCGACCGCCGCGGACAGGGCGGCTTCCAGGTCCTCGCCGCTGAGTTGGGCGGTCTCGGGCGAGGCCGCCATCTGCTCCTCCGCGACCTGTCGCAGAGCGGCTTCCGCCTCTGCGCGAGGCATGTCGGAGGCGATGATCTGGAGTCCCTTGTCCTGAAGGGCGGCGAGTTCCTCGATCATCTCCGCCGGGGCGCCGTCCGCCGCCGCGATTCTCCGGAGCTGCTGGCGCAGCAGGTCGCCGCCGGGCACCCCCGGTCCGGCCAGCAGGACGGCGTACGCGATCGTGCCGGGCTCGACCCGGTTGAGCGCCAGCGGGGCCACGAGACCGCCCTCGGAGATGCCGATCAGGCCGACGCGCTCCGGGTCGATCCGGTCGTGACCGCGCAGGAAACGCACGCCGAAGAGAACGTCGTTCGCCTTGTCCCGGGATGTCGACTGCCAGGTGCTGCCGGTTGAACCGCCGATGCCGCGGTCGTCGACCCGCAG
>JAPVWO010000137.1 GCA_027493375.1 Candidatus Multivorans thiocomprendens | reverse complement strand
GTCGTAGCCGCCGCCGGCCGGGAGCATGACCGGCTGCGCCGCGGACGAGACGGTCGCCGCTCTCGGCGGCGGCTACGACGTCCGCGCGTGCTTCGAGACGCCTTCCGGTGCCCGGATGGACGCCTCCAACTACCACCTGGAAGCCTCCGCTTCCGGCCTGCTCTACTTCTTCGACCGGGACAACGTCGAGGTCCTGGTCAAGGTCCTCGACGGCTGCGCCGTCAACGGGCATCGTTGGGTCTTCGTCGCCCCCGTCACCGACCTCGCCTTCAACCTCGAGATCGTCGAGCGCGCCACCGGCCGCCGCTTCGTCCACCGCAACCCGAAGGGTCTGACCGCCGAGCCGAGAAGCGACACCGCCGCCTTTCCCTGCCAACCGGAAGAGTCGGCGGCCGCCGCCTCCGCGTCCGGAACCGCCTACGCGGGAGACACGGGCGGCCGAGTTCCGGGAAGCGCCGACGGCGCAACGCCCCGCCGCGACTCCCGCGGGGCCCGCGAAGCCCGGGGGCCGGCCGCCGCCGGTGGCGGGACCGGTCCCGGGCACGCCGACGCGTCACTTGCTTTCGACCCGTCCGGTCCGAGCGGCACCGGCGCCGCTCCGGTCTGCGAACCGACCGGGCCCGGCGTCGTCCTCGAGAACGGCCACCGCGTCGACATGTGCTTCGCCCTGCCCGACGGCAGCGTCCGCCAGGCCAGCGACTGGGGCCTGCCGAGACGCTCCACCGCCCTGCTCTACTTCTTCGACCGGGACAACGCCGAGGTCCTGGTCAAGGTCCTCGACGGCTGCGCCGTCAACGGACACCGGTGGGTCTTCGCCGCCCCCGTCACCGACCTCGCCTTCAACCTCGTCGTCACCCAGCCCGACGGCAGCGTCTGGACGCACCGCAACCAAGCCGGCAAGACCGCCCGACCAAGAAGCGACGCCGCGGCCTTTCCCTGCCGGTAGAGCGGCGGGCAACGCCGGAACGGGTTGCGCCGGATCGTCGCGCGCCGGGTCTCTCCGGCCCCAAGGCGTGGAGGCCCGGGGCAACCGGCATCAGAACAGCTCGCGCACCCGCTCCTTCAGCTCCTTGAGCCGCTCCCCCGCATCGCCCGTCGGCCCGGGCCACTGCACGCGCCGCTCATCGAGCTGGCGGTCGAGTCGGTGCCACAGCTCCGCGTTCTTGACCGGCCCGCCGCTCCTGGTCCGCCACCGGTTCCGCTTCCAGGCATGGATCCAGAGCGCCGCGCCGCGCCTGACGTAGTCGTTGGCGGTGTAGACAGCAGCCGGCTGCCCAGCGGGCAAGCCGCCGAGCAACTCCAGCACGCACTCGAGCTCGAGTCGGTTCGGGGTCGTGCCCGCGGCCTCGCCGGAGTACTCGGCGGTTCCCTCCGGCGTGACCAACTCGGCAACCCACGCGCCGCGGTGGCCCACGCAACGCACCTTGAGGAAGATCCGCGCACTGTCCGGCGGCACGGCTTCTTCGGAATCCGGCTCGGCGGCAGCGCCGCCCCCCCGGGCCGCGATTTCGGCGCTGGCCAGCTCGTCCACCCGCTCGTTCCACTCGTTGCCGGCATGACCCTTGACCCAGTGCCAGTGGACGCGGTGGCGGCGGTTCAGGCCCTCCAGACGCCGCCACAGGTCGACGTTCTTGACCGCGCCGCCATCGCGACGACGCCAGCCCTGAGCCCGCCAGCGCGCGAGCCAGGAGGTGATTCCCCGCCGGACGTACTGGGAATCCGTGTAGAGATCGACCGCGCTCGGTTCCGAGAGGTCGGTGAGAGCGGAGATCGCCGCCTGAAGTTCCATGCGGTTGTTCGTGGTGCTGGGTGCGCCGCCCGCGAGTTCCCGGGGGGCGCCGCCCGGCTGGAGAATCACCGCCGCCCAGCCGCCTGGCCCGGGGTTCGGGCTGGCGCCGCCATCGGTATAGATGACGAGCGCCGGCCGCTCGGCGCGCTGTGCGGTCACGACGGCCCGGAATCTAGCAGCAGGACCGCGCCCGTACTTCTCGCCGCTGCGTCACTCGACGCGAGTTCATAGACTCGGCAGCCATGTTGCTCCGCCGCCCATCAGCCATCCTTGCGCTCGCGGTAACCGCCGCCACAGCCGGTCCGACCTGGAGCCAGGAAGAAGCCGACCCCTTTGAGGGAATCGAGTTCCGGCTTGTCGGCCCCAGCCGCGGCGGCCGGGTCACCGCCGTCGCCGGCCATGTGTCTCACCCGCACACCTTCTACATGGGCTCCACCGGCGGCGGCGTCTGGCGAACGACGAACGCTGGCATCTCCTGGGAGAACCTGAGCGACGACTACTTCCGGGCCGGCTCGGTCGGCGCGGTGACCGTGGCGCCGAGCGATCCCAACGTGATCTACGTGGGGATGGGATCGGCCCAGCCCCGCGGCAACGTGTCGATCGGCGACGGCGTGTACCGCTCGATCGACGCGGGCGGGAGCTGGCGGCACATCGGCTTGCCGCGGGCCGGCGCCATCAGCAAGGTCGAGGTGCATCCGAACGACCCGAACGTGCTCTGGGTCGGCGTGCTCGGCCAGATCTTCGGCAGCAACCCGGAGCGGGGCGTGTACCGCTCTACGGACGGCGGCGACACCTGGGAGCAGGTGCTCTACGTCTCCGACGACGCCGGGATCGCCGACCTGGAGCTCGACCCGTTCAATCCGCGCGTCCTCTACGCCGCCGCCTGGCGGGTCGAGCGCAAGCCCTGGACCCTGATCGACGGCAGCGACGAGGGCGGCCTGTTCCGCTCCACGGACGGCGGCGACACCTGGGAGCAGCTCGAGGGCGGCCTGCCCACCGGGGTCCTCGGCCGGATCGGCGTTTCCGCGTCGCCGGCCAGGCGCGGCCGTCTGTGGACGATCATCACCGCGGCGGAAGGCCGCGGCGGCATCTTCCGCTCCGAGGACCACGGCGACACATGGAAGAAGGTGAGCGACGAGCCGGAACTGCTCACCCGCGGCTGGTACTACAGCCACATCGACGCCGACGCGGCCGATCCGAACACGGTCTGGGGCTCGAACGTTCGCTTCTTCCGTTCCGTCGACGCCGGGGCCACATGGGAACGGGTCGGCACGCCGCACGCCGACAACCACGACCTCTGGATCAACCCGGAGCACCCCCACATCATGGTGCAGGGGAACGACGGCGGCGCCAACGTGAGTGTCGACGGCGGCCGCTCCTGGTCCACCCAGAACAACCAGCCGACGGCCGAGTTCTACCGGGTCACCGTCGACAACCAGTTCCCCTACCGGATCTACGGCGCCCAGCAGGACAACAGCACGATCTCGGTGCCGTCGCGCCCCATGCCCGAGCTCACGGCGACCCAGCACTGGCACTCGGTGGCCGGCGCCGAGAGCGGGCACATCGCCGTCCACCCCGAGCAGCCCCATCTCGTCTATTCGGGCAACTACCTGGGCCGGATCGACCGCTACGACCACCGCAGCGGCATCGCCCGCAACATGATCCTGTACCCCCAGATGCAGGACGGCACGGCGCCGCGCGACCTGCGCTACCGCTTCCAGTGGAACGCGCCGATCCTCATCTCCCGGCACGATCCCGACGTCGTCTACCACACGTCGAACTACGTCCACCGCACCCGCGACGGCGGCTGGACGTGGGAGACGATCTCGCCCGACCTGACGACCGACGACGACGAGAAGCAGGGAGTGCCCGGCGGACCCGTCCAGCACGACCACACCGGCGTCGAGGTCTACAACACGATCTTCGCGCTCGCCGAATCGCCGCGTACGGCGGGCGAGATCTGGGCGGGCAGCGACGACGGCCGCATCCACGTCAGCCGTGACGACGGCGCCAC